>JBOGTE010000017.1:0-23194 GCA_050692015.1 Candidatus Limnocylindria bacterium
GGCCACGCCCGCGCCGCGCGCCTCGCCGACCAGGCTGCGCCACCGCTCGAGCCGCGTCTGCGCGGAGGCGAGGCCCTCACGCGTGAAGTCGAGGCCCTTGCGGTAGCTCGTGCCGAGCGCGAGCAGGCGTAGCGCCAGGGGATCGAAGCCCCACGACTCGATCTCGGAGAGCCGGTAGAACCCGCCGGCTGACTTGGCCATCTTCGCGCTGTCCACCTTCAGGAAGCGGTTGTGCAGCCAGTACCGCACGAAGGGCTTGCCCGTCGCGCCTTCCGACTGCGCGATCTCGCACTCGTGGTGCGGAAAGAGGTGGTCCTCGCCGCCGGAGTGGACGTCGAATGTGTCGCCGAGGTAGGCCATCGACATTGCGGAGCACTCGATGTGCCAGCCTGGGTTGCCCCGGCCCCACGGCGAGTCCCACTGCTGGAGGTCGCCCGGCTTGGCGGCGCGCCAGAGGGCGAAGTCGCGCGGGTCGCGCTTGTTGCGGTTCACCTCGACGCGCGCCCCGGCCATCCGCTCCTCGGGCAGCTCGGCGTTGAGCCGCGTGCCGTACCCCGGAAAGGTCGCCACGTCGTAGTAGGCGCCGTCGGCGGCGACGTACGCGTGCCCCGTCTCGAGGAGGCGCTCGATGAGCGCGATCATCTGCGGGACGTGGTCGGTGGCCTTCGAGACGACGTGCGGGTCGAGGATATTGAGGCGGCGGCGGTCCTCGAAGAACTGCTTCGTGTACCGCTCGGCCAGCGCCTGCGGATCCTTCTTCTCGCGGCGCGCCGCCAACTCCATCTTGTCGTCGCCCTCGTCCACGTCGCCCACGATGTGCCCGACGTCGGTGATGTTCATCACCTGCTTCACCCGGTAGCCGAGCCTCTCGAAGGTGCGGCGGACGACGTCGGCGACCAGGTAGGCGTAGAGGTTCCCGACGTGCTGCCAGTCGTAGACGGTGGGCCCGCAGTTGTAGATGCCCACGCGGCCCGCCTCCAGCGGCTCGAACGGCACGACCGCTCGGCGCGCGCTGTCGTACAGGCGAAGCGTGGGTTGAGTCCCGGTAGCGGTGATGTCGGTCTCCTTGTCGCTACGGCGGTCGCTTTGCGCGCCGCCTCCGGTGGCTAGGTGCGCTCTTCGAGGAGCGCCGTCGCGAGGGCCGCGATGGCCTGCCCCGCGCCGAGGGCGCCGAGGCCGTCGTTCGTCTTGGCCTTGACGCTCACCCGCCCGGCGTCCAGGCCGACCGCCTCGGCGACGGCAGCGCGCATCGCATCCGTGTGCGGCGCGAGCCGCGGCGCCTCCGCGATCACCGTCGCGTCCACCGACGCGACCGTGAGGCCCGCGCTTCCGAGGAGCTTCGCCACGCGGCGCAGCAGCACGACGCTGCTCGCTCCTTCGTAGTCCGGATCGTCGCTGGGGAAGTGCTTCCCGAGATCGCCGAGCCCCGCGGCCCCGAGCAGCGCGTCCATGACCGCGTGAAGCAGGACGTCGCCATCGGAGTGGCCGACCAGGCCCGTCGGATGCTCGATCACGACACCGCCCAGTACGAGGCGGCGATCCGGCGCGAGCCGGTGGATATCGTAGCCCAGACCGGTCCGAAAGCGCGCGTGCGTGAGGGGTGGCTCCGAGCCGGGACTCATATCCGCTGCTGCGAGCGTAGCCCGCTCGAGGTGGCCGCGAGCGCGACGAGTCCCTTTGCGACGAGCTCGCGGGCATACGCGAGATCCTCGAAGGTCGTGATCTTGAGGTTGCGCCGGTCGCCGTGCACCATGCGCACGCGCTCGCCGCAGGCCACGACCGCGGCCGCGTCGTCGGTGAAGCCTCGCGCTCCGGCGGCCGCGCGCGCCCGCTCCAGGAGGTCCCGCCTGAACGCCTGCGGGGTCTGGATCTGCCAGAGACCCTCGCGCTCGAGCTCCTCGAGCGACCGGCCGGCCTCGTCCGCGCGGCGGACCGTGTCCGCGAGCGGGATGCCCGCGACGCCCGAGCCGGACTCGGAGGCCGCGTTCACGCATCGCGCGAAGAGCGCCGGCGGCGCGAAGGGCCGCGCGGCGTCGTGAATGGCGAGCACGGCGGCCGCCGTCGAGTCCATCGCCGCCCACGAGGAGGCGGTGCGCTCGGCGCCGCCGGGTACCACACGCACCTCGGGATAGCGGGCTCCGACCAGCGCCCTCACCGCCTCCAGGCGGTCGGGCGCGGCCACGACCACGATCTCTTCGAACAGGCCAGCGGCGCGCGCCGCGGCGACGGACCAGCAGACGACCGGCAGCGGACCGAGCTCCGCCGTGACCTTGTCCTCCCCCAGGCGCGTCGAGCCGCCGGCCGCGAGGATGGCCGCGGCCGCGCGCTCCCCGCTAGTGGGCGGCACGCGCGCGACGCGGACCCTCGGCGGCCTCGCCCTTCGGCTGCGCGAAGATCATGCGCCCGCCCACGGTCTGCAGGACGCGCATGACGGTGACGGTCAAGTCGCTCCCGATGTGGCGGCCGCCGTTCTCCACGACGATCATGGTGCCGTCCTCGAGATAGCCCACGCCCTGCTGCGCCTCCTTGCCCTCCTGCATCACCCGGACGGTGATCTCCTCACCCGGCAGGACGACCGGACGGACGGCCTTCGCCAGGTCGTTCATGTTGAGGACCTGCACGCCCTGCAGCTCCGCGACCCGGTTGAGCCCGTAGTCGTTGGTCATGATCGCGGTCCCGAGGGACCGGCCCAGCGCGATGAGCTTCGAGTCGGCGCCCTGCTCGCCGGGCGGGTCGGCGTCGATGACCTCGACGCGCACCGTCGTCTCGCGCTGCATCCGCGACAGCATCTCGAGCCCGCGGCGGCCGCGCTCGCGGCGCGACGCGTCGCTCGAGTCCGCGAACAGCTGGAGCTCGGCCAGGATGAAGCGCGGGACGATGAGCGTACCGCGCAGGAAGCCCGCCTTCGCCACGTCGGCCACACGGCCGTCGATGATCACGGACGTGTCGAGCAGCACCCGCTGCGTGTCGCGGGCCCGGCCGCCGCGGAGGTCGCGCACGGCGGCGGCCATGTCGCTGCGGCGCAGCATCCCGGCGGCCGCTCCGGTGAGACCGAGCAGCACCGCGGCGACCAGGGGCGAGTAGCGGCCTAGGTCCCCCGGTAGGAGCGCGAGCGGGATCGCCAGGAGCAGCGCGAGCACGAGCCCGAACGCGGCGCCGAGCGAGCCGCCGACCAGGTCGCCGAAGGACGCGTCGCGGATGCGGCGGGCGATGGCCCGGCCGGGAAGGATCGTGGCGTAGGGAGCGCCGAGCCAGCCGAGGATCCCGCACGCGGCCGTGACCGCCGAGACGACCGTGACCTGGTCCTGCGCGCTCGAGAGCTGTCCGAACCGGACCAGCTCCCTGCCGAGCCAGGAGCCGAAGAAGAAGCCGAAGAGTGCACCGCCGAGACGGATGGATGTGAGGAGCATGCGCTGGCCACCTCCTTTCTACGGGGGTGGAGAGGATGGATGATCATGCCGCGAGCGTAACGCCTGGACGCATGGGGGACCGGCGTTAACCCTGGTTCACGACCCCCGAGCGCGCGATGGCCTCGCGCAGGTCCTTCACCGGCACGACCTCGAGAGAGGTGCCATTCAGGTCAGGCGCGCTCGCCGCCGGCACGACGGCCCGCTCGAACCCCAGGCGCTCGGCCTCGCGGAGGCGCGCGGCCAGGCGCTGGACGCGCCGCACTTCCCCGCCCAGCCCGAGCTCGCCCAGGAACACGGCCCGCGGGTCGGCCGGGCGGTCGCGCAGCGCCGAGGCGACCGCGACCGCGAGCCCCAGGTCGGTGGCGGGCTCCCGAACGCGCAGGCCGCCGACGAGGTTCACGTACACGTCGTGCTGCCCCAGCGACAGCCCGGCGCGCTTGGCCAGCACGGCGAGCAGCAGCACCACGCGCTGGAGGTCCGCGCCGTTCGCGGTCCGGCGCGGGAGGCCGAAGGACGTCGGCGTGACCAGCGCCTGCACCTCCACCAGCAGCGGGCGCGTGCCCTCGAGCGTCGGCACGACAACGCTCCCCGAGACGCCGCGGCCGCGCTCCTCGAGGAAGACGCCGGACGGGTCGGCGACCTCGCGCAGCCCGGTGTCGCTCATCTCGAAGACGCCGACCTCGTCGGTCGATCCGAAGCGGTTCTTGGTCGCGCGGAGGATGCGGAAGGAGTGGAACCGCTCGCCCTCGAGATACAGGACGGCGTCCACGATGTGCTCGAGCACGCGCGGCCCCGCGACGGCGCCCTCCTTGGTCACGTGGCCGATGAGGAAGATGGGCACGTCGTCGCCCTTGGCGACCTCGAGCAGCCGCGCCGCGCACTCGCGCAGCTGCGAGACGCCGCCGGCGGCCGAGCCGATGGCGTCCGAGCTCATCGTCTGGATCGAGTCGATGACCGCGAGAGCGGGCCGCGTCCGGCGGATCGTCTCCATGACCGTCGCGAGGTCGGTCTCCGCGAGGAGCGAGATGCCCGCGCCGTCGATGCCGAAGCGGCTGGCGCGGAGCTTGACCTGGACCGCCGACTCCTCGCCGGAGACGTAGAGGACGGCGCCGCGCTCGCGCAGGCGCGCGGAGGCCTGCATGAGCAGGCTGCTCTTGCCGATGCCCGGGTCGCCGCCCAGGAGCACGAGCGAGCCGCGCACGATGCCGCCGCCCAGGACCCGGTCGAACTCGGCGATGCCCGTCGGGATGCGGTCGTCTGCGGAGCTCTCGACCTGATCCAGCGGGATCGCGGGCCGAGGCGCGCGCGGCGCGCCGTCCCGGCCCTTCGGAGGCGCGACCACGCGCTCCTCCACGAAGCTGTTCCAGCCCTCGCAGGAGGGGCAGCGGCCAGCCCACTTCGGGGACTGGAAGCCGCACTGCTGGCAGACGAAGGCGGTCTTGGGCTTGGCGGGGGGCATCGCGACCAGTATCGGCGGTCGCGTGACACCGCTCCCTACTCGCCGATGTCGGCCGACTCCGGGACGATGTGGATCCAGGTGAGGCCGGGCTTGAGCGTGATCGGCGCGCCCGCCGCGTCGGTGAAGCGGTACATGTCGGCGCTCCCGCGGGTCCACGTCCCCTCGTACCGCCGGCCGTCTCGGAGCACGGTCACCGGGCCCGTTCCCGTGGCGCGGTACTCGAGCGACGGCGCTCCGGCGACGTCGGAGGTGCCCGCGATCTCCGTGACGTCCGTCCGGACGACGACGACGTTCTCGGGCAGCACCTCGACGCCGAGCGCCTCGTCGATGGTGTCGGCACCCCCGTGGGTCCGGTGGTACGCGCCGATCCCGGCGTCGTACTCGTACCGCACGCTCGGCGGGTCGCCGTAGGGAATGACCAGCGAAGCGCCGTCGGAGCCGCCGGACGGAGGCTCGCCGAATGCGAGCGCCGGGACGTTGACGCTGTCGCGGCCCCCCTCTCCTGCCGCAGCGCGGGCTGCCTCGGCCGAGGTGAACGCGTTGTAAGGCGCCACCCGCCCGCTGATCCGCTCGAAGGCTTCCGGGTGCTCGAACTCATCGACCTGGACGAATCCCCCCGCCCCGGCGGCGGCGCTCACCTGCCGAGCGACGGCCTCCGACGCACCGACGTGCACGAGGATGGCGTGCAGCCGGGCGGCTTCGTCCACGTCGGTGCTCCGGGCGCTCCGGACCGGGCCGACGTGGCCGGGCTCCTCCGAGTGAAAGACGAGTGCGAGGCGCGTAATGCCGCCCTCGACCGGGATCTCGAGGACGACGTCGGCCGCGGCGAGCCCGGCCTGAGGCCGGGCCGCGCGGTCGTTCGCGACTTTCACGACGATCGGCCGCCGGAGCCCCGCCTCGCCGTCGGGCGTCGCGGTGCCGCGCAGCGGCCAGGTCGCCGGACCGCTGCCGAGCATGGCCTCGAGCGGCGCGCAGGCGCCGATGACCAGGACGAAGCACACGAGCAAGCGCACGCCCGTGTGGTGAATGCACGGAGGATGCCGCGCGGGCGCTTCCGGTACCTCGGTCCCGATCCACGCGCATCCGCGGCGGGTGGCGGCGCCGGGCGGCGCCGCGCGGTCTAGGCGGAGCCGACCGGCTCCGGCTGGCGCGTCTCGGCCTTGGTAATCTCGAGTTTGCCATCCTTGGCGTCCACCAGGACGGCGTCGCCCGGCTTGAACTGCCCCTGGAGGAGCATCTCCGAGAGCTGGTCCTCGATCTGGTTCTGGATGGTGCGGCCCAGCGGGCGGGCGCCGAAGTTGGAGTCGTAGCCGACGCTGGCGATCTGGTCCTTGGCGGCGTCGGTGATCTCGATGGTGATCTCCTGCGAGGCCAGCGACTTGCGCACCCGGACCAGCTCCAGGTCCACGATGAGCCGGATCTCGTCCTTGTTGAGCGGCTGGAACACCACGGTGGCGTCGATGCGGTTCAGGAACTCCGGCCGGAAGAAGCGCTTCATCTCCTCGGTCACGCGCTCCTTCATGCGCTCGTAGGCGGCCTGGATGTCGGAGTCGTCGCCGGCGGTCTGCTGGCGGAAGCCCAGCGCCGCCTCGCTCTTCAGCATCTTCTGCGCGAGGTTGCTGGTCATGACCAGGATCGTGTTCCGGAAGTCCACGACGCGGCCCTTGGCGTCCGTGAGCCGGCCCTCGTCGAAGATCTGCAGGAGGATGTTGAAGACCTCCGGGTGCGCCTTCTCGACCTCGTCCAGCAGGATCACGCAGTAGGACTTGCGGCGGACGGTCTCGGTGAGCTGACCGCCCTCCTCGTACCCGACGTAGCCGGGCGGCGACCCGACCAGGCGCGACACGTTGTGCCGCTCCATGAAGTCGGACATGTCGATTTTCACCACGTTGTCGGTGCTGCCGAACATGAACTCGGCCAGCGACTTCGCGAGGTGCGTCTTGCCGGTGCCGGTGGGTCCGACGAAGAAGAACACGCCGATGGGCCGGCGCGGGTCCTTGAGGCCGGCGCGCGCGCGGCGGACGGCGCGCGAGATGGTCTTGATGGCCTCGTTCTGCCCGATGACCTTCTCGTGGAGCGCCTCCTCCATGCGGAGGAGCTTCTGCGTCTCTTCCTCGGCCAGCTTGCGGACGGGGATGCCCGTCCACATCGAGACGATCTCGGCGATGTCCTCGTCGGTCACCTCGGGCCGCTTCTGCGACTGCGCCAGCAGCCAGTCGGCCTTGGCGGTCTGCAGCTTCTCCTGCTGGTTGCGCTCCTGCTGGCGGAGGCCGGAGGCCTGCTCGTACTGCTGGCCCTCCATGGCCGCTTCCTTCTCCGTCTGGATCCGCTCCAGCTCCTTCTGCGCGTCCTTGACCTCGACCGGCAGCGTGGAGTAGCGCAGGCGGACCCGGCTGGCGGCCTCGTCCATCAGGTCGATGGCCTTGTCCGGCAGGAACCGGTCGGTGATGTAGCGGGATGACAGCTCGGCCGCGTTCTTCACCGCTTCGTCGGTGATGGCGACCTTGTGGTGGTCCTCGTACCGCGAGCGGATCCCCAGGAGGATCTCCACGGTCTCCTCGATGCTCGGCTCTTCCACCATGACGGGCTGGAAGCGGCGCTCCAGGGCGGCGTCGCGCTCGATGTACTTGCGGAACTCGTCGAGCGTGGTCGCGCCGATGCACTGGAGCTCGCCGCGCGCGAGGGACGGCTTGAGGATGTTCGCCGCGTCCACGGCGCCTTCGGCCGCGCCCGCGCCCACGAGCGTGTGCAGCTCGTCGATGAACAGGATCACGTCGTGCGCGTGCCGCAGCTCCTCGATGATCTTCTTGAGGCGCTCCTCGAACTCGCCGCGGTACTTCGTGCCGGCGACGAGCGAGCCGATGTCCAGCGTGAGCACGCGCTTGCCCTGGAGCGTCTCCGGCACGTCGGCCTTCACGATCCGGTGCGCGAGCCCCTCCGCGATGGCGGTCTTGCCCACGCCGGGCTCGCCGATGAGCGCCGGGTTGTTCTTGGTCCGGCGCGAGAGGATCTGGATGACGCGCTCGATCTCCTTCTCGCGGCCGATGACCGGGTCCAGCTGGCCGGCCTTGGACATGGCCGTCAGG
Source organism: Candidatus Limnocylindria bacterium (assembly GCA_050692015.1). Lineage (GTDB taxonomy): Bacteria > Chloroflexota > Limnocylindria > P2-11E > P2-11E > GWC2-70-10. Next base: position 7,956 of record JBOGTE010000017.1, read on the forward strand.
TTGACGCCCAGCTGGTCGAGCGTCGGCGTCTTGGAGGACGAGGCCTTGCCCGCCGCGGCGGTCTCGGCGGCCTGGGGGTTCTGCTGCCCCAGGGTCGCGATGACCTGGTGGCGGACCTTCTCGAGCGAGACGCCCAGCGACTCCAGGACGCCGGAGGCGATGCCCTCCCCCTCCCGGACCAGGCCCAGGAGCAGGTGCTCGGTGCCCACGTGGCTGTGGCCCAGCTTGCGAGCCTCGTCGATGGCCAGCTCGATGACCTTCTTGGTCCGCGGCGACAGGGTGATGTCGTTCGGCGCCGTGGTGGAGTCGCCCCGGCCGATGATGAACTCGACCGCCGTCCGGACCTTCGAGAGCTCCACGCCCAGCGAGTCCAGGACGCGCGCCGCGACGCCCTCGCCCTCGCGGACGAGCCCCAGGAGCAGGTGCTCGGTCCCGATGTAGTTGTGGTTGAAGCGGATGGCCTCGTCCTGGGCGAGCGCGAGCACACGCTTGGCGCGATCGTTGAACCGGTCGAACGGGCCCATTAGAGGCATCCGACCACTGTTATGCGGTTTCGGGCCATCTTGTTCACATCATACAGCCGCGATGCCCCGGGATCGCGAGATCCGCGGCGTGCGGACGTCGATCCGGACGCGCGCATGCCTAGCTTCCGGCCTGCCGGATCGAGAGCGAGAGCCGTCTCCGTTCCGGATCGATCCCCACGACGCGAATGCGGACCTGCTGACCGACCTGAACGGCTTCGGAAGGGTCGGCCACGTGCTCCCGGGCGAGCTCGCTGACGTGGATGAGGCCCTCGAGGCCGTCCGCGACGCGGGCGAAGGCGCCGAAGGGCATGAGCCGCGTGATCGTCGCGTCCATCTCGGCGCCGAGGGCGACCTCCGTGCCGACACGCTGCCAGGGGTCCGGGGCGAGCCGGCGGATGGAGAGCGAGATCCGCTCCCGCTCGCGGTCGATGCCGGTCACCTGGACGCGGACCCTGTCCCCGGGGTTGTGGATGCCGAGCGGGTTAGCAGCCTTGTCCCAGGTCACCTCGGAGCGGTGGACCAGGCCCTCCGCCGCGCCGACGTCCACGAACAGTCCGAAGCCCGTGACCTGCGTCACCGTGCCCTCGAGGACATCGCCCTCGCTCAGCTCGGCAGCGGCCTGGGCCTTGCGGCGCTTGCGGATCGCCTGGGCGGCGGCCTTCTCGGAGAGGATGAGGCGGTTCCGCTTCTGGTCCACCTCGATCACCTTTACCGGGAGCCTGCGGCCGACGAGCGCCCGGATGGGCTCCGGGACCTGGTCGCCCTCGGACCGCTCGATCGCGCCCACCGACGAGAGCTGCGAGAGGGGCACGAACCCGCGGAGGCCCACGTCCACCACGACCCCGCCGCGGTTCGCCTCGGTCACCGGAGCCTCGACCACCTCGCCCGAGCGCTCCATCTCCTTGAGCTGGAGCCACCGGCGCTCGCGGCGCGCCTTGCCCAGCGAAAGGACCGCGTGGCCGGAGGGCCCCTCGGCCTGCTGGACGAAGGCCAGCACCTTGTCGCCGACCTTCAGCTCTTCGTCGGCCTCGCGAAGCGAGACGACGCCGTCGGCGCGCCCGCCGAGGTCCACCAGGGCCTCATCGCCCTCGATGCTGGCGATGCGCCCTTCCACGATCTCGCGGGCGCGCAGAGGCTGGAGCGCACCCTCGCGCTCCGACTCGGCCAGGAGCTCGGCCATCGTCTCTGGCTCCCCCGTGGTCGGGGCCACTTCGTCCTGCGCTTCGGCTCGCTCTTCGACCTCGCGGCGGTCGATACCCATCGGCTCCAGGCTTTTCTCGCATGGCCCATGCCACGCCCGGGCCAGGATCGGCGGTCAGGCCGACAGGGCCAGCCGTGCCTGACCCGGGAGGAATGCCGAGGGATGGAGCCGGGACCGGCCGACGTCGCTCATCCAGACGGCGAGGCCGAGCGGTGCCAGCCGCGGGAGGACGCGCTCGCGCCGGATCCTGGGCACGCCGTCCTGGCCGCGCTCGAAACATGGCGCCAGGTCGTCGAAGAGCGGATGGGCGATCGTTTCGAACCAGACCAGGTCTCCGTCCGAGCGGAGCGGCATGGCGACCAGGCTGCCGAGCCAGTCGTGCTTCCAGCTTGCGTATGCCAGGCGCGTCATGGAGTGGACGACGCTGAGGCGTCGCTTGCCGGCGGGTCCGAAGAGCGTGGCGTCACCCAGGAGCGAGCCGAGGATGATCTGGGTCTGCACCTCGTCCGGAGCCATCCTCCGGCGGACCTCATCCGGGTGGGTCGGCACGCCGCGTCTATCGGGACCCGCTTGCGTCGGATCACTCGAGGCGGACAGGCTCCCAGAACACTCCTTCGAGGCGGAGGCTCGCCGTGCGCCCGGTCCCGATGTCCACGAACGTGAGGTCGGTCGCGTTCGAGCCGGGCTCCCCCACGAAAGACGCGGTGATGGCAGCGGTGCCGTCCGTGCGGAAGGCGTCCAGCGCCGCTCCGTATTCCCCTCGGTGCACGACGGTGCGCGTTCCGGTCGCGACATCGAACCGAACGAGTTGGGTGCCAGCGCACGGCCTGGCGCGGCAACCCGGCGGCGTCAGCCCGCCGACCCACCACATCTCGCTCGTTACCGGCCGCCAGCGCGCGGCCATGCCATCGAACTCGATCGCCGAGCGCTTCTCCGGCTCCGCCAGCGGCCACCACGAGAGCGAGGTGCTCGGGATCCCATCCGACACGAGCAGGACGTAGCGCGCGTCACCTGACGCCTCGAGCCTTCCCAGGATGGTCGGCCTGAACTCTGTCGAACGGACGGCATACGGCTTCGTTTCGAGGTCGATCAGGTCGTAGCCGGTCAGGTACCCACCTGGACCCGTGACTCCGGCGGCCACGAGCTGCGAGGCGCGATCCCACCTGAGCGGCAGCCAGAACTTGCCGGTTGCCACCTTCTCGGTCGTCCCGCTCGCGAGGTCGACCGTCCAGAGCTCGGCCACCGACGGGCAGAACTCCTGGCAGTTGTTGTCTATCGCCACGACCAGGCCGGTCCCGTCGGACGACCATGCGAAACTGCCGCCGCTCATCCCGGGCGCGGAGGTCAGCACGGCACGCGCGCTGCCGCCGGCGACCGGTCGGACGTGGAGGACCGCCCCTTCTCTCACTGGGTTCCAGTACGCCAGGAAGCGACCGTCGGGCGAGACGATGCGCGCCAACGAGGTGAAGGCCAGGTCCTCGCGCGGGACCGAACTGACCTCGGCCTCGCTCGTTTCGCTGCGCACGACGGTCCGGTTGTATGGACCCCAGACGAAGCCGAACCGTCCGTCGAGCACCTCTGCGCGTGACGGTGTCGCGGACGCCGGCGCGCTGGAGGCCGGGGTCGCAGTCGCCCCCTCCGGCGTGCCGGTCGGTGACGGAGGCGCCGTGGCGGCCGTGGGCGAAGGGGACGTGGCCGGTGCTCCCCGCTCCCGAAGCGACATCCCCGCGACGAGGGCAACGACGAGAAGGACGGCTGCCCCGGTCGCGAATGCGAGCGGCCGGAGGACGGACACCGCCCACCGCTCCTTTCGGGCCGCCGGCCGCCAGGCTGCGCGTGGCGGCAGATCGATCTGGTCGATGTCGCGGACGAAAAGCCCGGTCAGGTCCCGGTCACGGTCGGACATGTACATCCCCTCCCACGCGCACTCGCGCGAGCGACTGCGAGACCGTCGCGCTGACGGTGCCGCGCCGGATACCGAGCGCCTGCGCGATCTCGTCGTGCGTGAGCCCGAGGTAGTAGTGCGCGACGACGATCGCGCGCTGGCGCTCGGTCAGGATCGCGAGCAGGCGGCCGACTTCGAGACGATCGAGCAGCTGCGCGGTGTCGTCCGCGCTGCCCATGCCGTGCAGCGGCGCCGACGTCCGTCGCGCGCGAAAGAGCCCGCGCCGCGTCTTGCGAAGCGCCACGCGGTACAGCCAGCCGGCCAGGTTGGATCCCTGCGCCGGCGGATGCCGCAGCCCTTCCTCGAAGGCGTCATGCAGGCCGTCGAGCGCCCGCTCGCGGTCACCGGTCGCGGCGACGAGCGCGCGATAGACGCTCGGGAAGGCCTGATCGTAGAGATCGCCCCAGGGCACGACCGTCATCGCTCTAGGGTGAATGTCCCAGATGGCCGCTGCCGCTTAGTCCGACCGATCGGTCGGCAGAAATGATCTCTTGACCATCGAGTTCGCACCGCTACGGTCAAACACTTGGAGCGGCCAGGGAGGCGAGGGCGTTGGGCCGCGATAGCCGTGGGGACGGTCGTGGGTGTGGCTCTACTGGCCGCCAACATCCTGGGGCTACAGGCCGCACCGCAGCAGCTCGAGACCGCTGATCGCTCGCAGGAACCTACTCAGCAGCCCGATCCGGACCGGACGGGCGAGCCCGATGCCGCGGCCTTCGTGCCGCCGACCAGCCTTGTGGACGACCACCGGATGCTGACACTGCGCTTTCCCGGCGGGACCACCGCTGAGATCGCCTACCCCGCGGACGTTGACGTGCACAGGCGAGGAGCGACGCCGGGCGCTTGGTTGTCGATCGTGGCAGATCATCGGGACATTGACAGCCACGGCCGGCCGGTCGTCTCAGAGAAGCTCGAGGCTCATCGCGGTGCGCGCGACGACGTGCTGCGAGAGATCAACGAACGGCAGCCCGCCGTGCTCCTCGCGGAGTACCCAAGACCCCAAGCCGAGACGGTCCCGCTGTACGCGACGTCGGCCGGGAACTACTTCGCCTGGCAGGTCGGTAGCTGGACGCTACTTGCGCACGAACCGACCGGGAGCCCCTACGCCGCGCCCCGCGACCGGGAGGAGGATCGTCGGATCTTCGCCGCCAACCTGCAGGTTCGCGAGGATCCCGACGGGTGGCCGATCATCACCGCCCATCCGCCCCTCCGTGTGGATGCCCCGTATGTGGCACTCGGGGCGCCAGAGCTCGCCGCGGCGTTCGCGCGCAGCCCGGCCACCCGTCTCTCGCGTGAGCTGGCCGCGGGCGACCACATGGTGGCCGTGTACGCCTCGGCCTGCGCCTGGAACGGCCGCGTTGACGACCGCGGCTACGCGTCGTGGTGCGACCGTGCCACGCAGGTGTCGTTCGACGTCGTGGGCGCGGACGACTTCGTCGACTCCGTGGCGCAGCGCCTACAGGCGCGTGCGTCGGAGTACCCGCCGAGCGTCATCGACCCCGACTGGGTCACCGGAGACGCGAAGGAAGCCTGGCAAGCGCAGCACGGTCAAGGCACGTGGGTCGTGAGCTACTTCTACGACGCCGACCTCGTCGATCTCAATACAGCCCCGGCCGACGAGTTCTCTGACGCGCTGGTCCCCCGCTGGAAACGGATCAGCGACGACCACCGTGACCTTGACCCCCAAGATGGGTTACGGGCGGCGCTGCTCGCCTTTACCGGCCCTCCACCACCGCAGCTGAGCCACGGATGGCAGGGACGCGTGCTCGAGCTCAACACCGCGGAAATGGACGGATCAGAGCTCGTGCTGGACTTCGCCGTCCTGATCGCCGGCGCGGAGGGCAGCACCGGCGGCGCCATGAATGCGGTGCAGTTCAACGCGGTGGCGTTCCACTACTTCCCGGAGGCGGACTCGATCTGCGTGCTCGTGGACGGCGAGTCGTCGGATTGGCTCCACGATGCGCTGACCTGCCCGTCCCGACATCTGCCTTGAGCGCGGGGGTGCCGCGCGTATGCCGGCCTAGGACGGGATCTTGTAGGCCAACTCGGGGAGCAAATAGCTCTCCACGAGCGACCTGAGCCGGGAACGCTCGCGACGGTGATTCGGAGCCGTTAATACGTCTTGTCGCGGTTCACCCGCGCCACGATCGAGAACTGCCGTTCCAGCATGTGTATGAGGCACATCTGATCGGCCAGAGGGAACTGCTGCGTGTTCAGGTAGACCGCGCGGTAGCTTCGGCAGCCGTCATCCATCAGCCACACATCAAGGGCCAGAGGCGATATCTCGACGTCGGGAACGATCTTCTGACCGAGCGGATAGAAGGTCCGGCAGTAGGGAGTCAGAGCCGGCAGGCTTCTCGTGACGAATCGGTAGGCCATGCGACTGCCGTTCGTGGACCTGAGCTGAGGCGGCGTTGAGACCAGGTCAGAGAGAACGCCGTATTTCCAGTCGACGTAGCTGCGCTGGTCAGCCGAGTGGTTCATCTCGAGGAGGGCGTTGGCCTTGCAACGCATGGAGCCATCGCCGAGGAGTGAGCCGACGATGAGGGAGTCCTGCTCCACTGTGAGCCTCACGCCAGCATCGACGACCATGCCTTGATGTTCGCTCGGATCGCGGCAGAAATGAAGAACGACCTCTTCCCTTGCGGGAGGAGGTCGTCTAAATCCCGGCCCTGACCTATTTTCCCGAGGACCTGCGTCCCAAGTATCTTCGGCGCTGACGGGCTTAACTGCCGTGTTCGGGATGGGAACGGGTGTTGCCCCGTCGCTCCAAGGACCGAGGTCTTCATTCTACCGATCACGGGCGCCGAGGCCAAGTACGACAAAGGCCCCTGGACGTGAATCCAGGGGCCTTCGCTTACGAGCAGATGAGGAGGACGACGATCGCGAGTATCCGTACCCTTGTTCGTGTTCGCCGGACTCGATGGTCCGGCTGGGTGCTGAAATAGGTCAAGCCTCTCGGCCGTTAGTACGCCTCAGCTACAGACCTTGCGGTCGGTCCACCTGGCGCCTATCGAACAGGTTCTCTACCTGCGGCCTTACCCGGTTTCCCGGAGGGTGAGCCCATCTTGAGGTCGGCTTCCCACTTAGATGCTTTCAGCGGTTATCCGGAACGGACGTAGCTACCGAGCAGCGCCCTTGGCAGGACGACTCGTACACCATCGGTCCGCCCACCCCGGTCCTCTCGTACTGGGGGTAGCTCCTCTCAACTCACCTGCGCCCACACTGGATAGAGACCGAACTGTTTCACAACGTTCTGAACCCAGCTCGCGTACCGCTTTGATAGGCGAACAGCCTAACCCTTGGGAGGTACTGCCCCCCCAGGATGCGACGAGCCGACATCGCACGTACTTCCGCCGTTACCGGCGGCGCAGACTATCTCTTCACCCTGCCCGATGACTCGAGCGAGGGGCCGGCGTCTGATGGAGATCGCAGATTGCTCATCGCTGAGCGTGATCACCATCTCACCGCTCCGTAGAGAGCGGATCAGTCGTTACGGGGTCACGTCTTCCGACGGACTTCCCACGGTGTTGTCCTCGCTAGAGGAGTCCACCGTTATAAGCCGGTGCGCTTGATGACGTTTCCGCCATCTCACCCCAAATTGAGGTGCCAAACGACGCCGTCGCTGTGAACGCTTGGGCGTCATAAGCCTGTTATCCCCGGGGTAGCTTTTATCCGATGATTCCTGGCCCTTCCACGCGGGACCAGAAGGTCACTAAGCCCGACTTTCGTCCCTGCTCGGCGTGTAAGCCTCACAGTCAAGCACCCTTGTGCCTTTGCACTCTGCGGCTGATTTCCATCCAGCCTGAGGGTACCTTTGGGCGCCTCCGTTACCTTTTAGGCAATTGTGTTCGTCTAGCTAGCGGCACTTTGTACCGCATCTCCTGGATCATGTAGGGTTCGATCAACTTCGAGAAGTCCTCGTGGGATCTTCCCGAAACATAGATTTGGCAGCCATCGCTCTGCGGCCGGACCGAAGCCTGCAAACCGAAGGTTCGGCGCAGTACATCGATCAGTCGCTCAACATCGTCAAGCGTGAACGCCTGCGTGTTGAGGATCACACCCTTCGACTGTGCTGACTTCATGGAACCATCGTCCATGAACCAGTACGCCAGTCCGCGCGGCGTGAGCCACTCCCCGATGAGCTCGGGCACCTTCTTCTTCCCCCCAGCGTAGTACTGCTGAGCGTACTGACAGAAGGCGGCGTGGCTGACTGTCTGGAACACCACGTTCCTGGAGTACGTGCCGTTCCGCGACCTTGAGACCTTCTCGCGCGGCGGCGTCAGCACCCACTGTTGGAAAAGTGAGTACATGTGCCGTGCGTACGCCGCGTGGTCGACGGACTGCTCGAACTTCAGCCGGTACGTTCGACCTCCGTTCTGCGTCTCCAGGCAGGAATCGCCCAAGAGCGTTCCTACCAGGACTTCGTGGTGGATCGGAGAGAGAGTGAGGGTCTGCTTGTACTGCTCGATGACTCGAGAGCGCATTCCTTGCTCCTTCTCCTGCGTTCCCTACATGTGGAGTGCTAGGCGCTGATCGCTCAGCTTCCGATCGCTCGGAAGTTCAGACTGTCTCATCATCCCGATGGGATGTCCGGCGTACAGTCGTTGAGGGGTCACGAAGACTTCCCTGCTGATTGTCCGCACCGGGCGCATTTTCACAGGCTCAGTGTGAGCCAGTAGCGCCGGATCCTTCACGCCTTCACATGTAGTCGGCAACGGATTGCAACTACGTGCTAGGCGACGGATGTCCCAGCAAACAGCCAGATATTGGCTCTAGCGTTACCGCCAGAGAGCCCCAATCTTGAGGCGACCGCCCCAGTCAAACTGCCCATCTGGCACGGTCCGGCCACCGGTTTACGGACGGCCGTTAGGACCGAAGTCACGCAAGGGTGGTATTTCACTGGTGACTCCACCGACGCTTGCGCGCCGGCTTCACAGTCTCCCACCTATGCTACACATGCGTAACCCCAGCCCAATGCCAAAATGCAGTAAAGCTCCACGGGGTCTTTTTGTCCAAGTGTGGGTAACCCGCGTCTTCACGGGTATCTCAGTTTCGCCGGGTCCCTCCTAGAGACAGCGGCTAAGTCGTTACGCCTTTCGTGCGGGTCGGAACTTCACGCTTTTCCCTGTTTCCAGGGGCGCAGACTATGCATTCATCTGCTGATTCGCAGATGCCGGCGTGTTGCGGCTCTTGTAGATTCGCTCGCGAGAGCGGTAAGAGCCGCCGTCGAGCACGAGCTCGAGCAGTCGTTACAGGGTCACGTCTATTGACGGACTTCCCTCGGCGTCACCCATCGGCCGCTAGACCGCAGGGCTTCACCGATATGAGCCGGTGTTCAGGAGCGGATCACTCCGCTCCGGGGCAAGTGTTTCGACTTACCCGACTAGGAATTTCGCTTATCTGTTCCTCGACGTTCGTCGAGTGGATGCCATTGGCATCTCCTGCATGTCGCCATGCAGCTCGGACCATATCTTCACTCGAAACACTCGAGTGTCCGACGTGTGGTCTCTGAGGATCCCGATCGTTCGATCGGTCTTTCCTGCTGATCGTCCGCACCTGTCGCGTTGTCACCTCGAGTGAGGTAGCGCAGAATCCAACGGATGTTCCAGCAAATGGTCGGATTTCTCTAAGGCAGCGACCTAGTTCTAAACCTTAGGACCGTTATAGTTACGGCCGCCGTTCACCGGGGCTTCAGTTCGAGCCTTTCAGCTCTCCCATTGACCTTCCGGCACTGGGCAGGCGTCAGCCCCTATACGTAGGGTTTCCCCTTCGCAGAGACCTGTGTTTTTGTTAAACAGTCGCTTAGCCCGTTTATCTGAGGCCTCGATCGCTTCCCCTGCCCGAAGGCAAGGCGCGCGAGGCTCCCCTTCTCCCGAAGTTACGGGGACATTTTGCAGAGTTCCTTTAGGAGGGTTCTCCCGATCACCTTTGGATGCTCTCCTTGCCTACCTGCGTCGGTTTGCGGTACGGACGCTCTCGATCTCGCTAGAGGCTTTTCTCGGCGGCTTGGATCGTCCCACTTGCCACATTGCTGCGGCTCGCGCTCGCCTCTCACCTTGACCGGCCGACGGATTTTCCTATCGACCGACGGCTACCGGCTTGGACGCACATAGCCAAAGTGCGCTGGAAATACCAGACCGCGTCACCCCTTCGCTGATAACGATCTCGAGCGGTCCCGGAATGTAGACCGGGTGTCCATCGCCTACGCCTTTCGGCCTCGGCTTAGGTCCGACTGACCCTGAGCGGATTAACCTTCCTCAGGAAACCTTAGGCATTCGGTGTGCACGTTTCTCACGCGCATTTCGCTACTCGTTCCGGCATTCGCACTTCCATGCACTCCAGCGGTCCTCTCGGTCCACCTTCGCTGCGCATGGAACGCTCCTCTACCGCCCACGGGCACCCGAAGGTGCCGCGGACCCAAAGCTTCGGTGCCAGGCTTGAGCCCCGTTGGATTTTCGGCGCTGGACCACTCGACCAGTGAGCTGTTACGCACTCTTTCAATGATGGCTGCTTCTAAGCCAACATCCTGGTTGTCTGAGCGATCCAACATCCTTTCCCACTTAGCCTGGACTGAGGGACCTTAGCTGTTGGTCTGGGCTGTTTCCCTTTTGACCCTGGAGCTTAGCCCCCGGGGTCTGACTGCCGAGCTTGAAGTCACAGCATTCGGAGTTTGGTTGGGTTTGGTAACCGATAAGGCCCCTAGCCCATCCAGTGCTCTACCTCTGTGACTGAACGCTCGACGCTAGCCCTAAAGCTATTTCGAGGAGAACCAGCTATCTCCGTGTTCGTTTGGCATTTCACCTCTACCCACAGCTCATCCCCTAGCTTTTCAACGCTAGTGAGTTCGGCCCTCCACGGAGCATTACCTCCGCTTCAGCCTGGCCATGGGTAGCTCACACGGTTTCGGGTCTAGTGCCTGCGACTACGGACCTTGCGGTCCACGCCCTATTCAGACTCGCTTTCGCTTCGGCTCCGGCCGTGAAGGCCTTAACCTCGCCGCAGACAGCTAACTCGCCGGATCATTCTTCAATAGGCACGCCGTCACGCTACCGCTTGCGCGGCAACACGCTTCGACTGCTTGTAGGCGCACGGTTTCAGTTCCTATTTCACTCCCCTCCCGGGGTGCTTTTCACCTTTCCCTCACGGTACTAGTTCACTATCGGTCGCAAGAGGTATTTAGCCTTGGACAGTGGTCTGCCCGGCTTCCCACCCTGGAGACGTTCCGGGTGGTACTCGAGGACAGCGAACGGAGGACATGCGTCTTCGCGTACTGGGCTATCACCATCTCTGGCCGGCCTTTCCAGGACCGTTCCGCTGACACATGTCTTTGTTGACTCCGCGGTAGATCGGCAGATCCACCTATCGCGCCTCACGACCCCCACTCCGCAACGCCTGCCGGCTATCGCACGGAGTAGGTTTGGGCTATTCCCGTTTCGCTCGCCACTACTAAGGGAATGCTTTCTTTTCCTCGAGGTACTTAGATGTTTCAGTTCCCTCGGTGCCCTCCGCACACCCTATGTATTCAGGTGTGGGTGATCAGGGTCCACCTGATCGGGTTTCCCCATTCGGATATGTCCGGATCGGCGCTTGCAACCAGCTCCCCGGACCTTTTCGCAGGTAACCGCGTCCTTCATCGGCCTCTTGCGCCAAGGCATCCACCGCGCGCCCTTTGTAGCTTGACCTACTTCCAGCATCCAGCCCGACCCTCGAGGGCCGGCGGATGCGGTTCCATCGTCGGCGTCGTGTGACGCCGTGATGATCGGGTACGGTTTCGCAATGGCGAAACTCGCTTGATCGGCCCCGGACAAAATACGGGGCTCGATCTTTGATCGTCTTCCTCTTCAGTTGTTAAGGTCCACCTGCTCGCTCGGGCGTGCCCACGGCGTGCCGTGACCAGGCCCGAGCGGGGCAGAGCGTGATCGTGCCGCGATCGGCGCAGACCGCTCATGGTAGCGCGCTGGATCCCCTTCAGTGGAGACGAGGAGACTCGAACTCCTGACTTCCTCCTTGCAAAGGAGGCGCTCTACCAGCTGAGCTACGTCCCCCGGGTGCGTGTGGGCGTTTCTGGACTCGAACCAGAGACCTCTGCCTTATCAGGGCAGTGCTCTAACCAGCTGAGCTAAACGCCCGTGCGTGTAGATGCTAACTGGGGCTCGGTCCGCCGGCATCGGGGGATGCACGATCCTTGACCGCTGAAAAGTGGCAGGAACAACGCTCTTGCGAGGTGACCTTGTCGTTGCTTCGAGCTTGGCGTGAGACCGAGCTCTAAGCGATGCGGATCACGTCCGTTAGTTAACGGACGTTCGTCCGAGCTTGCGCTCGAGCGATCGACCTAGGAGATGGTCCGAGACCCCGAGGGGTCCGGATGATCGTCCCTAGAAAGGAGGTGATCCAGCCGCACCTTCCGGTACGGCTACCTTGTTACGACTTCGTCCCAGTCGCCGATCCCACCTTCGACGGCTACTTCCTTGCGGTTAGCCCACCGGCTTCGGGTGTTACCGACTCCCATGACGTGACGGGCGGTGTGTACAAGGCCCGGGAACATATTCACCGCAGTGTGCTGACCTGCGGTTACTAGCAACTCCAACTTCACGGAGGCGGGTTTCAGCCTCCGATCTGAACTGAGGCCGGTTTTAAGGGATTAGCTCCTGCTCGCGCAGTTGCGACCCGCTGTTACCGGCCATTGTAGCGTGCGTGTAGCCCCAGGCATAAGGGCCACGCGGACCTGACATCATCCCCACCTTCCTCCGAGTTTCTCTCGGCAGTCCCGTCTGAGTGATACAACAGACGGCGAGGGTTGCGCTCGTTGCGGGACTTAACCCAACATCTCACGACACGAGCTGACGACGGCCGTGCAACACCTTTGCAGGCTCCCTTGCGGGTCCCTCGCCTTTCAGCTCGGTACCACCTGCATGTCAAGCCTGGGTAAGGTTCTTCGCGTACCATCGAATTGAACCGCACGCTCCGCTGCTTGTGCGGGCCCCCGTCAATTCCTTTGAGTTTTAACCTTGCGGTCGTACTCCCCAGGCGGGTCACTTAATGCGTTAGCTACGGCACTGCCGGGGTCGATACCGACAACACCTAGTGACCATCGTTTACGGCTAGGACTAACGGGGTATCTAATCCCGGTCGCTCCCCTAGCTTTCGCACCTGAGCGTCAAGAGCGGGCCAGCAGATCGCTTTCGCCACTGGTGTTCCTTCCGGTATCTACGCATTTTACCGCTACACCGGAAATTCCATCTGCCTCTCCCGCCTTCGAGCTCCGGAGTTTCCAAGGGCCTCCCTCGGTTGAGCCGAGGGCTTTCACCTTGGACTTCCAAAGCCGCCTGCGTGCGCTTTACGCCCAGTGATTCCGGACAACGCTCGCAACCTACGTATTACCGCGGCTGCTGGCACGTAGTTAGCCGTTGCTTATTCCTGAGGTACCGTCAGGTTTCTTCCCTCAGAAAAGAGGTTTACGACCCGAAGGCCTTCATCCCTCACGCGGCGTTGCTGTGTCAGGGTTTCCCCCATTGCACAAGATCCCTAACTGCTGCCTCCCGTAGGAGTCTGGGCCGTGTCTCAGTCCCAGTCTGGCTGGCCATCCTCTCAGACCAGCTACGGATCGTAGCCTTGGTAGGCCGTTACCCCACCAACAAGCTGATCCGCCGCAGGCCCCTCCCAAAGCGACTTACGTCTTTGATCACCGGAACGAACCGGTGGTCACATGCGGTATTAGCTCTCCTTTCGGAGAGTTGTCCCCCACTTCGGGGCAGGTCACCTACGTGTTACTCAGCCGTTCGCCACTAGCCCGCGGCCTTGCGGCTTTGGGCCCGTTCGACTTGCATGTTTTATGCACGCCGCCAGCGTTCGTCCTGAGCCAGGATCAAACTCTCCGCACAAAAGAGACCGTCCTTGCGGACGGCCCTCACATTTGCATTGAGTTAGATCGCGCTCATCTCACTTCATTGTTTCGACGAGGTCCGCGCATTTGCGCGTTCCTGCCACTTTTCAACTGTTAAGGATCGTTGTGCCCCGGCGACCTCCCCAAAGGAACATTGCCAGCGGGCTCGTTCGCGGACGCCCATCGTAGCCTTTAAGGCGCTCCCGCGCAATGCGTGACTGTGGAAAAAGGTCGTGTGGCCGCAGCCCAACTAGGCCCTCCCTAGAGGGCCCGACGCCCTTCTAGCGCCCTCGACACGGTGACCTCGTCTGCGTACTCGAGGTCGCCGCCCATCGGGAGGCCCCTCGCCAGGCGAGTTATCCGCGCGCCCGTTTCCGACAGCAGCTGGGCGATGTACATGGCCGTGGCCTCGCCCTCGAGATTCGGGTTGGTCGCGAGGATCAACTCCTCTATGCCATTCCCCTTTGCCCGGGCCGCCAGCTCGGCTATGCGCAGGTCGTCGGGCCGCACGCCGTTGACCGGCGAGATGGCCCCGTGGAGCACGTGGTAGACGCCCTTGAACTGGCCGGTGCGCTCGATGGCCAGCACGTCGAGCGGCTCCTCGACCACGCACACCACCCGCTGGTCGCGCTCGTCGCTCGAGCAGAGCGCGCAGGGGTCGGCCTCGGCGATGTTGAAGCAGACCGCGCAGTACTTGAGGTCGGTCTTCACCGAGCGCACCGCGGCCGCGAGCGCTTCGGCGTCGGAGCCGGTGCTCCGGAGGATGTGGTACGCGAGGCGCTGGGCGGTCTTGGGCCCCACTCCCGGGAGCTTCGACAGCTCGTCTATGAGGCGAGCGAGCGGGCGCGCGAGCGCGGTCGGCATCTAGGGAAGCTTGAGCCCTCCGGTGATGCCGCCGAGCTTCTGCGACGCCAGCTCCTTCGAGCGCGCCAGCGCGTCGCGCGTGGCGGCGAGGACCAGGTCCTGGAGCGTCTCGACGTCGTCCGGATCGACCGCTTCAGGAGAGATCCTCACGCTCCGGACCTCCTGGGTACCGGACATCACGACGGTCACGGCGCCGCCGCCCGCGGTCCCCTCGACAGTCTCGTCAGCCAGCTGCGCCTGGGCGCGCTCCATGCCGGCCTGCATCTCCTTCGCCATGCGCTGAAGGTCACGCAGATCCTTCATGAGCTACGCCTTCGTCGCCGCACCGCCGCTTCGCGGCGTGCGGCCTCTGATCCGCTTCGATGGCGAGGTGGGCGCTTCGATGCGGTGCATTACTCGACCTCCAGGATCCGTTCGGGACGCCTGAACGTTTCAAGTGCAGCCCTCAGCATTGGGTCTTCTGTTGCCGGCACGGCCGTCTCCGGTGCGGTCTGCCGCACGCACTTCACGCGCACGGCGGTGCCGAGCGCGCTCGAGAGGTCGCGCTCCAGCTCCGGGCGCTCGCGGTCCTGCCAGAAGCTCCGCGCGAAGTCGTTCGCGAAGCCGAGGACGACCGTGGCGCCCTCGACCGCGAGCGGCTCCGCGCTGAGCAGCTGGGACGCCTTGGAGATGCTCCGCGACCTCGTCAGCTCGACGACCGAGGTCCAGGCCTCCCGCACCTGGACGAGGTCCACGGCCGGCGACTCCGCTCCGGGCGCCGGCGCCGCTCCTCCCGGGGCCGCTGCCGGCGCTGGAGCCCGGCGCGACGCGATGTCGATC
>JBOGTE010000018.1:0-22891 GCA_050692015.1 Candidatus Limnocylindria bacterium
GCCTTCTTCGAGGCGCTCGCGCGCCGCGCGGCCGGGGACGCCGACCGGCTCCTGGCCAGCTCGCGCGCGCGTGAGAACCAGGCGGCCGCGGCACACGCCGAGAGCGAGCGCGCACAGCTCGCCGCCCTGGTGGACGAGCTCGACGACGCCGTCCTGATCCTCGGCCCCGACGAGCGCGTCCTCCTCGCGAACCGTGCGGCCGGAGCGATCCTCGCCGCACCCGTCTCGCCGGGGCGCCACGTCGCGGAGGTCGTGCGCGAGCACGAGATCCTGGACGCGGTGCGCGCCGCCCGGTCGGAACGGGCGGCGGAGCGCATGGTCGAGCGCGGGCAGCCCCGAAGGGTCGTTCGAGTCCTCGCCCGGAGCCTCACCGAGGGCCGCGTCCTGCTGGTGCTCCAGGACCTCTCCACGCTGCGCCGCCTGGAGACGCTGCGTGCCGACTTCGTCGCGAACGTCTCCCACGAGCTGCGCACCCCGATCGCGTCCCTCAAGGCCATGGCCGAGACGCTCGAGCAGGGGGCCATCGACGACCCCGCCGCCGCGCGCGACTTCGTGGGACGCATGCACCGGGAGATCGACGGCCTCGCGCAGCTGGTCGCCGAGCTCCTCTCGCTCACGCGGGTCGAGTCGGGGCAGGAAGCCGTGGAGCCCCGCCCGGGCGCTTCGGAGGAGCTCCTGGCATCAGCGGTCGCGCGCCTCCGGCCGTTGGCCGACCGCGCCGGCGTGTCGCTCGAGCTCGCTCCGCTCCCCCCGTTGCCGCCGGTGCTCGCCGATCCCGAGAGGGTGGCCCAGGTGCTGAGCAACCTCATCCACAACGCGGTCAAGTACACGCCGCCCGGCGGACGGATCGAGCTCGGCGCGCACGCGGAGGACGATGCCGTGGCGGTGAGCGTCAGCGACACCGGGGTGGGCATCGACACCGAGGACCTGGAGCGGATCTTCGAACGGTTCTACAAGGCCGACCGCTCGCGAGCCGGCGGGGGGACCGGGCTGGGCCTGGCGATCGCGAAGCACATTGTCCAGGCCCACGGCGGGCGGATCTGGGCGGAGAGCGACGGCCTCGGTCGCGGCGCGCGCCTGGTGTTCACGCTGCCGGTCGCCGATGCGTCCGCGCCGGAGCCGCTCGCCCGGTGAGGCGCGTGCTGGTGATCGACGACGCCGCCGACCTGCGGCACACGCTCGGCTACGCGCTGCGCCAGGAGGGGTACGACGTCCTGACCGCGGAGGACGGGGAGCGGGGGCTCGAGACCTTCCGCCGGGTGGGGGCCGACCTCGTGATCCTGGACGTGATGCTGCCGCGCCTCGACGGATACGAGGTGTGCCGGCGGCTGCGTCGCGACAGCGACGTCCCGGTGTTGATGCTGACAGCCCGCGACACCGAGCTGGACAAGGTCGTGGGCCTCGAGATCGGCGCGGACGACTACCTGGCCAAGCCGTTCTCGGTGCGTGAGCTCATCGCGCGAGTGCGCGCCATGCTGCGGCGCGCGCGGAGGGCGCCGGCCGAGGTCCGCGAGGGCGTCCTGGAGGCCGGCGGCCTGCTCCTCGACACGCTCAAGCGGCGCGTCCTGCGCGACGGCAGCGAGGTGACGCTGACGCCCAAGGAGTTCGACCTGCTCGCCCTGCTGATGTCCCATCCCGGCCAGGTGTTCCCTCGGGACCAGATCCTTTCGCGCGTCTGGGGCCTCGACTACGCCGGCGACTCGCGCACCGTGGACACCCACGTGAAAGGACTGCGCGAGCGCCTCGGCGACCGGGCGGACCGGCCGCGCTGGATCGAGACGATGCGTGGCGTCGGGTACCGCTTCAGGGAGTCCGCGCCGCCGTAGCCGGGCGCCCGATCTCACAGGGGCCTCACACGGCCGTCACGCCGCCGTCACGCCGGGACATGGCCCCGACATTCGGACGTCCCACCCTTGGTCCAGCACAGGAGAGAACGAAGGGTGTGGAGGACCAGGCATGAACGGCAAGCCCGGCCGCGCGCTGCTGGGGCTCGGCCTCTTCGCGATCCTCGCGGCGGCCTGCGGCGGAGGGGGACCCACCGCGGCGCCACCGACACAGGCCGCCACGGGCCAGGGCTGCTTCCCCGTGAGCGGCCCCTGCGCGGACGAGGCCAAGGCGCTCAACGGCGCCGGCGCGACCTTCCCGGCGGTCATCTACTCCAAGTGGATCCACGAGTACGAGAAGCTCACCGGCGTCCGGATCAACTACCAGAGCATCGGCTCGGGCGGCGGCATCAAGTCGATCACCGACTCGACGATCGACTTCGGCGCGTCGGACGGCCCGATGTCGGACACGCAGCTCGAGGCGGCGAAGGGGGCACTGTTCCACATCCCGACCGTCATGGGCGCGGTCGTGCCGATGTACAACCTCCCCGGCGTCAGCGAGACGCTGAAGTTCACGCCCGAGGCGCTCTCGGGCATCTTCCTGGGTGAGATCACGCGGTGGAACGACGCCGCGATCGCGGGGCCGAACGCCGGCGTGGCGCTCCCGGACCAGCCGATCACGGTCGTCCACCGCTCCGACGGGTCCGGGACGACCTACATCTGGGTCGATTACCTGTCCAAGGTCTCGACCAAGTGGAAGGACACGGTCGGCGTCGGCACCTCGGTGAACTGGCCCGTCGGCATCGGCGGCAAGGGCAACGAGGGCGTCGCCAACAACGTGAAGCAGCAGGCGTACTCCATCGGCTACGTCGAGCTCATCTACGCGATCCAGCAGAAGCTGCCGGCCGGGCACGTGCAGAACCCGGCGTCCAAGGAGTTCATCGAGCCGAAGCTCGAGACCGTGTCGGCCGCGGCGTCCGGCATCACGCTGGCCCCCGACCTGCGGGTCTCGGTCACCAACTCGACGAACCCGACCGCGTACCCCATCGCCGGCTTCACCTGGCTCCTCGTCTACGAGGACATCCAGGACCGGGCCAAGGCGCTTGCGCTCACCCGGTACCTGTGGTGGGCGACCCACGACGGGCAGCAGTTCGCCTCCGAGCTTGGCTATGCTCCGCTGCCGGCTGACGTGGTGAAGCGGGCGGAGGGGATGATCCAGACCATCCGATCTGGCGGCACCGCGGTCTTCCCCAAGGGCTAGTGAGGGCGCGTTCCGCTTCTGGGAGGGGCGACCGCATCTTCACCGCGACGGTCGCGGCGCTCGCCGCCGCGGTCCCGGTGCTGCTGCTCGCCATCACGCTGCTGATCCTCGTGGACTCGCTGCCGTCGATCCGCGCCTACGGCTTCGACTTCCTGTTCACGACGACGTGGGACCCCGTCTTCCTCGTGTTCGGGGCCGCTTCATACGTGTACGGCACCCTCGTCACGACGGCCGTCGCGATCCTGCTCGCGGGACCCGTCGCCGTCGGCGCCGCGATCTACCTCACCGAATACGCGCCTCGCGGCGTCCGCGGGCCGCTCTCGTTCCTCATCGAGCTGCTCGCCTACATCCCGAGCATCATCTACGGGCTCTGGGGCTTCTTCGTCCTCGTGCCCATCTTCCGTGACCCGATCGAGCCGGCGCTCCAGCGCATATTCGGGAACGTCCCGGTCATCGGCGCGCTCTTCTCGGGACCGCCCATCGGGCTGGACCTCCTGATGGGCGGAGTGATCCTGGCGATCATGATCCTCCCGATCGTCCTCGCGATCACGCGCGAGGTCCTCCTCGCCGTGCCACCGGCGCAGCGCGAGGCGATGTTGGCCCTCGGCGCCACCAAGTGGGAGGCGGTCAGCACCGCCGTGCTCCCGTACGCGCGGCCGGGGATCGTGGGCGCCCTCGTGCTCGGCGTCGCGAGGGCGTTCGGCGAGACGATGGCCGTGACGATGGTCATAGGGAACAGCTCGACGACCATCTCGCCCTCGCTCTTCACGCCCGGGTACACCATGGCATCGGCGATCGCGAACCAGTTCACCGAGGCGGACAGCGAGCTCTACTTCAGCGCGATCGTCGAGATCGCGCTCGTGCTCCTGCTCGTGGCGGTGGTCGTGAACGCGTTCGCGCGGCTGCTGATCCGGCGGACCGGCGCGGCGGCCGAGGGCGTCGCGCTTTGACCGTCGCCTCGCGCGCCGCGCTGACACCGGCGATGCGCCGTCACGCCGTGATCGCGAGACGCCGTGCCGGCGAGTACGTGGCGCACGGCCTGCTCTTCGGCGCGACCGCCCTCTCGGCGGCGCTCCTTCTGCTGGTCGTCTCGTACGTGGTCGTGCGCGGCCTGCCGGCCCTCGATCTCGCCTTCTTCACGGAGGGCCCGCTCCCGTTCGGCGACGTGGGTGGCGGCGTGGCGCCGGCGATCCTCGGGACCGTTCTCATGTCCGCCATCGCCGCGGCCATGGCCGTGCCGATCGGCGTCGCCGCCGCGGTCTTCACCACGGAGCTGCGGACCGGCCGCTACTCCGAACCGGTCCGCTTCGCCGCCGAGCTCATCGCCGGCCTGCCCTCGATCGTGGTGGGGGTCTTCGTCTGGGCGGCGCTGGTGCGCACGCTGGTGGGCTCATTCGCCGGCATCGCCGGCGCCGTCGCGCTTGCCATCATCATGGTGCCGATCGTGACCCGGACGGTGGAAGAGGTCCTGCGGCTGGTGCCGAACTCCCTTCGCGAGGCCGGGCTCGCGCTCGGCGCGCCGCGCCGCCGGGTGATCCTGAACGTGGTCATCCCGACGGCGCGTGCCGGTATCGTCACGGGGATCGTCCTCGCGCTGGCCCGCGCCGCCGGGGAGACCGCGCCGCTGCTGCTCACGGCGCTCGGGAACGTCTACCTCAGCTTCGACCTGCTCCAGCCGATGGCGGCGCTGCCACTGCAGATCTACCAGTACGCGGTCTCCCCGTACGACGACTGGCACACGAAGGCCTGGGGCAGCTCGTTGGTGCTCCTGATCGTGATCGGCATCGTGAGCGCGACGCTCCGGCTCGTCGTGCGGCGGGGTGAGGGGTGACCGCTGTCCCTCGCCCGGTCGTGACACCCCGCGCGGGCCCCGACCGGACTCCCGAGGCCGCGAAGACCTCGGCCGTGCGGATCGACAGGCTCGAGGCCTGGTACGGACGGAATCGCGCCATCGCGGACGTCGAGCTCGAGATCCCGGCCGGGACAGTCACCGCGATCATCGGCCCGTCGGGCTGCGGCAAGTCCACGCTGCTGCGGTGCCTCAACCGAATGCACGAGGTGACGCCGGGCGCGCGCGTCGCGGGAAGGGTGTACCTGGGCGACCTCGAGGTCTACGGGCCCGACATGGACCCGGTCTTCGTGCGGAGCCTGGTGGGCATGGTGTTCCAGAAGCCGAATCCGTTCCCGATGATGAGCGTGTACGAGAACGTCGCCGCCGGCCCGCGCCTGCGCGGGTGGAGGATGGGCCGCCGGGAGATGGACGAGCTCGTCGAGCGCAACCTCCAGCGCGCCGCGCTCTGGGACGAGGTCAAGGACAAGCTGGGCCGCTCGGGCGCGGCGCTCTCGGGT
This sequence comes from Candidatus Limnocylindria bacterium, assembly GCA_050692015.1. Lineage (GTDB taxonomy): Bacteria > Chloroflexota > Limnocylindria > P2-11E > P2-11E > GWC2-70-10. The sequence continues at coordinate 5,434 of JBOGTE010000018.1, forward strand.
GGCCAGCAGCAGCGGCTCTGCATCGCCCGGGCGCTCGCCACGGATCCGGCGGTCCTGCTGATGGACGAGCCGGCCTCCGCGCTCGACCCCATCGCCACCTACAAGATCGAGGAGCTGGTCAAGGAGCTGTCGCGCGAGGTCACCATCGTCATCGTGACCCACAACATGCAGCAGGCCTCGCGCGTCAGCGAGTGGACCGCGTTCATGCTCGCCGGCGAGGAGGGCGTGGGACGGCTCGTCGAGTTCGGCCGGACGGAGGACCTCTTCACGACCCCGAAAGACGAGCGCACCGAGGCCTACATAACGGGACGGTTCGGATGACCTTCGAGCGCAACATCCACTCGCGCGCGACCCTGGACGAGGGCCTGGCGGAGCTGCAGCGGGACCTGCGGACGCTTGCCAGCCTGGTGGACGTGGCCATCGAGCGCAGCATCGACTCGCTGCGCCGCCTGGACCGCGACCTCGCGCAGCAGGTGGTGAACGAGGACCGGCCCATCAACGAGCTGCGGTTCTCCATAGAGGACCGCGCCCTGCACCTGATCGCCACCCAGCAGCCCATCGCGAGCGACCTGAGGCTGATCGTCGCGGTGCTGTCGGTCGCCCCCGAGCTCGAGCGCATGGCCGACTACTGCGTGGGCATCGCCAAGATCGCGCTCCTGCACGAGGACCGCGGCCTCCTGAAGCCGCTGGTGGACGTCCCGCGCATGGCGGCTCTGGTGCGAGAGATGCTCACCGAGTCCATCGACGCTTTCATCGCGCGCGACGCGGAGGCGGCCGAGGCAGTCGCGGCACGCGATGACGACGTGGACCGGCTCTACGATCAGGTCTACCGCGAGCTGCTCACCTTCATGCTGAACGACCCCCGGACCATCGACCGGGCGACGTGGCTCATCTGGGTCGCGCACAATCTGGAGAGGATCGGTGACCGCGTGCAGAACATCTGCGAGCGCACCGTCTTCGAGGTGACCGGCGTGATGAAGGAGTTCACCCGCGGGCACCGCTAGTGAGGGAGGGCCCGTGCGCGCGATCGACCCCGGCAACATCGACACGTCCGTGGCGCCGTCCGAGGACTTCTTCCGCTACGCCAACGGCAAGTGGCTGGAGCGCACCGAGATCCCGGCGTCGGAGCCGACCTGGGGCGCGTTCCACGAGGTCCACGAGCGCAACCGCGAGATCCTCCGCGCCCTGGCCGACGAAGCCTCGAAGGCCGGCGCTCCCAAGGGAAGCGTCGTGCAGAAGGTGGGCGACTACTGGGCGGCGGGCATGGACGAGGCGGCCGTCGAGGCCGCGGGCACGGAGCCGATCGCGCCGGTGCTGGCGTCCATAGACGCGCTGGCCGAGCGCCGGGAGCTGCCGCGACTGCTCGCGTCGCTCCACCTGCGGCGCCTTTACGCGGGCCACGTGACGCTGGTGAACCAGGACCCGGGTGACAGCACCAGGTATCTGGTCTGGCTGCAGCAGGGCGGTCTCGGGATGCCCGACCGGGACCACTACCTGAAGGACGACGACCGCTCCCGGCAGATCAGGCAGGAGTACGTCGGGCACGTCGCCCGGATGCTGGAGCTGCTGGGGGACGACGCGGACCGGGCGCGCTACGGCGCGGCGACGGTCCTCACGCTCGAGACGCGCCTGGCGCGGGCCTCCATGACCCGGGTAGACCAGCGCGACCCGCACCGCGTCTACAACCGGATGACCGTCGCGCGCCTCGAGGAGCGGGCCGGCTGGGACTGGAGCGGCTACCTCGCGGCCCTCGGCGCGACCGCAGGCGAGGTGAACGTCCGGCAGCCGGAGTTCTTCGCGGAGCTGGCCAGCGCTCTCGGCGACGTTCCGCTGGAGCAGCTGCGCACGTACCTGCGCTGGCACGTGGTGCGGGCCACGGCCTCCTCGCTCCCGGCGGCCTTCGAGAGCGAGTCGTTCCGCTTCAACAGCGGAGTGCTCCAGGGAGTCCTGGAGCAGCGGCCGCGGTGGAAGCGGGTGCTCGAGTCGATGGACGCGCACATCGGCGAGGAGCTCGGCCGGCTCTACGTGGAGAGGGCGTTCCCGCCGGAGGCCAAGCGCCGCGTGCTCGAGCTGGTCGAGGACCTCCGCGCCGCGCTCGGCGAGCGTATCCGCTCCCTCGAGTGGATGGGCGATGCGACGCGGGAGCAGGCGCTCCGGAAGCTGAACGCGTTCGCCGTCAAGATGGGCTACCCCGACACGTGGCGCGACCACTCGCCGCTGGAGGTCGACCGCGGCTCCTACGCGGGGAAGGTGCTTCGCGCCAACGAGTGGCAGATGCGCCGGGACCTCGACAAGCTCGGCCGTCCCGTGGACCGCACCGAGTGGCGCATGAGCCCGCAGACGGTGAACGCCTACTACAACCCGCTGATGAACGAGATCGTCTTCCCCGCGGGGATACTTCAGCCGCCGTTCTTCTACCAGGACGCCGACGACGCGGTGAACTACGGGGCCATCGGCATGGTCATCGGGCACGAGATGAGCCACGGCTTCGACGACTCCGGGAGCAAGTACGACGCGGACGGCAACCTCCGGGAGTGGTGGCAGCCGGCCGACCGCCAGGCCTACGAGGCGCGGACGGACCTCATCGTCAAGCAGTTCGAGGCCTACGAGCCCCTGCCGGGCCTGCGCATCAACGGGAAGCTCACGCTGGGCGAGAACATCGGCGACCTGGGCGGCATCAAGATCGCGTGGGCGGCCTTCCAGCGCGCGCTCGAGCGCCGGGGACGCCCGGCGGCGATCGACGGCTTCACGCCCGAGCAGCGCTTCTTCCTGGGCCTGGCCCAGTCCTGGCGCGGGAAGCTGCGGGACGAGGCGCTGCGCCTTCGCCTGGTGATCGACCCTCACTCGCCGGGCCGCTACCGGGTGATCGGACCGCTCTCCAACCTGCCCGAGTTCCACGAGGCCTTCGGCTGCGCCGACGGCAGCCCGATGCGCCGAGCGGACGAGCTGCGCCCCGCGATCTGGTGAGCCCCGGCCGGCGCTAGGCGGCCCGGTGACAGACCGTCATTACGGCCGTTCATTACGGGGCGTTCGCTGACGGGCACGCTGACCGGGTGAAGTCGCCCACCAAGACGCGCCCTCGCGTCGCCCTGCTGTCGGAGCCGCTCATCGGGAGCCTGGTCCGGCTGGTCCTGGGGCACATCGACGCGGACTGCCGGCTCGTGCGGGCGCCGGCGGACCTCCGGAAGCTCGTCCGCGAAGGCTGGCCCGAGATCCTGCTCGCGGACCTCGACCACCACGAGCGCGCTCCGGAGTGGACGCGGTACGACGGGTTCGTGATCCCCTGCGTCGGCCTCACCCGGCGGCGGGAGACCATGTTCAAGCTGGAGGCCTACCGGCGCGGGGCATACGACGTGATCGAGGTGCCGTTCACGCCGGATGAGATCGTCGTCCGGACGATGGCCGCGTACGCCCGCGCGCACGGGCGCACGCCGGTGCTGCGGGCCCGCCTCCGGGTGGAGCCGTTCGAGATGGACATCGCGGTGGGGTCCGTCCGCATGGACTCGACGCCTCTCCGCCTGACGCTGCTCGAGCAGACCCTCCTCTACCTCTTCCTGGCGCACCCGGGAGAGGTGCTCGACCGCGAGCGGATCCTCGCCAACGTCTGGGGCGCGGGCAGCGCGGTGACCAGCAACGTCATCGACCGGCACATCCGGGACCTCCGCGTGAAGCTGGGCGAGAGCTGGCGGAGTCCGCGCTTCATAGAGACGATCCCGGGCGAGGGGTACCGCTTCGTCGGCGCCGGCCACGAGGCCGCCGCGCCGCCGGCAGTTGCGACGCCGCGAAACCGCTCGTCACCACTCACATGAGGGCGCATCATTTGACTAGCGTCGATCTGAGCAGCGTCGACCTGGCCGGCGTCGATCACCGCAGGTCGCCGCGAGGCTGAGCGGAGGGGACGGGCATGGAGCCACGCGTCGCGTTCAACTGCGTCGCGCCCGCGCACCAGGCCGGAGAGGGCGGGCCCGACAAGCTGACGGTCCACGAGGGCCAGTGGGCGTACTGCGCCTTCGACGCCCGCTCCGACGACCATGATTGGCACCCCACCGAAGGCCTGACGCTGACTATGCTTCGCTCTTCGGCGCTGGCGCGGGCCAAGGAGCAAGCGAAGGGGCCGAGGACGGCGTGAGCGGGCGGATCCCCGCGGCGCACCGTGACAACGGACACCGCCCGCGAGTCCTCGTCGTGGACGACGACGACGCGATATGCGAGCTGGTGCGCCAGGCGCTCAGCGACCAGGGCTACGCGGTCGCGACGGTGCCGCACGGCGCCGCGGCCCTCGAGATGGTCAAGCACCACCAGCCCGCCGTCCTGCTGGTGGACCTGCGCATGCCGATCATGGACGGGTGGGCGTTCGTCGAGCAGTACCGCCGGGTCGCAGGCCCGCCGGCGTCGATCGTCCTCCTGAGCGCGGTCAAGGACCTCGAGGAGACCGCCCGGCGGCTCGGCTGCGAGGGCTTCGTGCAGAAGCCGTTCGACCTCGACGAGGTCACGGCCGCGGTCCAGCGCTGCATCCCCGCGACCTAGGCGGGAGCCGCTACTCGATCGCGACCACCCTCTCGTCCCTGACGGTGAAGACCCACCAGTGCTCCCCACCGGTGCCCTCAACGGTCACGTAGGCGTAGAACTCACTGCTCCCATTGGAGCCTCCGCCGAGGTAGCGCGTCTCCGAGCAGGACCACTCGCGCGACGCGAAGGCCTCCTCTATGTCCGCGGCCTGGCCCTCGAGGGGCGGGCCGAGCCGCGAGGCGATGTACTCGGCATCCGCGTCGCAGAACGCGGTCGCGAAGTCGGCGACCCAGCCCGGCGGCGACTCGGAGCCCGCGACGGCGGCCGCCATGACGGGACGGGCGACCACCTGGGTCGCGCCGATCTCGCGGTAGGTGAGGGCGCCCCACGCGAACGACAGCACCAGCGCCGCGGCCATCCCGAGCGGGCCTTTCCACCTCCGCCCGCGCTCGCGAGGCGCCCCCGCGGCCGGCGCCTCTGGGGCCGGCGGGCTCGCCTGGGCCTCGGGTCCGGTCTCCATCCGGCGCATCGATGCACCCGCTGTGCCAACTAAGGTCCGATCTACCTGGCCGATGCGGCCGTCGAGATCGGCCCGGCGATGCTCTGGCCGCTTCACTGCGCGGGATCGATGCGTCCCACAGACCGGCGGCGGTGGACCGCGGGCCTCACAATGATGAAGTGACATCACCAATAGCCCCGGAGCGGCTCTGAGCGTCGCCCGGCACCCGGACCACGCTCTCCTGGCGGAGATCCAGCCCGCCGTCACCCGGCTCCTAGAGCGCCACATCTCGGTGGCAAAGGAGTGGTTCCCGCACGACTACATCCCCTACAGCCTGGGTCGCGACTACGAAAAGGAGCCCTGGACACCGGACCAGCCGCGCCTGACCGGCGTCGCCCAGACCGCGTTCGAGGTGAACCTGCTCACCGAGGACAACCTGCCCTCCTACCACCGGCTGATCTACTCAATGTTCCAGGAGGGCGACGGCGCCTGGAAGGAGTGGGTGAACCGCTGGACCGCGGAGGAGGGCCGCCACGCCATCGTCATCCGCGACTACCTCGTCGTTACCCGGAACATCGACCCGGTGGCACTGGAGCGGGGCCGCATGCAGACCACGCTCCTCGGCTACGAGCACCCCGCCGGCGTGGTCCAGGGGCTGGCCTACACCTCGTTCCAGGAGCTGGCGACGCGCGTGTCCCACCTGAACACCGGGAAGTACTCGAGCGACCCCGTGGCCGACAGGATCATGACGCGGGTCGCGACGGACGAGAACCTGCACATGGTCTTCTACCGCGGCGCGATGGAGGCGATCTTCGAGGTGGACCCTTCGGCGGCGATGAAGGCGATCACCGAGGAAGTCCTGACGTTCCAGATGCCCGGTGCCGGGATCAGCGGCTTCGTCCGCAAGGCCGCGCAGATGGCCGACGCCGGCATCTACGACCTACGGATCCACCACGACGACATCCTCTGGCCTCTTCTCCGGTATTGGAGGGTCTTCGACCGCACCGGCCTGGACCCCGAAGCCGAGCACGCGCGTGAGAGGCTCGCCCGGTTCCTCGAGAAGCTCGACTCGTCGGCGAAGAAGTTCGAGGAACGTCGCGCGGCGCGCAAGGAGCGCGCGACCAGCGCGGCCGACTAGACGTGCCGCGCACCGACATCCGCAACGTCGCGATCATCGCGCACGTGGACCACGGCAAGACGACCCTCGTGGACGGCATGCTCAGGCAGAGCCGCATCTTCCGCGAGAACGAGCAGCTGACCGAGCGCGTCATGGACTCGAACGCACTGGAGCGCGAGCGCGGGATCACGATCCTCGCCAAGAACACCTCCATCGTGTACCGCGGCGTGAAGGTCAACATCGTGGACACGCCGGGCCACGCGGACTTCGGCGGCGAGGTCGAGCGAGTCATGAACATGGTGGACGGCGTGCTGCTGCTCGTTGACGCGGTGGACGGCCCCATGCCCCAGACCAAGTTCGTCCTGCGGCAGGCGCTGCGGCGCGGGCACCGCGCCATCGTCGTCGTGAACAAGATCGACCGCGCCAACGCCCGCCCGATGCACGTGCTGAACGAGACATTCGATCTGTTCCTGGATCTCGGCGCCACCGAGGCGCAGGCCGAGTTCTCCACCGTCTACACCAACGCGCTCACCGGCTCGGCGGGCGTGGACCACAGGCACATCGGCCCGTCGCTGGAGCCGCTCTTCGAGGCGATCCTCGAGGACATCCCGCCGCCGGACGTGGACGACGCCGCGCCGAGCCAGCTGCTGGTGACCGCGACGACGCACGACACGCACATCGGCAGGATCGCGGTGGGGCGGCTCCAGAGCGGGACGCTCCGGCGGGCGCAGCCCGTAGCGCGGATCGACCACGACGGCCGCGTGACGCAGGCCCGGGTGACGCATCTCTTCACCTTCAGCGGCCTGGCGCGCGAGCCCGTGGACGAGGTGCGTGCCGGCGACATCGTCGCGGTGGCCGGCGTCCCCGACATCGGCATCGGGGACACCATCGCCGACGCCGCGGACCCGCGGCCCCTGCCGCCCATCCGCGTGGAGGAGCCGACGGTCCGCATGACCTTCGGCGTGAACAACAGCCCCTTCGCGGGACGCGAGGGCACGCACGTCACCAGCCGCAAGATCCGCGAACGCCTCTACGCGGAGCTCGAGCGCGACGTCGCGCTGCGCGTAGCCGAGGGCGAGACCGCCGACACGTTCGTGGTGAGCGGCCGCGGCGAGCTGCACCTCGCGATCCTCATCGAGAACATGAGGCGCGAGGGATACGAGCTGCAGGTCTCCCGGCCCGAGGTCATCTTCAAGCACGACGGCGGTACGAGGCTCGAACCGTACGAGCAGCTCGAGGTCGAGGTCGCGCAGGAGCTGCTCGGCCGCGTGGTCGAGATGGCCGGCCAGCGCCGCGCGACGCCGGTGGACATGAAGTACCGCGACGACGGGACCGCGCACTGCGTCTACAAGATCCCGACGCGGGGGCTCCTCGGCTTCCGCCAGGCGTTCCTCACAGCGACCCGCGGCCAGGGCGTCATGAACACGCTCTTCGACTCGTACGGCCCGGACGCGGGCCCCATCGCCATGCGGACGAACGGCTCCCTCGTGGCCTTCGAGGACGGCTCGGCCACGACGTTCGGTCTCACGCAGGCGCAGGAGCGCGGGCAGCTGTTCATCGGCCCCGGCGTGGACGTCTACGAGGGCATGGTGGTGGGGGAGCACGCCCGCGAGCGCGACCTCGAGGTCAACGTCGCCCGCAAGCGGCACCTGACGAACATGCGCAGCAGCACCTCCGAGATCACGGTGCGGCTCGACGGGGTTCGCGACCTATCGCTCGACGACGCGATCGAGTTCTTGGCCGACGACGAGCTGCTCGAGGTGACGCCGGTGACGTTCAGGCTGCGGAAGCGCGTGCTGTCCAAGCAAGATCGGGATCGCCAAGCTGGCCAGCGGAAGAAGCTCGTACCCGTCTCCTAGCGCGCCTTCAGGACGAAGCGGAGATCATTGGCCCCGTCGAGCGCGTAGGTCACTTCCCAGCAGCCCGCGGTCGGAAGGTCGACGCCGCCCGGCTGGAAGCCGCTGTCGCCGTAGCCGCTGCGGGCGTCGAGCGTCTGGCGTACCTCGGGCGCCTGCGCGTCGACGCGCAGGGCGACGTACGAGATGACCCCCGTCTTGACGCGCCAGGCAAGGAACTTGTCGCCGCCGGTGCGGACCTCGCCGTTCTCCGGCAAGAGCACCCATAGCGCGGCATTCCCGTAGAAGTTCCCCCTCCGCAACAGCTGGTCTCTCGTGAGATCAGGCTTGCTCGAGCCGCCCACAACAAAGTCAAAGAAGGACTGGGGCGGTGTCATGCGCGCGATCGTCGGCCGGCACTCACCCGTCGCCGTCACGGCCGGGGCGGTCGTCAGCGGGACGTCCACGGCCTCTGGCCCGCAGGCGAAGACGGCGAGGAGGACGATGGCGCTGATCAGCTTCATTCCTAAGAAGTACAGCCGAGCCGCCGAGGAGTTCCGCTGGTCTTGCGGACGCAAGCCGCTGTCGATAGAATACGTGTTCGATATCGGGAATAGGTGCAGAAGCACCGAGGCCGCACATGCTCGAACTGCTCGAAGCGACCGGCGTCTATGGCGAGTCTCCGTCAGCCCTGCGCCGCTGCTCGCGCTGCGGCGAGCTCAAGCGCACCGACGAATTCCCGATCAAGAACAAGACGACCGGCCTGCGTCGGGTCTGGTGCCGACCGTGCTGCCGCGCCTATGGGAAGGAGCACTACGGGCGGAACCGGCCGGTCTACCTCGCGAGAGCAAAGAGCCGACGCCAAACTGAACTCCCTCGGATAAAGCGGATCATCGATGACTACCTTCGGTCGCATCCCTGCGTGGACTGTGGTGAGTCAGCCCGCGTCGTCCTTGACTTCGACCACCGCGACCGCTCGCTGAAGCGAGGGATCGTGTCACGCCTAGCGCGCAGTTGTTCGGAATCTACGGTGCGTGCCGAGATCGAGAAGTGCGATGTCCGGTGCGCGAACTGCCATCGGCGGCGCACCGCCGAGCAGTTCAACTGGACGAAGCTGCTGGGGGTGATCATCAATCCGGCGGAGGTCAGGCCCGGGGCGGCAGGTCGATACTTGGCACTGGCGGGTCCACACCAGGCCGCACTCTTCAGTTCCGACCCGCATGGAGTCCGGAGATGCTCGAGATGCCGGCAGTTGAAGCCACTGAATGAGTTTTCCTTCAGAGATCTCGGCAGGGGACTCCGAAATCACTACTGCCGCCCATGCCATGCGGCATACCGCCGAGCGCATTACGAACGTAACAAGCCTGACTACATCCAACGGGCAATGAGTGAGATGCGGATGAAGCGCGAAGATGGGCTCCTTCGACTGCACGAGTACCTCCGTTCGCACCCGTGCGTTGACTGCGGTTTGACGGATATCACTGTTCTTGAGTTCGACCACATCGACCCTGCCACGAAGGAGATCGACATCGGGAGCATGGTGGGTAGGCGGAGCTGGTCGACCATCCTCGCTGAGATCGTTAAGTGCGTTGTGCGTTGCGCGAACTGTCACCGCAGACGCACCGCCCGCCAGCAAGGGTGGAAGAACCGCGTCGATGAGCGGCGTGGCCGCTACGTTAGAATGAGGTTCACGCGGGAGTAGCTCAATTGGTAGAGCGTCGCCTTCCCAAGGCGAAGGTTTTGCGGGTTCGAGACCCGTCTCCCGCTCAGGAAACGCCGCGCAGGAATGCGCGGCGTTCGTATTTTCATAGGCTCTGGATGTGATCGCGAGCCGCGCTAAGACCGCACTTCGACGCTACGCGCTCACGTTCCCGGATGCATGGGAAGATCACCCATGGGGCGAAGACGTTGCCAAGGTGGGGAAGAAGGTCTTCGTCTTCTTCGGACGACCTCCGGATGTGACACTCATGGTCGGCGTGAAGCTGCCCGCCTCGCTTCTGTACGCGCGATCGCGTCCGTTCACGGTCCCATTCGGTTACGGGATGGATCGCCATGGCTGGGTCGCCGCGCACTTCAAGGCCTCGGATGACGTGCCGATGGATCTCATGAAGGAGTGGATCGCCGAGAGCTATGAGGCGATCGCGCCGAAGACGAAGGTTCCTGCGAAGAGCCTGAAGCGGAAGTTGCCCGCTACTCGCGGATGCTGAGCGCTGAGTAGATCGCGCCCAGGAAACGACTGGGGACAGTGTGTAGGCGCCGCGTACCGGTGAGGCCCGCTTCGCGCGCGACCCGTTCCCAGGTGATGTACGAGATCGGATGCGGGACCCACGTGTTCCCTCGATCTGCGTCGTACTCGACGAGGACGAAGCGACCGCCAGGTCTCATCCACCGCATGACGTGCCCGACGACCGCGGCGTGGTCACGGTGGAAATGCAGTGAGTTCGCCATCACGATCCCATCGAGCGTAGGCAGCTTCAGCGAGCCGGTGAAGTCGCCGCGGTGGATCTCCAGTTCAACGCCCGGGAAGCGCGCGGACATCGACCGCTGCTGCGTCCGCAGCGCGCCTGTGTCCGTGTCCACCGAGTGGATCCGACCGCCTGGTGCGAGAAGCTCCGCGAGCGCGAGCGTGAACGCGCCCTCGCCCGACCCCAGATCCGCCCAGACGCCGCCGGGCACGACGCCGCCGCGCAAGAGCGAGACGTGATCGGCATGGCGCACCGCGGAAGTCTGGATCGTCCGGGCGCGGTACCGTTTCCGCGATGAGGACGCGACTCGTGATCGGCGGCCTCAGCGCCGCCGCCGGCGCGATCTTCCTGCTGCAGGGCCTCGGCTACCTAGGCGGATCGGTCATGACGGGCGATCCGACGTGGGCCTACGTCGGCGGGGCCATGCTCCTACTGGGAACGATCCTGGCAGCGACCGCTCTCAGGCGACGCCGTCGGTAGCCCGGCGGCGGTGATCCCGGCCGAGGCGGTCCACCTCGGTCGAGCTGGCTACGAGTCAGCGCGCAGCGAGGCTTCGGCGGTACCGCACTTCTTCCAGCGGCGAGCCGAGCATCAGCTCCATCTTCGCGCCACCGTCCGTATGCCATCCGGCTGTCTCGTAGAACCGGCGAGCCCGAGCATTGGAGCCGAGCACCCAGAGGATGGCCTCATCGAACCCGCCCCCGGCGAGCCACTCGGTGGAGCGCGCCAGGAGCTCGCGTCCAATGCCGCTGCCCCACGATCCGGGGTCCAGGTAGATCGCGTAGATCTCGCCGATCGCCTCGCCCTCGTCCCGGGCCGGGCCTGCCGAAGCGAACCCGACCACGCGGCCGTCCTCCTCGGCGACCAGGATCCGGCGGTGATCGTCAGCAGCGTTCCGGATCGCGCGGTCCCAGATCTCGGTCCGATCGGCCCGGCGGGCTTCCTGGGCAGCGAGCAGCTCGTCTGGAAGCTGCCCCAGATAGGCGACCTGCCAAGTTCGGATGTGGACATCGACGATCCCGGGAACATCCTCCAGACGGGCGTCGCGAATGGTCGGCGTCATGTCACGGGCGCCATTTCATGCCTGGATCGTACGAGGCAGCGCGGAATGAACGTTGCCGCGGATATGGACACGCCGCCCCACTTCGGACACACTCCCCGCCACGACACGGCCGCCGCGTGCGGCAGAAGGAGGCCTGCAATGCGTGTGACCACCGCTGCATCGATGCCGGCCTCCGCCTCGGCGTAGCCGAGCACCAGTAGCGCGCCGCCCGGCGCGCCAGGCGGTCCTCCGGCATCCAGCCCACCAGGGCATCAGCACGCCCATGAACAGCTGGAGGAGGATCCATGTCGTTCGCCATCGGGCCCGGCACCGCTCAGGGTCCCGCGAGCATCAAGCGCCCGCCGCTCTTCGAGCCGGACTGGCTCGTGGACGGCGAGTACCACGAAGAGCCGCTCGGCATCCTGAAGACCGGCAAGGAGAGCGAGGTCAGTCTCGTCGCCCGCGTCGGCGCCGACGGCCGCACGAGCTACCTCGCCGAGAAGCGCTTCAAGTCCCGCATGTTCCGCTCGTTCCAGGACGACACGCACTACCGCGAGGACTGGTTCCGCGGACCCGGCGGCGCCCGCGCCCGGCGCGGGATCAAGCGCGGCCGCGAAATAGGCCACAGGCTCCTCGAGGGCGCCTGGGTATGGCACGAGTGGAGCGAGCTGAACCACCTCTACGAAGCCGGCGTCACGGTCCCGCCACCGGCGGGCCAGGTCACGCCGACCGCCCGCGCGGCACGCGACACGCGCGTGCCCGAGGCGGAGGGCGGCTACCGGATGGCGTTCATCGGCGACGCCCCGGTGGCGGCTCCGCGCCTCGCCTCGCTGCGCCTCGAACGCGACGAGGCGGAGCACCTCTGGCATGCCGTCCTGGACGAGGTCGCGCTCATGCTCCTCGCCCGGCGCGCGCACGGAGACCTCTCCGCCTACAACGTCCTGTACTGGCGCGAGCGGCCGGTGATCATCGACCTCTCGCAGACCGTGGACCTGGCCACGCACGCGGGCGCTCGCGCCCTAGTGCGCCGCGACCTGGAGCGCCTCGCGACGTACTTCGAGCGCCAGGGCGCCCGCGTCGATCCGGACGCGGCCTGGCGCGAGACGGGGGCCGAGCGGGCGCTCGAGGGCCGCCCGTGAGTCGTGCGAAGATCGCCGTAACGCCCCATTTCCGCGGAAATTCCGGCCCCGATCACCGAAAGCACACCTTCGGCCGACAGATCCACTACATACGCCGGCCGCGCCAGGCCCTACGGTCTCCTCTAGGACCGCACCGGTCCAGCCGGATCGCCGAAGGGTGGACTTGGCTGGATCTGTCGATCCAGCCAAATCCCCGAGAGGGGAACGGGGGAACCGTACGGGGCTAATTCCGGCACCGCCGGATAGGGCGCAACGCGCCGCCCGAGCCCGCAAGCTCACCTCGTCGGCTCCGCGTGAAAGAACAAGGAGTCGGACATGAGCCTCTTCAAGGTCGCGGCAGCCGCGTTCATCCAGTACTCGTGCCAGTGCTGCGGTCGCGTCGTGAGCGGCGCACCCCAGTACCGCGCCGGCCTGGTCCAGTGCGAGTCCTGCGCTAGCGGGACGCACGGGCACCAGCGCCGCTTCGAAGCGGCCTAGCGCGCCCGGTCCCGGTCCTAGCGGACCGGGATGCGACCGCCGGACAGGGGCGGGAGCGGAGCGTCCTCGGTCGGCTCGGGAGACTCGGTCGCGCTGATCACCACGCCGAAGGCGAGGCCGAGCACCGCGCCGACCGCGGCCGCCACGAACAGGACGGCCTCATCCGGCCGGCCGGGGGACGTCGCCAGCGGTGCCCACGTGACGAACAGCATGTAGAGCACCGCGGCGCCAGCCGAGACGCCGACGGCCGTCGCGAACACGTAGAGCGCGAAGAACCGGCGTGACGGGAACAGCGTGTCGAACAGCCCACGCAGCAGCCGCGTGACGGTCCAGACCACCAGCGCGGTGACCACCCACGCGCCGACGGTCGCGAGGGCGGAGACGTCGGCAGCGCTCACGCGCGAGACGAACATCCCCATCTGGCCGACGATCCGGTCCGGGTCGAGCACCTCGAGGAGCGGCCCGGTGCGGTCGGCGACCGGGCGGAACAGCTGCACGATCGCGCTGCGCGTCTCGATGGCACGCACGGTGTCGAACAGCGAGCCCGGGTCCAGCGCCAGTCCCGTCTGAACGTACGCGCCGAAGACCTGGCGTCCGGCGGACACCGCGAATAGGACCGTTAGCACCGCGCCCCACGCGGCGCTCACCACCCCGGCGATCCCGTGGATAGAGGCCGACGCGAGCAGCAGCGCCGGAGCGAGCCCCAGCGGGGCCGCGACCGGCATCGCCAGCGCCACCGCGGTGCGTTCCGGCGGAACGTCGCGCAGCCAGACCCAGAGGCCCATGAAGGCGAAGAGGACCGCCAGGCCCGGGACGAACATGAAGATGGCGACGGTCTCGAACAGCCAGGCGATGGCCAGCGCCACCCCGAGCTGGCCGGCCAGCGCGGCCACCCCGACCACCGCCGCGGCGACGATCGTCACCACCGGATCGAACGCCGCCAGCGTGCCCAGACCGAACACCGGGCCCGCCGCAAGCAGCGCGAAGAAGCCTCGGCGGATGGGCGCGCCGTACGCTTGGAGGAAGGCGACCACCGGGCTGTCCTCGCGCGGCACGATCCCCTGGAGGGGCTCGGTCATGATCGCCGTGTTGATCCTGGTCGTCCCGAGAGCAGAACCGACGTTCTCGAGCGCGGCGAGCGCCCTGGTGACCTCGCTCGCGCGCTGGTAGCGCAGGCCCGGGTCCTTGGCCAGGCACTTCATCACCACGTCGTCGAGCTCCCGCGGAAGCGACTGGCGCAGGTGGCTCGGCGGGACCGGCTGGCGCACCACGTGGTCGCGCAGGAGCACCGCCGGATTCGCGCTGGTGAAGGGCGGCCGGCCGACGAGCATCTCATACAGGACCAGGCCGAGGCCGTAGATGTCGCTGGCCCCCGACACGGCCTTGCCCTCGACGCGCTCCGGGGCGACGTACATCGCCGTCGCGAAGAGCTGCGGCGTGGGGGCGTCCTCCTGCGGGGCGCGCGCGATCCCGAAGTCGGCGATCTTGGCGTGGCCGGCCTCGTCCAGCAGGACGTTCGACGGCTTCATGTCGGCGTGGACGATGCCGCGCGAGTGAGCGAACGAAAGTCCGCTCGCGATCTCCGCGGCGAGGCGCACCGCGTCGGCGACGCTGAGCGGGCCGTCGCGGTCGATGAGCTGCTTCAGCGAGTGGCCGGGGAGGTGCTCCATGACGATGTACGGGAGTCCATCGACCTCCCCGACGTCGTAGACCGAGACCACGTTCGGGTGCGAGAGCTTGGCCAGGGCTTGGGCCTCGCGGACGAAGAGCTTCCGCAGGGCGTGGTCGCCTGCCGCCTGCGGATCGAGGATCTTGACCGCCACGTCGCGCTGGAGCGAGTCGTCTCGTGCGAGGTAGACCTGCGCGGACCCGCCCACCCCGATGGGCTCGACGATGCGGTAGCGCTGGTCGAGGACACGGTCCACGGCGAGCTCCACCCTTGCCCGGACGCTGACCGACGCGCCTTCGGGCCTGCGGAACATAGCATCCTGGCCCGCGCCTACCACGCGTGAGAACGGTCCCGCCATCTGTCCTCCCCTGCGCGCGAGGACCGCCTGGTCGTTCGTCAGTTGAACGCCCCGCGGCGCTCCCCTGTTATGAGCACCGAGACCGCTCAGATACCCGAGCGCTGCTCCTTGAGCCGGTCCCGCTGCTCCTTGAGCCGGTCTCGCAGCTCCTTGGCCCGCTCCCTCAGGTCCTTGGCGCGCTCGCGGAGCTCCCTGGTGGCGTCGTTCCCGTGCACGCGGTCCACGAAGGCGGCCACGCGCTCGGCCAGTCCGGCCTCCGCGGCCTGGGCCTGCTCGGCGGTGATCTTCTCGTTCGCCAGGGCCTGGTCGATCAGGGCCGTCGCCTCGGACACCAGGTACGCGATCAGCGCGTCCCGGCTCTTGCCCAGGGAGGCGTCGGCGAGCTCTCCCAGCGAGGCACCGGCGCGGAGCGCCTCGCGCGCGTCATCCTTCTCGAGCTCGAGGTATTCGAGCGAGAGTCGCATGAAGCCGTTCCAGATCCGCTTGAGGTGCCCGTCTCGATCGCGGTCTGCTCCCGCGCGGTCTCTCCCCGCGGCGGCCACCGCCTCCAGGATCTCGGCCTTCTGCTCCGAGGTGATCGTCCCGTTCTGCACGAGCCGCTCGAGGACTGCCTCGAGGGCCCGGAAGGGGCCCCCGCGCTCGCCGCGCTCGGCGGCGGTCGTCTGGGCGTCGGTGGCGTGCGCGGCGGCCGAGACGAGGGGCGCCATGGGCTGGAAAGCCGCGAGCGCGGCCGCCCCGGTGACCGCGAACGTGAGGATCCCGGCAACAGCGCCGGTGGCGATCTTGGCTCTCGGGAACATGTTTCTGGTCCGCTCCTTCCAGGCTCTCACTGCCCATATACGACAGGTGCTGGACGCTCTAACGCGACGTCGCGGCTTTCGGCACGCTGGCAGGCGCCCGCGCGGACCGCGGGGAGATGCCGCTCCGACATGGCGCCGCCGCCGCGGCTTCCGTACGATGTCGCGCGGGTGCGGATCGTGTTCGCGGCCGCTGAGGTCGCTCCCTACGCGAAGGTCGGCGGCCTGGCGGACGTGGCGGGATCGCTCCCGCAGGCGCTGGCTGCGCTGGGACACGACGTGTCCGTCTACCTCCCGCTCCACAGGTCGATCGACCGCGAGAGGTTCTCCATCCCCGACGACGGACCGGTCCGCGCGGTCCCTTACGGTCGCTCCGCCATCAAGGTCTCCTACCCGTCGGTGGTGCGGGACGGCGTTCGCACGTCCTTCGTGCGGAACGACCGGCGCATCAGCCGGGAGAAGGTCTACGGCCACGCCGACGACGCGAAGCGGTACGCGGCGTTCGCGCGCGCGGTCGCGGAGGACCTGGCGCAGGGGCGCGTGCGGCCGGACGTCGTCCACGCCCACGACTGGCACGCCGCCCTACTCGTCCCGATGGTGGCCGGCCCGTACCGCCGGAAGCTCGGCGGGACCGCCAGCGTCTTCACGATCCACAACCTCGCCTACCAGGGTCAGAGCAAGACCGACGTCCTCGACCTGGTCGGCCTGCCCAAGCGGCGCGTCCGCGTGGGGACGCCCGGGCAGCTGAACCCCATGGCCCGCGCGATCGCGAGCGCCGACATCGTCAGCACGGTGAGCGAGCGCTACGCCGAGGAGATCCTCACGGCGGAGTTCGGCGCGGGTCTGCAAGACATGCTGGCGGAGCGCAAGCCCGACCTCTGGGGGATCGTGAACGGCATCGACACGGACCTCTTCGACCCCGCGACGGATCGGAGCATCCCTGCCCGGTACAGCGCGGCCGACGCTCGCGGCAAGGTGAACGACAAGGCCGCGCTCCAGAAGGAGCTCGGCCTGGCCATCAACGCGCGCACGCCGGTGTTCGGCGTGATCGGGAGGCTGGTGGAGCAGAAGGGCATCGACATACTCTCCGCGGTCGCTCCGGAGATCCTGCGGACCGGCGCGCAGATCGTGGTCCTGGGGACCGGCGAGCCGGCCTACGAGGCGATCTGGCGGGACCTCGCCGAGCGGCACCCGGGCACGCTCTCGCTCACGCTCGGATTCGACGCGGCGCTGGCCCAGCGCATCTACGCGGGAGCCGACCTGTTCCTGATGCCCTCGCGCTTCGAGCCGTGCGGGCTGGGTCAGCTCATCTCGTTCCGTTACGGGACCATCCCCGTTGTCCGGAGCGTGGGTGGCCTCGCCGACACCGTTCGCGACGCCGACGCCGACGGGGGGAGCGGCACGGGCTTCGCCTTCAGCCCCTACAGGGCCGAAGCCCTGTCCGACGCGGTGCGCCGCGCCCTCCGCGCGTACCGGGACGAGGCCCGCTGGGCCGCGCTCGTCGAGCGCGTGATGCGCCTCGACCACTCGTGGGCGGCCTCGGCCCGCCGC
>JBOGTE010000019.1:0-22665 GCA_050692015.1 Candidatus Limnocylindria bacterium
GGAACTCGCTGGCGCCGCGCAGCGACAGCGTCTTGGTGATGGCCGCGGTGAGCGTGGTCTTGCCGTGGTCGATGTGACCGATGGTCCCCACGTTCACGTGCGGCTTGGTGCGCTCGAACTTCTTCTTGGCCATCTTCTCCCTTGCGCCCCCGTTACTTCTTCTTCAGCTCTTCCGCGAGGCTCGGCGGCAGGATCTCGTAGTGGTCTGGCTCCATGGAGTACGCGCCGCGACCCTGCGTCATGGAGCGCAGGGTCGTGACGTAGCCGAACATGGTGGCCAGCGGGACCATGGCATTGATCACGCGCGCGTTCGCGCGCTCCTCCATGCCGCCCACGTGGCCGCGCCGGCTGTTGAGGTCGCCGATGACGTCGCCCATGAACTCCTCGGGGACGACCACCTCGACCTTCATGACCGGCTCGAGCACCACCCCGCCGCCCCGGGCCACCGCGGCCTGGAGCGCGAGGGAGCCCGCGATCTTGAACGCCATCTCGCTCGAGTCCACGTCGTGCTGCGAGCCGTCCACGACGCTCGCCTTCAGGTCCACCAGGCGGAAGCCGGCAATGACGCCGTTCTCCATGCGCTCGCGGATGCCCTGCTCGATGGCCTTGGCCCACTCCTTGTTGAGGCCCTGGCCCTTGACCTTCCACTCGTACTCGAAGCCGGCGCCGCGCGGCAGCGGTTCGAAGTCCACGATCACGTGGCCGTACTGGCCCTTGCCGCCGGTCTGGCGGACGTGGCGGCCTTCGCCCTGCGCCGCGCGCGTGATGGCCTCGCGGTACGACACCTGCGGCTTGCCGACGTTCGCCTCGACGCGGAACTCGCGGCGCATGCGGTCCACGATGACCTCGAGGTGCAGCTCGCCCATGCCGGACAGGATCGTCTGGGCCGAGTCGGGGTCGGTGTGCTGGCGGAACGTGGGGTCCTCCTCGGCCAGGCGCGCCAGGGCCAGCGACATCTTCTCCTCGTCGGCCTTGGTCTTGGGCTCGACGGCCACCTGGATGACCGGCTCGGGGAACTTGATGGTCTCGAGGATGACCGGCGAGGCCGCGTCGCACAACGTGTCGCCGGTGGACGTCTGCTTGAGGCCGACGGCCGCGGCGATCTCCCCCGCGGTGACCATCTGGACCTCCTCGCGGTCGTTGGCGTGCATCAGGAGCATCCGGCTGATCCGCTCGCGGCGGTCCCTGGTGGCGTTGTAGACGGTGTCGCCGGCCTTGAGCGTCCCCGAGTAGACCCGGAAGAACGCGAGCTTGCCGACGAACGGGTCGGACATGATCTTGAAGGCCAGGGCGGAGAAGGGGTCCTCGGGGTTCGGGCGGCGCACTAGCTCCTCGCCGGTGCGGGGCTCGATGCCGGTGACCGGCGGGACATCCAATGGGGATGGGAGGTACGCGATGACCGCGTCCAGCAGCGGCTGCACGCCCTTGTTGCGCAGGGCCGCGCCGCAGAGGACCGGGACGAGCGTGTTGGCGATGGTCGCGGCGCGGAGGGCCGCCTTCAGCTCGGCCACTTCAATGGTGTGCTCCTCGAGGTAGCGGTGGAGCAGCTCGTCGTTGGTCTCGGCGACCTTCTCGACCAGCTCCTCGCGCGCCTTGGCCGCTTCCTCGCGCATGTCCTCGGGGATCTCGACGATCTCCGCCTCGCTGGCGCCTTCCTTGTCCCAGACGAGCGCCTTCTGCTCGATCAGGTCGATGAGGCCGCGGAACGAGGACTCGGCGCCGATGGGGAGCTGGATGCGCACCGGGACCGCGCCCAGGCGGTCCTTGATCATGTCCACGCAGCGCTGGTAGTCCGCGCCCATCCGGTCCATCTTGTTGACGAAGCAGATGCGCGGGACGCCGTACTTGTCGGCCTGGCGCCACACCGTCTCGGACTGCGGCTCCACGCCGGCGACGCCGTCGAAGACGGTGACCGCGCCGTCGAGCACGCGCAGCGAGCGCTCCACCTCGACCGTGAAGTCCACGTGGCCGGGCGTGTCGATGATGTTGATGCGGTGGTCCGCCCAGAAGCACGTCGTCGCGGCGGCCGTGATGGTGATGCCGCGCTCCTGCTCCTGGGGCATCCAGTCCATCGTGGCCGCGCCGTCGTGGACCTCGCCGATCTTGTAGATCTTCTTCGTGTAGAAGAGGACCCGCTCGGTGACCGTGGTCTTCCCGGCGTCGATGTGGGCGATGATCCCGATGTTGCGGACGTGCTCGAGCGGATAGCCGCCCGAGCCGACCGGGCTCTTCCCGGGCTTGACTTCTGTCGTCATTACCACTTGCACTCACAGTCCAAGCGCGGACCGCTCCCTGGTGCCGTACGCGGGTTCACTTCGTTCACCACTTGTAGTGCGAGAACGCCTTGTTGGCCTCTGCCATCTTGTGCGTCTCTTCCTTGCGTCGGACCGCGGCCCCCGCGTTGTTCAGGGCGTCGAGCAGCTCGCCCGCGAGCTTCTCCTGCATGGAGCGGCCGGGGCGCTTGCGCGCGGCGTCGATGACCCAGCGCATCGCCAGCGAGTTGCGGCGCTCGGGCTTGATCTCGACCGGCACCTGGTAGGTGGCGCCGCCCACGCGCCGCGGCTTTACCTCGATGAGGGGCGTGGCGTTGCGGAGCCCGGTGTCGAAGACCTCGATGGCCGGACGGCGCACGGTGCCCTCGGCCTTCTCGAGCGCGCCGTAGACGATCGTCTCCGCGGTCTGGCGTTTGCCGTCCTGCATCACCTTGCTGATGAACTGCTGGACGGCGACGCTGCCGAACTTTCGGTCGGGCGGCGTGACCTTGTGGTTGGGGCGCGCGCGGCGCGGCATCTAGGCGCTCGCCTTCTTCTGCTTCTCGGCCTTGGCGCCGTAGAGCGAGCGACCCTGCTTGCGGTCCTTGACGCCGGCGGCGTCGAGGGTCCCGCGGACGATGTGGTACTTGACCGACGGGAGGTCGCGCACCGCGCCGCCCCGGACGAGCACCACCGAGTGCTCCTGGAGGTTGTGTCCGATACCCGGGATGTAGGCGGTGACCTCCATGCCGTTGGTGAGACGGACGCGGGCGATCTTCCGGAGGGCCGAGTTCGGCTTCTTGGGGGTCATCGTCCGGACGACCGTGCACACGCCTCGCTTCTGGGGCGAGCCGCGGCGTAGCTCCACGAACCGGCCGCGCATCGAGTTCCACGTCCGCCTGAGGGCGGGCGTGTCCACCTTCTTGCGCTCCTTCTTACGGCCCTTACGGACCAGCTGCGCGGTCGTCGGCATCTCTCGTTACGTCTCCTTCAATGGACGCGGGGGACACAGGGGCACACGGACCCTGCTCGTCGCGATCTTCGTGGGTCGCTCGTGACGCCGATGCGCCGACCTTCCGGTGCGGGCATCGGGCGCAGCGCGGCCAGCGGTCGGGTATTACCGAGTGGTCTTCGCCTTCCGGGCCGATGCACCAAATGACCGCCCCGACGCCGCCGGGACGGTCACCGTCTCGAAGGACAGCCGAACGAGAAGTCTAGGGCTCCGGGCACGGTGAAGTCAAAGACATGTGGCCGCTGGTGGGATGCGAACGATAAGAAGGACGCACTCGATGACCCGCCCGCTCGCCCGCCGGACGGCGGTGACCCGCTCAGCGCCTCCTCTCCCCTACTGCAGCGCCTCCAGAAGGGCCTCCCGAGCGCACTCGGCTAGGGCGAAGCGCTCGGCTGCCGCTCGCTCCCCGGCGGCCTCCGCCGGCGTGGGCGAGCTCAGATACCAGACCGGGGTCACCCGGCGGATGTCGAAGGGCGGCAGCGTGAGGATGTTGATGATCTGAGCACGGCGGACGTACTCGACAATGACGCCGTCGCGGCGCTGGACGTACGCGCGAACGAGCGTGCTGTCGCCCGACGTCTCCTCGAGCCTGACGAGCCGGTTCGGCTCCAGCTCCGCGACGCGCTCGGCGCCGCGCTCGAACTGCTCCGTCATGCAGCGCGTGTGCGCCGCGGTCTGCCGGTCGAGGGTGCGCTGGTACTGGAAGTCGTCACCTCGCTCCAGCGTCCGCAGGTGCTGATCGAGGAGCGACTGGACGGCGGCCGGCGTGTCCCCGCCGATGATCGACCGATGGACGAAGCCGTCCTCGCTCGCGACGAGGCCGACCACCAGAGCGGTCGCTATGAGGACGTAGCGCCAGGGGGAGATGAGTCGACCCGAAGACCTGCGCCCCCACGAGAGCCGTGCCATCGGCGGCTATGTTGGCAGCGCCTGCTCCTCCTAGACTGCCGCCGCTATGAGTGCAGCGATCGTCGCACGCGATCTTCGGCGCACCTACCTCTCGAAGAGCGGGCTCCTTGGCAACAAGCGCGTCGAGAGGGAGGCGCTGCGCGGCGTCAACCTCAGCATCGAGCGAGGCGAGATCTTCGGGCTGCTCGGCCCGAACGGAGCGGGCAAGACCACGCTGGTCAAGATCCTCGCCACGGTGCTGCTTCCGACCGCCGGGACGGCCGAGGTCGCCGGGTTCGACGTCGTCCGCGATGCTGGTCGCGTCCGCGAGCGGATCGGACTTGTGTTCGGCGGCGAGCGCGGTCTGCACGGAGCCCTAAATGGGCGGGACACGCTGCGCTACTGGGGAACGCTCCACGGACTCTCCTCATCCGAGCTGTCGAAGCGCACCGAGGAGCTCCTCTCGCTGGTCGGGTTGGCAGCCCGTGACTCCGACCGGGTCTTCACCTACTCGCGCGGCATGAAGCAGCGACTGCATCTCGCGCGAGGCCTCATCGCCCGCCCCGAGATCCTGCTGCTGGATGAGCCGACAATCGGGCTCGATCCGGTCGCCTCGCGCGAGATACGCGCTCTGGTCCGCCAACTCAACGAGCAGGGCACGACCGTCTTCCTCACGACCCACTACATGGCCGAGGCGGAGGAGCTGTGCGGCCGCGTCGCCTTTCTGTCGGACGGCCGGATCGTCCAGCTGGCGAGCCCGCGTGAGCTGACCCGGATGATGTCCGAGCTCTCGCGGATCGACGCGGATCTGCCGGCCGGTAGGTCGGCGGTGGTGGCCGAGCTACGCGGGCTTCCCGGCGTCCGCGGCGTCGAAACGACCGAACTGGACGGCGGGGCCCTGCGCCTGAGCATCAGCGCCGAGCGGACCGCGCTGGCGCAGGTGCTAGCTGTCCTCGCCAGGTTCGATGTCCGCGAGGTCGCCACGAAGGAGCCGACGCTCGAGGACGTGTACGTCCGCGCCTTCCGTGACCTTGGGATGCGCGTCTAGGTGCGGGGCGTGGCGTTCGCGCTGCGCGTCGTGTGGGTCAACCTCTGGCTGCAGTACAAGCTCCTGTACATCGAGGGCGTGATCATGACGATCGTCCTTCCACCGGTCGCACACACGGTCTTCATGGTCCTGCTGATCCGTCACCTCGACCGCCCTGAGCTCGCTCCCTACGCCATCATCGGCGCCGCGTTCCTCGGAGCGTGGGACGCGGCGGTGAACCACGCGGGCAGCGTCGTAGCTCAGGACCGGTGGAGGGGGACGCTGGAGCTGATCTTCAGCTCACCGGCCGGCGCCTGGCTCGTCATGTTCGGGCGCGTTCTCTTCACGTCCGTGCTAGCGCTCGTCGCCGTGGCCGAGACGGTGATCCTTGGCCGGCTCATGGGTCTGCAGTTCGATGTGCACGATCCTGTCCTGCTGACGGTCGCGCTCGTCGCTTCGCTCGGGTCGCTTGCGGCGGCCGGACTGGTGACCGCATCGACGTTTGTCCTCTCGAGCAACCTGCGGCTCTTCACCAACCTCATGGTCTTCCCGCTTGTGATCCTCAGCGGCGCGGCCTTCCCGATCGAGGTGCTCCCGCAGATCCTTCGGCCGCTCTCCGAGATCATCTCCCTGAAGTGGGGCGCTGAGCTCCTACGTGCCTCGGTTGGTGCTGGCGAGGCGAACATCACGCTTGCGCTGACGATGATGGGTCTGCTCACCGTCGCCTACATCGTATTGGGACGAGCCGTCTTCCAGGTTGTCGACCGGCGCGTGCGGGCAGACGGCAGCCTCTCGAGCGACGAGTGACGATCGCTGCTCGTACCTTCGGCCAGGCGGCATACCTCTCGCTCCATGAGTTCTTTCGCGTCTATACGCCGCTCGGATACGTCCTCTCATGGATCCCTCGTGTCGTCATCCAGCTCGCCTTCTACTACAGACTTTGTGGGGGGAAGCGACCTGCGCGCGTTCATGATCATCGGGAGCGCGGCTCAAATGTGCGCCCACGCAACGCTCGTATTCGCAACGCAGGGCATCGGACGCGAGCTCGCGATGGGCACGATGGTGCTGCTGATCGCCACTCCCGCTCGCCCCCTCGTCGTGATGCTCGGCCGCAGCTTGGCCATGGCGGGTAATGGGCTGGTTACCGCGGCGATCGGGCTGGCGGTCGCACTGCCAGTGCTTGGGATGGACCTGGACGCGTGGCGGCTGCTCGCTGCGATACCTGTCCTGTTCGTGATCGCGCTCACTAGCTATGGGATCGCGATGCTTCTTGCGAGCGTGATGCTGCGCTACCCCGAGTACCAGAACGCCGCATCGAACTTCGTCGGGTTCGTTCTGATCGTCCTCGGTGGGGTGACAGTTCCGGTCGAGGTCCTTCCCGGTCCAGTCCAAGTCATCTCGTACGCGATCCCGTTCACGCACGCTCTGGGCGCGCTCCGCGCCGTGCTCGCGGGGGCCGAGCCGAGCCAGGTCATTCAGCCGCTCGCGATCGCGGTGACGGGTGGCGCCGTGTACTTCGCGCTTGCGTCACTCTCGTTCCGGCACTTCCTCGATCGCGCTCGCGGCCGCGGTACGCTCGACTTCCACTAACGCGGCTTGATCCATCCCAACGTGGCGAGCACTTCTGCAGCTAGCTCGCGTGGCTCCCGGCCCTCCGTCTCGACCAGCAGGTCCTCGACGCGCGATCGCTCCATCAGCCTGGCTAGGTCCCCAGCGCGGTTGAGATGCCACTGCATGTCGCTACCCGGACCACGCCGATGCACTCGGGACCGAAGCGTCTCGACGCTCGCCCGAAGGCGGACGACGGTGATCGCCGCCCCAGGCACGGCGTCCTCAAATCCACTGAGCTCATCTCGAGACTCGATGACTCGCGCAATGAGCAGGCGGCTCGCTCCGGCCCTCATGTAGTTCCGCCAGATCGCGGCGAGATTCGCGAGTCCGAGTTTCGTGCCCCACACGTCGTCGGCGGCGGGGCGCGGATGGCACGCACGCAGTTGATCGAAGTCCACGGTGGCATGAGGCACATCCGCGGCCAGCAGGGCTTCGCCCATCTCACCCATCAGCGTCGTCTTCCCGACCCCGACCGGGCCAGTGATGAGGATCGTCGGCACCTGCACGATCGCATACCGTAGCCTCCGCGCTCGTGATGCTCAGTGCCCTGCGAGCGGAAGCAGTGACGGCCGTGCAGGCGGTACGGGAAGCGCTTCGCGTGCTCCGCGCTCGCGAGGGCGGCGACCGGCTCATCACCAAGGGTGGTCTCGACCTGGCCACCGGCACCGACCTCCGCAGTCAGGAGGTCATCCGGGATCTCCTCGAGCGAGCGCATCCCGAGCACGCCTTCGTCGGCGAAGAGTCCGGCGCCGATGTCGCGCCGCGTTCCCGCAGCTACTGGCTGGTGGACCCTCTATGCGGCACGCGCAACTTCGCGTACCGCATCCCCCTGTACAGCGTGAACGTCGCATTGGTCGAGGACCACCAGGTGACCGTGGCCGCGGTCGGTGACGGTGCCTACGGCGACGTCTGGGTCGCCTCCCACGGCCAGGGCGCATGGCTCGCGGAGAACGGACACCTCGAGCGCGCCAGGGCGAGCGACTCGAGCGCCATGGTGGTGTTCGACCGCGGTCGCCCGGGCGGGCCTGCCGCCGACAAGGCGGTCAGGGTGATCGCCGCCGCTCTCGGGGACCCGCGCTGGGAGGTGCGCACGCTGGGCTCGTCTCTCGATCTCGCGTACCTGGCAGCCGGGCGGCTCGCCGCGGTGTGGCACTTCAGCCGGATCCCGCCGCTCCACTTCGCTGCTGGCACGCTGCTCGCGACCGAGGCCGGCGCGGTCGTGACCGACGAGCGAGGCGCGCCGTGGACGCTCGCTGCCTCGGAGGGTCTCATGGCCGCATCCACCCCCGCGGTTCACGTAGCGATGCGCGGGCTCCTCACCGACCCTAGACCGTGAACGGCCCCACGGTCGATGCCCTCGTCACCCTGTCGGATGCGGCGCTGCAGCGTCGGATCGACACGTCGGAAGGTCCGCGCTCTATCCAGTTCCTTCTCTACTCGACCCTCCGGCGAGAGCACGCCGCAGCTGCGGCCGTCAAGTGGCGAACGGAGAGCGCAGCCGCCCTGGCTCAGGCGCAGTCGGCCTCGCGGGAGCTCGAGGCCGTGCTTGCGGGACGACCGGACGCCTTCCTTGACTCGCTGCGCGACGGCGAGTGGACGCTCCGAGATCTCCTGCGACATGTGATGGCGGTGGAGCTCAGGTACGCCGCGCAGGTCGAGTACTCAGCGAGGCGCAGTGACGAGGATCCAGTGGCGATCCCGGAGGATCGACTACCTTGCGATCGCCTGTCCCCACCGGAGAAGGGCTTCGGTGACTCCAAGATCGGGGACATCCGCGGGCTCCTCGATCTTGTAGCGCTCGCGAGAGAGCGCAGCGACCGCCGGCTTGCGGACCTGCCCGACGATGTGCTCGGCCGGCCTTCGCGCTGGGGACAGATAGAGATCGATGTGCGCGAGCGTCTCCATCAGATGGGTGTGCACATCGTTGAGGCAACGATCCAGGTCGAGAAGATGCTGAGCGCCGCTGGTGAGCGTCAGGGCGAGGCACGGGCGACCACGCGGAGGATCCTGCGAGCCCGTGGCCTCCACGAACGAGCAACACCGCGCCTCCAACTCGCGCAGCTGGACACCGTGATCGACAGCCTTTCCTAGCCCAAGCGCGCCAGGTTGCGTTCGATGCCACTTCGGCACTGGTTCGCGTATGGGCCCGGCGGGATGTCCGACAGGTGCGCTATGGCGAGTTCGTAACAGCGCTTTGCTTCGTCCGTGTCTCCTTGCGACGAGTGAGTCAGCCCGAGGTTGTTGTAGAGGGATGAGTACATACCTCCGGCGACCATGACCTCGCGCGCCTCGTTTGCCTCTGACAGAGCCACAAGATTCCACTCATGCTTCTTGTGCGGATCTGGCTCGGCAGCGCCGGCCTGGTGCGCCACGACCGACGCGTGGAAGTGGTCGCTTTCGGCAACAAGGCGCTGAAACTCGGCGCTGTAGATCGCGAGGCCTCCCGCAACATCGCCGGCTACGATCAACCGCTTCGCTTCGTCATGAGCAACTCGAACGCGTGGATCCAACTCAGGACACGCCAGCTACCGGTGGCGTCGAGGGGCACGGGCCGGGGCGCGCTCGAGGCGCCGGACCCCTTGGTCGATCAAGACATTTATGAGCGACTGATAGGGAACGCCGCGGCGTTCGGCCGCCTCCCTCGTGCGGCCAAGAAGGTCGGTCGGTACGCGCAGCGAGATCTTTGTTGTGCCCTTGTCCAAGGCTTCCAATACCTCGCGCTCGAACTCTTCATCGCTCAACGTGTCGAATGGGTCTGAGAACGGTCTCCGACTCGCCTTGGCCTTCATTACCCGAACCTCCTGATGATCCGTTTTGACGCCGCCCTCGCATGGATCGGCTTGACGGGAGGCGGGCAGCAAGTCCTGGCCGTTCCCCTCGCCGTGCCCCGGATCAGTGCCTTCTATGGCATCGTGATCTACATGCATTGGCGCGAGCACGCTCCGGCTCATTTCCACGCGATCTACGGAGAGTTCGAAGCTGCGGTAGCCATCGAGGACGGCAGCCTCCTAGCGGGCGAGCTACCCATCAGGGCATCTGCTCTTGTACGGAAGTGGGCAGTGCTCCGCCGCCGGGAGCTTCGTGCAGCTTGGGGACGCTCCCGCGCCCTTCTGCCCCTCGAGTCCGTGGAGCCCCTACCGTGACGCGTTCGCTCGAGCGGCGGACGGTCCGCGGACCGAAGTCGCTACCCCACGTCATTCGTGTCGATGTGGTACGGCACTTCACCCTTCGTCTCGAATTCGATGACGGCTTCGTGGGCGAGATCGACCTCGAGAGCTACCTGGTCGGACCGGTATTCGGAGCATTGCGCGATCCAACGCTGTTTGGGCAGGTGAAGGTGGACCCGGAGATGCGGACGATCGTGTGGCCGAACGGTGCCGATCTAGCGCCTGAGTTCCTTCGCGAGGAGACCCGACCGCGAGAGGGATGACCTGACCACGCATCCGGCGATCGAACGGGTCCGGGCGCATGCGGAGCTGAGCGGCCTCGCGATCGAAGTCGTTCGCTTCCCGTCCGGGACGCACACCGCCGAAGACGCCGCACGCGCGATCGGCTGCTACCTAGCCCAGATCGTGAAGTCGCTCGTCTTCCTCGCCGGCGACGGCGTAGTGATCGTGCTGCTCTCGGGCGCCGACAGGGTCGATGAGGCCAAGCTGTCGGCCGCGCTGCAGGCGCCACAGGCGCGCCGTGCCACCGCGAAGGAGGTCCGGGACCGGACCGGCTTCGCGGTCGGCGGCGTGCCGCCGTTCGGCCACGGGCCCTCGGTGCGGGTGGTCTTCGATCATGCCCTTCTGGGCTACGACACCGTCTGGGCGGCCGCGGGACTGCCCGACGCGGTGTTCTCCTCGCCGCCCGCCGAGTTGGCACGAGCGAGCGGCGCCGTGGTCGCGGATGTGAGGATCTAGAGCAGGCGCCTCTGGCGGGAGCGCGTCAGCCCGGCGTCTCCACCGCGTCGATGGCTCGCGCGAGGTCGATGTCCGCCTGGGAGATCGACTTGGTCGCGTGGGTGGTCAGCACGATGCGCACGTGCTTGTAGTGCTCGAGGTGGATGTCGGGATGATGGTTCGCACGGTTGACGACCTCCGCGACCCGGTTCACGAACGCGACCGCGGACTTGAAGCCCTTGAAGCGGAAGCGCTTGGTGATGGCGGCCCCCTGACGCTCCCAATCGCTGAGCGACTCGAGGGCGGCTGCCAGCGCGTCCTCGTCGAGCGGCCGCTCGCGCTCCGAGATCGACATGAAGCGAGCCTAATTGCCCGCCGACGGTCCGTCGGAACGTTGGTCGGGCTCGTCGTCGCCACCTGCCTTGCCGCCCGGGCGAGCATCCGAGAGATCGACCGAGGCCGGCGCGGGCTCGCTGGCATCCGTGCTGCACGAGCCTGGGGTGGATCGGAGGGAGTCGAGATGAGGTCGGAAACCGAGCGCATCGAGACCGAGCAGGGCGTCATCGGCGACACCGAGCACGAGCACATCCATGCGCCCGTGCAGCACATGCACGACCACTATCACGTCTCGCATCATCACAAGTCCGGCGAGGTCCTTGGCGTCTTCGATCATCGCGCCCACTACCACATCCACGAGCACAACCACGCCGCCATCGATCACGCTCACAGGGACCGCAGCCCGGAAACGGAGCTTCGCGAGCACGACGAGATGGCCCACATCCACGATCACGAGCGGCCCACCGGCTAGGAGGTAGGTCGCTCGGCAGAGGCTGGATCACCTACTTCAGAGAGGGGTACCGGAGATAACGACGCCCTCGGACTCCACCGCGTTCTTGGTGGGGACCCGCACCGCCTGTCCTACCATCTGTGCTACCATCCTGCCGTGCCACAGAGGGATAAGCGATCGGTCTCGTTCCCGCCGGACCTCGCACACCGCATTGAGGAGGAAGCTGCCCGCCACGGCACCACGTTCAGCGGCTGGCTGACGGAGACCGCCGCGCGCCGTCTGAAGCTCGAGGCTGGGCGACGCGCTGTCGAGGAGTGGGAGCGTGAGAACGGTCCGATCACTCCGGAAGAGCGCCTTGAGGCGCGGCGCAGGATCGACTCAGCTCTCGGCCGCCCTCACCCGCGGCGCAGACGGACAGCCTAGATGGCCGGGATCACATACGACACCGGCGTTCTGGTCGGCGCCGAGAAGGGCGACAGGCTGGTGTGGGCCATCCACGCGGAGCTTCTTGAGGACGCCATCGTGCCGACCATCCCCGCTCCCGTCCTCGCGGAGGCGTGGCGCGGCGGCGGCCGCCAGGCTCGCCTGTCCCGCTTGCTCGCGTCGTGCGCTGTCGAGCCGCTGACCGAAGAGCAGGCCCGCGGGGTCGGCGTCCTTTGTGGGCAGTTAGACCACTCCGACGTGGTGGACGGTACGGTCGCGGAGGGTGCTATGCGCCGCGGCGACGCCGTGGTCACAGCCGACGCTGACGAGATGCGCAAGCTAGGGCGCGGGCGACGGCGGATCATCGCGCTCTGAGGTAGAGGGCGCCAGGCGCCTGACGGCGCCCGCCGCGTCCAGCACATCCACCCACTCCGCCCAGTCGCGCCCGGTCTTCACCTTCAGGTTCGCGGCGGGCAGGCCGGCCCGCTCGGCGCGACCGTCCTGTGCGCGTCCGCCCACATTCAGACCTACCCTTCAGCGCACCGCCGCGAGGACAGGGAGAGGACAACGATGGACAGCCCGGCTGAGACTTACCCGGCGCGTCTCCGGATCGACTACCCGGGGCGGCTCGACCGCCTCACAACGCTCTTGAGGATCATCTGGATCATCCCGATCTTCGTCATCCTGGCGATCGTCACCGGCGGGGGTGGATCGACCGTTCAGGACGAGGGGGAACAGGTCGGCAATGCCGGGCTCGGGATCACCGCATCGCTCGCGTTCGCAACAGCGTTGATGATCGTGTTCCGCCAGAGGTACCCGCGCTGGTGGTTCGACTTCCAACTCGCGCTGACCCGCTTCTCGTACCGCGTCGGCGCGTACTTCCTTCTACTGCGCGACGAGTACCCATCGACCGAGGACGAGCAGGCCGTACACCTGGAGTTCGACTACCCGGACGTCCCGCGGCAGCTGAACCGCTGGCTTCCGCTCATCAAGTGGCTGCTCGCGCTCCCCCACTACCTCGTGCTCATCGTGCTGAGCCTCATCGCGGTCGTCGTGGTCGTCATCGCCTGGTTCGCGATCCTCATCACCGGTCGCTACCCACGCGGTCTCTTCGACTACGTGGTCGGGGTCGGCCGGTGGGGCCTGCGCGTCCAGGCGTACGCCTTCTTCATGGTCACCGACCGCTACCCGCCGTTCTCCATGGATCAGTCGTGAACGGCAGGGGGAACAGGTGGCGCGGTCCGGGCTGCATCGGATGCGGCTCCGGTATCGGCGGCTTCCTGCTGGTGATCGTCCTCGGCGGGATCCTGAGCATCCTCCCGGTAGCGTTTGGTCTCGGCGTCTCGGTCGGCGTGCCGTTCATGGAGAGCAACGTCACGGCTGCGGGTGCGATCGGCGCGAAGGACCGGGTCGTCGATGCGCTCCCCAGCTACACGCGCGGCCGCGTCGCTGGGAGCCAGAACTTCATCAACAACACGACGACTCTGACCGTGGGGCCTGCGGAAGGTGTCGCGATCCTTGTCATCGGACGGCAGGAGGGCGCTCCCGCAATCGATCTACACATCGCCGTGCGCTGACGCGCCGTAGGCTGACGACATCGGACGCCACCGCTGGGTCGTTGAGCTCGACGGAGTCCGGCATGAAGTGCAGCTCCGGCTCGGGTATTTCTCCGCCCGGCGGGAAGTCTTGGTGGACGGCCGGCCCGTTCTTGACGTACGGCCGGGCTGGCGGGCCATGTCGTATTGGCAGACATCAACCGAGCACCCTTTTGATCTTCTTGGGCACGCAGCTGCGGTCAGAGTGCGACCAGGGTGGGCCACTTGCGACGCAGACTTGATCGTGGATGGCCGCTCCATAGCGACGGGAGGGGTCGCCGGGCCGCTGCTTCCACCCAAGGCCTATCCGCGAAGTGCGCCACGCGGCAGATCGCCGAAGCGGAACCGACTGGCCGACATCGGCATGGCGCTGATCTTCGCCGCCGTCCTCTTTGCGGCGCCGGCCTACTTCGGAGCCCGCGAAGTTCGTTTCGCGATGGACGGCCGAGAAACGACGGGCGTGATCACCGGCAGGTACCAGACCGATGGCGGGCGGGCTGGGCCGAACGATCACCTCCTGTACGAATTCAGCGCGGCGGGGTCGCCGCTACTTGGGCGATCAATGGGTCTCGGCGTACATGTATGAGAGCGTCCCGGATGCCGCGCCCATCCTGGTGCAGTACCTGTCCGCCGACCCGACCGTGAACCGGATCGATCGAGACATAGAGAGACGCTTCATCCTCATCTACGGTGGGCTCGGCGTACTCGTCGTCGCATCCATAGGTGCCCCGCTCTGGCTCCTCATTCGGCGCAGAAGGATCGCGTCAACTGTGCTTGCTGACGGCACCCCCGCATTCGCTCAGGTCATCTCGCTGGAGCGCCATGTCTACCGTGATACCGACGAATGGGTCATCGGATTTCGATACTTTGACCACGCAGGTGAAACGCATGCTTCGACGGCCAAGGTAGACGCAGCCGAGCCTCTCAAGTGGAAGCCTGGCGACCGCGCGCGGGTTGCCTTCGACAATGCACATCCTGAACGCTCCGTCTGGATTGGCTAGGCCAACACAAGAGGAGAGGCCGCCCCCAGGCGGAGCGGCCTCTCTGCGATGCGACGTGACCCGGTACGGACCTAGTCGGCTTTCTTTTCCGTGACGGCGGCCGGAGCCTCTTCGTCGAGGATGTCGGTCGCCTCCTCGTCCTCGTCGTCCTCCAGGTCCTCGAGCGACAGCTCCTCGTCGGCCGGGAGCGCCGGCAGCTCCTCGTCCTCCGCGCCGAACACGGCCGCCAGCGGCCGTGGCTTCGGCATCCACTCGAGCTGCTCGCGGCGCGCGGGCATCCCGGTGCCGGCGGGGATGAGCTTGCCGATGATGACGTTCTCCTTGAGCCCGATGAGCCGGTCCTTCTGGCCCATGACGGCGGCCTCCGTGAGGACGCGCGTCGTCTCCTGGAAGGAGGCGGCCGCGAGGAACGAGCTGGTCGAGAGCGAGGCCTTGGTGACGCCGAGCAGGACCGTCTGCGCGGTGGCGGGCTCGCCGCCGGCCGCGATGGTCCGGGCGTTGATGTCCTCGAACTCGTAGCGGTCGAACAGCTCCATCGGCAGGAGCTCGGTGTCGCCGGGCTCCTCGACGCGGACCTTGCGCAGCATCTGGCGGCTGATGATCTCGATGTGCTTGTCGTTGATGGTCACACCCTGGCTGCGGTACACGCGCTGCACCTCGCCGATGAGGTAGCGGTAGACGGCCTCGCGGCCCGAGATCCGGAGGATGTCCTGGGGGTTGGCGGAGCCTTCCGTGAGGAAGTCGCCGGCCTGGACCTGCTTGCCGTTGTCCACGCGGATGCGCGCGGTGTGCGGGACCTCGTAGGTCCGCTCCTCCACGTCGCGCATGGCGATGGTCACCTTGCCGTCCTGTACGTGGACGGTGCCGGCGACGGGCGCCTGCAGGTCGGTCTTGCCCTTGCCGCGCTTGTCCGGCTTGGCCAGGGCGTCGCCGGGCTTGAGCTCGGCGCCGTCCTCCACCGCGAGCGTGTAACCGGGCGGGATGGTGGCCGGGATCGTGTACTCCTGCTGGTTGCGCACGACGATGCGCCGCGCCCCGTCCGGGTCCCGGACGATCTCGGCGATGCCGTCGACCTCGGAGACGATGGCCAGACCCTTGGGGACGCGCGCCTCGAAGAGCTCCTCGACGCGCGGAAGGCCCATGGTGATGTCCTCGCCGGCGACGCCTCCGGTGTGGAAGGTGCGCATGGTGAGCTGCGTGCCCGGCTCGCCGATGGACTGGGCGGCGATGATGCCGACCGCGTCGCCGATCTCGACGAGCTTGCCGCTCGCGAGGCTCCGTCCGTAGCACTTGCGGCAGATGCCGTGGCGGGCATGGCAGGCCAGGGGCGAGCGGACGCGGATGCGGTCGATGCCCGACTTCGAGATGTCCTTGGCCGTGGACTTCTCGATCTCGTCGCCGACGGAGACGATGCGCTCCCCCGTCTTGGGGTCATCGACATCCTGCAGGCAGACGCGGCCGAAGAGCCGGTCCGCGAACGGCTCGGGGTTCCACTCCTCGTGCGTGTGGATGAAGATCCCGTCCTGGTCGCCGCAATCCTCCATCCGGACGATGACGTCCTGCGCGACGTCCACCAGACGGCGCGTCAGATAGCCGGAGTCGGCGGTCCGGATGGCGGTGTCGGCGAGGCCCTTTCGGCCACCGTGCGTCGAGATGAAGTACTCGAGGACCGAGAGGCCCTCGCGGAAGTTCGATCGGATGGGCAGGTCGATGATGCGGCCCTGCGGGTCGGCGATGAGACCGCGCATCCCGCCGATCTGGCCCATCTGGCGCGGGTTACCGCGGGCGCCGGACATGGCCATCATGTAGACGCTTCCACGCTTGTCGAGCGCGTCCATCATCCCGCCGATGACGGTCTCGGTGGTGTCGGTCCAGAGCTTGACCGTCTGGTCGTAGCGCTCGTCCTCGGTGATGAGGCCGCGCGAGAACTGGCGGTCGATCTGCGTGACCTTGGCCTCGGTCTCGCCGATGCGCTCCCACTTGTCCTTGGGGATGGCCACGTCGTCGATGGCGATCGAGACGCCGGCCCGCGTGGCCGCGCTGAACCCGATGGCCTTGACCTTGTCCACGAACTCGGCGGTCACCTCGTTGCCGTGCTTCTCGAAGACGGCCATGACGGTCTCGCGGACCGCGCCGCGGTCCATGACCCGGTTGACGAAGCGCATGTCCTCGGGCAGCGCGACGTTGAAGAGCACCCGGCCGACGGTCGTCTCGACGATCTTCCCGTCGTGGAGGATCTTGACCGCGTCGTGGTACTTGACCTCGTCCAGGTCGAAGGCCGTCTTGACGTCCTCCATGGTCCCGAGGACGCGGGCCGGGCGCTTGTCCCCCTCGGCCGCGTCGAGCGTCAGGTAGTAGCAGCCCAGGACCATGTCCTGCCGCGGCGTGACGACGGGCTGGCCGTCGGCCGGCTTCAGCAGGTTCTTGGTCGAGAGCATCAGGTTCTTGGCCTCGGCCTGCGCGGCCGCGGAGAGCGGCACGTGGACGGCCATCTGGTCGCCGTCGAAGTCGGCGCCGAAGGCCTCGCAGACCAGCGGGTGGATCTGGATGGCGTTGCCCTCGATGAGCACGGGCATGAACGCCTGGATGCCCAGGCGGTGGAGCGTGGGCGCGCGGTTCAGCAGGACCGGGTGGTCCTTGATGACGTCCTCCAGGACGTCCCAGACCTCGGGGTGCACGCGCTCCACGTAGCGCTTGGCGCTCTTGATGTTGTGGGCCAGGCCGCGCTCGACGAGCTGCCGCATGACGAACGGCTTGAACAGCTCGAGCGCCATCTTCTTGGGGAGCCCGCACTGGTGGAGCTTGAGGTCGTTGCCGACCACGATCACCGAGCGGCCCGAGTAGTCCACGCGCTTGCCGAGCAGGTTCTGGCGGAACCGGCCCTGCTTGCCGCGGAGCATGTCCGAGAGGCTCTTCAGCTTGTGGTTGCCGGTGCCCGAGATGGCGCGGCCGCGGCGGCCGTTGTCCATGAGGGCGTCCACCGCCTCCTGGAGCATGCGCTTCTCGTTGCGAATGATGATCTCGGGCGCGCCGAGCTCGAGGAGCCGCTTGAGGCGGTTGTTGCGGTTGATGACGCGGCGGTAGAGGTCGTTCAGGTCGCTCGTGGCGAAGCGGCCGCCGTCCAGCTGCACCATCGGGCGCAGGTCGGGCGGGATCACCGGGAGGATCGTGAGGATCATCCAGTCCGGCGCCGAGAGCGAGCGCAGGAACGCCTTGATCAGGCGCAGGCGCTTGATGGCCTTCTTGCGGCGCTGGCCCGTGGTCGTCCGCATCTCCGCCTGCAGGGAGTGCGAGAGCTTCTCGAGCTCCAGCTGGCGGATGATCTCGAGGACCGCTTCGGCGCCCATCTGGGCGCGGAAGAAGCGGTACTTCTCGGCGAACTCGCGGTACTGCGGCTCGGTGAGGATATCCATCCACTTGATCGACATGGCGTGCTCGCGCTGCTGCTTCTCGGTGTCGCGGACCTGCTGCACGTCCGGCGAGATCTCCTGCCGGACGACACCCAGCTCCTGGTCGGCGCGCGCGCGGATGTCGGCGATGCGGGCGTCCGCGTCCTTGCGGGTAGTCGCCTCCTCGGCGCGGCCCTGCTTCACCAGCGAGTCGAGCTGCTTCTGCAGCGAGCGCTGGAGCTGGTTGAGCATCGTGCGCGTGACGTTCGTCCCCTTCTCGACCAGCTTCAGGTCCGCCGGCTTGAAGACGATGTCCTTGGGCGCGGGCTTGCCGAGGGCCGAGTCGAGCTGCTCCTTCACGGCCTGCGCGGCCGTGGTGAGCGCCTCGGTGTCCGTGGCGAGCTGCTCCTCCTGCTGGCGGACGCGCTGCTCGGTCTGCGTGCGGATGCGCATGATCTCGGCGTTCGCGCGGCCCTCGATGGAGCCGGTGCGGTCCGAGATGGTCTGCTCCAGGCGGCGGATCTTGCCCTCGGCCTCCTCCTGGATCCCCTGGAGGGCGCGCTCGCGGGCGTGGTCGTCGATGTGCGTGACCACGTAGAGCGCGAAGTAGAGGATGCGCTCGAGGTTGCGCGGCGACATGTCGAGGAGGATCCCCAGGCGGCTGGGCGTGCCCTTGAAGAACCAGATGTGCGACACCGGCGCGGCGAGCTGGATGTGGCCCATGCGCTCGCGGCGCACCTTGGCGCGCGTCACCTCGACGCCGCACTTGTCGCAGATGATCCCCTTGTAGCGGATCCGCTTGTACTTCCCGCAGTAGCACTCCCAGTCGCGGGTCGGCCCGAAGATGCGCTCGTCGAAGAGGCCGTCCTTCTCCGGGCGGAGCGTGCGGTAGTTGATCGTCTCCGGCTTGGTGACCTCGCCCGACGACCAGTGCCGGATCTGGTCCGGCGACGCCAGCGAGATGCGGATCGCGTTGAACTCGTTCACCTCGAGCATGCTTCTAGCCCCCCGACTCGAGTCCGCTGATGTTGATGCCGAGGTCGGGCGCCGCGAACGACGCGTCCTCGACGAAGCGGATCTCCTGCTCTGCCTCGTTCAGCACTTCGACCGACAGCCCCAGCGACTGGAGCTCCTTGATGAGCACCTTGAAGCTCTCCGGCACTCCGGGCGGCTGGATGTCCTCGCCCTTGACGATGGCCTCGTACGTCTGCACGCGGCCGAGGACGTCGTCGCTCTTGACCGTGAGCAGCTCCTGGAGGATGTACGCCGCGCCGTAGGCCTCGAGCGCCCAGACCTCCATCTCGCCGAAGCGCTGACCGCCGAACTGCGCCTTCCCGCCCAGCGGCTGCTGGGTGATGAGGGAGTACGGGCCCGTGGAGCGGGCGTGGATCTTGTCCTCCACCAGGTGGTGGAGCTTCAGCATGTAGAGGTACCCGACGGTGATGGTCTGCTCGAAGGGGCGGCCAGTGCGGCCGTCGCGGAGCGTGACCTTGCCGTCCTCGGGCAGCCCGGCCTGGCGAAGCGTGGCCTTGATGGCGTCCTCCTTCGCGCCGTCGAAGACGGGCGAGGCGACCGACATGCCGAGCGCGTTGGCGGCCCACCCCAGGTGGGTCTCCAGGACCTGTCCGATGTTCATCCGGCTCGGCACGCCGAGCGGGTTGAGCACGATGTCCACGGGCGTGCCGTCCGGCAGGAACGGCATGTCCTCGATGGGCATGATCTTGGCGATCACGCCCTTGTTGCCGTGGCGGCCGGCCATCTTGTCGCCGACGCTGATCTTGCGCTTCTGCGCCACCGCGACCTGGATGAGCTTGTTCACCCCGGGCAGCAGCTCGTCGTTGTTCTCGCGCGAGAAGATGCGGATGTCCACGACCTTCCCGTGCTCGCCCGACGGCAGGCGCAGGCTGGTGTCCTTCACCTCGCGGGCCTTCTCGCCGAAGATCGCGCGGAGCAGGCGCTCCTCGGCGGTCAGCTCGGTCTCGCCCTTGGGCGTGATCTTGCCGACGAGGATGTCCTGCGGCCCGACCTCGGCGCCGATGTAGACGATGCCGTTCTCGTCGAGGTCGGCCAGGGCCTCCTCGCCCACGTTCGGGATGTCGCGCGTGATCTCCTCGGGGCCGAGCTTGGTGTCGCGGGCCTCCGACTCGTACTTCTCGATGTGGATGGAGGTGTAGCGGTCCTCCTGCACGAGGCGCTCGCTGATGATGATGGCGTCCTCGTAGTTGCCGCCCTCCCAGGGCATGAACGCCACGAGGATGTTCTGGCCCAGCGCCAGCTCGCCCTCGTCCGTCGAGTACGAGTCGGCGATGACCTGGCCTTCCTCGATGCGGTCCCCCACCTTCACGACAGGGCGCTGGTTGAAGCAGGTGCCCTGGTTGGTGCGGATGAACTTCTGGAGCCGGTAGCGGTACGGCTCGCCCTTGTCCTCCTCGACCCATATCTCGGCCGCGGAGACGGAGCGCACCGCGCCCGCCGCGCGCGCGACCAAGACCTGCCCCGAGTCCTTGGCGGCCCGGTACTCGATGCCGGTGCCGACGATCGGCGACTGCGGCCGGATGAGCGGGACCGCCTGGCGCTGCATGTTCGAGCCCATCAGGGCCCGATTGGCGTCGTCGTGCTCGAGGAACGGGATCAGGGCTGCGGAAACACTGACGATCTGCTTCGGCGACACGTCCATGAAGTCCGCGTTGATCGGGTCCTCCTCGTGGTACTGGTCGCCGCGGTGGATCTGGACCCGCGGCTCGGTCAGGTAGCCCTTGGCGTCCAGGTTCGCGTTTGCCTGGACGATGGTGGCCAGCTCCTGCTCGTCGGCGGTCAGGTAGACGATCTCGTCCGACACGCGGGCGCGGCCGTCCTCCTTGATCAGTCGGCGGTACGGCGACTCGATGAACCCGTAGGGGTTCACCCGCGCGTAGGTCGCCAGCGAGCCGATCAGCCCGATGTTCGGGCCCTCCGGCGTCTCGATGGGGCAGATGCGGCCGTAGTGGCTGTAGTGGACGTCACGGACGTCGAACCCGGCGCGCTCGCGCGACAGGCCGCCCGGACCCAGTGCCGAGAGCCGCCGCTTGTGGGTGAGCTCGTCGAGCGGGTTCGTCTGCTGCATGAACTGCGAGAGCTGGCTGCCGCCGAAGAACTCCTTGATGGAGGCGACGACGGGCCGGATGTTGATGAGCTCCTTGGGCGTGGCCTTCTCCGGCTCGACGATGGACATGCGCTCGCGGACGACGCGCTCCATGCGCAGCAGGCCCACGCGGAACTGCCCCTGGATGAGCTCGCCGACCGCGCGCACCCGGCGGTTGCCGAGGTGGTCGATGTCGTCGGCCTTGCCCTTGCCGGTGTTCAGCTCGACGATCCGCCCGACGATCTTCACCAGGTCGTCGTTCGTGATCGTGCGCTGGTCCATGGGCAGGTCGAGGCCGAGCTTCCGGTTCAGCTTGTACCGGCCGACCTTGGCCAGGTCGTACCGCCGGAAGTTGAAGAAGAGCGAGTTCACCAGGTTGCGGGCGTTGTCCACCGTGGGCGGGTCGCCGGGGCGGAGGCGCTTGTACACCTCGACCAGACCGCCGGTGGTGTCCGTCGTGGTGTCCTTCTCGAGCGTCGAGGCGATGTACTGGTGCTCGGGGTCGGTGTCCACGCTGGTGAAGAGCGCGCTGATCTCCTCGTCGGAGGAGTAGCCGATGGCGCGCAGCAGCGTGGTGACCGGCAGCTTTCGCTTGCGGTCAACCTTCACCGAGATGACGTTCTTGTTGGAGGTCTCGAACTCGAGCCACGCTCCGCGGTTCGGGATGAGCTTCCCGTAGAAGAGCTGGCGGCCCGTGGTCGGGTCTTCGACGGCCGTGAAGTACACGCCCGGCGACCGGACCAGCTGGCTCACCACGACGCGCTCGGCGCCGTTGATCACGAACGTGCCCTTGTCCGTCATCCACGGGAAGTCCCCCAGGAAGACGTCCTGCTCCGTGACCTCGCCCGTCTCCTTGTTGACCAGCTCGACCTTCGCCCAGAGCGGGCGGCTGTACGTCAGGTCGCGGGTCCGGCACTCCTCCTCGGAGTACTTGGGGTCCCGGAACTCGTACGTCAGGAACTTCAGGTCGAGGTTCTTCGCCGTGAAGTCGCTGATCGGCGAGATCTCGTTGAACAGCTCCTGCAGCCCCTCCTCACAGAACCAGCGGAAGCTGTCGATCTGCGTCTGGATGAGGTTCGGGAGCGGAAGGACCTCCGGGATGGAGGCGAAGTCGGTCCGCTCGCGGCGCTGGGGCGCGGGGGACGTGGGCATGCGATCGAGGGTCGTTGACACTTAGGCCCTCCTCAGGCGGCTACTGGGTGACTGGCGCCGGGGACGCGGCGGGCAGGCGGAACGGCGGGAGCACTGGTCTCAAGAGGCGCTAAGCGTAGCACGAAGCGACGCGGAACCGTGAAGTCTCACACAGCCGCCCGGAAAAGCAAGACCGGGGCCCTTCGGCCCCGGTCCGGCACCTTTCGCGGTCCCGCCGACCCTGGCTCCCCCGGTGGATCGACGCTCTCGCGAACCGTGACTCTACCCAACCGCCAAACGACACCCTTAATGGTGTCGAACGGAAGGTCGGCTACTTCAGCTCGACGGTCGCGCCCGCGTCCTCGAGCTTCTTCTTGAGGGCGGTCGCCTCGTCCTTGGTGATGTTCTCCTTCACCGGCTTGGGCGCCCCGTCCACCAGGTCCTTGGCCTCCTTGAGGCCGAGAGCGGTGATCTCGCGGACGGCCTTGATGACGTTGATCTTGCTCGCGCCGGCCTCCTTGAGCACCACGGTGAACTCGGTCTT
>JBOGTE010000020.1:0-22580 GCA_050692015.1 Candidatus Limnocylindria bacterium
ACCCGGAGGCGGCCGACGCGGCGCTCGCGGTGCTCCGCGAGGGCGGCAACGCTGTCGATGCCGCGGTCACGGCCGCGTTCGTCATGGGTGTGGCCGAGCCCTCGCTCAGCGGGATCGGCGGCGTCGCGGTGATGGTCGTCCGCCTCCCCGACGGGCGCGAGACCGTGATCGACGGCAGCGGCCTCGCTCCGCGCGCCGCCTCGGCCGACATGTTCCGGCTGGCCGACGCGAGCGGGGTCAAGGGGATGTACGGCTGGCCGGCCGTCGCCGGCGACGAGAGCAACGAGGGCTACCGCTCGGTCGGCGTGCCGGGGATGGTCGCGGCGATGTCGATGGCCCTCGAGCGCTACGGGACGATCGGCCTCGAGCGCGCCGTCCGGCCGGCGGTCGCGCTGGCTCGAGAGGGACTGCCGGTGGACATCTTCCTGACCCTGACGCTCGGCACTTACGCCGAGCGCCTCTGGCAGTTCCCCGAGTCGAAGCGCACCTTCTACAAGGAGGGCGGCTTGCCGCTCCATCCGCCCACCCCGCTAGAGGGCGGCGGCGACCGTCTCGTCCAAGCGGACCTCGCGCGCAGCCTCGAGACGATCGGCCGCGAGGGACGCGACGCCTTCTACCGCGGCCCGCTGGCGCGCGCCATGGTCGATGACGTGCGCCAGAGCGGCGGGCTGCTGACGCTGGAGGAGCTCGCCGACTACGAGGCGCGCGAGCTCCCGGCCCTCGTGACCGAGCACCGCGGGCACCAGGTCGCCACCAACCCGGAGTGCGGGGGCGGCATCACGCTCGTGGAGATGCTGAACGTCCTCGCCGCCACCGATCTCTCGGCGATCGATCGCGGGTCGGCTCCCTACCTCCATCTCGTCGGCGAGGCCTGCCGCCGCGCCTTCCTGGACCGCTTCGCCTACCTCGGCGACCCCGCTCATGTCGATGCGCCGTTCGCCGTGCTCGTGTCGATGGAGCATGCCGACCGCGTGCGTTCGGAGACCGACCCCCGGCGTGCCACGCCGGAGCGCGGGCCTACCGTCCTCGGCAAGGTCACCGCGGACGTTCCGAGCACGACGCACCTCTCGGTGGTCGATGCGTCCCGCATGTGCGTATCGCTCACCTCGACCCTCGGCGGCGCCTTCGGCTCCGGCGCCGTCCTCCGTGGCACCGGGATCCTGCTGGCGAACGTGATGACCTGGTTCGACCCGCGTCCCGGGCGGCCCAGCTCCATCGCCGGGGGGAAGCGGATCCTCTGGGCCCCCTCGCCGGCGATCGTCTCGCGGGCGGGCGAGCCCTGGCTGGTCGGCGGCGCATCCGGTGGGCGGCGGCTGATCAGCGGCGTCGCCCAGGCGATCCTGAATGCGGTCCACCACGGCGACGGGCCCCAGGACGCGGTGAACGGGCTGCGGGTGCACCACGAGGGCGGCCCGTTCCTCGTTGACGCTCGCGCTCCGCGCGCGACGCTGGACGAGCTCACGCGGATGGGCCATCAGGTGGTGCCGACCGAGGAGACGCTCGCGTCGGCCGCTTTCGGCCGCGTGAACGCGATCCGCGTCGAGCGCGATCGCCTGCGCGGGGGCATCGGCCGGATGCGCGCCGGAGTGGCGGCGGGCTACTAGCCTCCCAACGGCCAATGAGTCCCGGCGGGCACCGCTGGATCTAAGGCGGCTCGGCTAAGAGGACCCGTAGACGGGTCCCCGGATCGGCCGAGACTATGGGCATGACAGTAAAGGGCGCGGTGATCTGGGACTTCGATGGCACATTAGCCCGACGCCGCCCGGGTGCTTGGTCGGCATGCTCTATCGAGATCCTCGATCGACACGAGCCCGGACACGGTATCCCGCTCGAGGCCATCCGGCCGTTCTTTCAGGCCGGCTTCCCGTGGCATTCCCCTGCGGTCGCTCACCCCGAGCTGTGCGACGCCGGCATGTGGTGGGGTCACGTCGGCAGGGTCATCGCACGAGCATATGAAGGCGTCGGGATCCGACCGGGTCGTGCGGCCGACCTGGCGATGCTGTTTCGTGATCGCTATCTGGATGCGCAGTGCTGGGAGCTCTTCGATGACGCCATGACCGCGCTCGCTGGGGCACGCGAGCTCGGTTGGCGGAACGTCGTCCTTTCGAACCACGTTCCGGAGCTCGCGACGATCGTCGGAGAGCTCGGCCTCAGGTCAGAGATCGACGCAGTCGTGAACTCCGCGGTCACTGGGTTCGAGAAGCCTCATCCAGAGGCGTACCGGCTGGCCCGCCATGCCGCTGGTGACCTCACGATCGCGTGGATGGTCGGAGACAACTACGAGGCGGATGTCGGCGGAGCAGAGGCCCAGGGCATTCGAGCGATCCTCGTGCGGTGCTCCGATGCGAGAGCCACGCTTCATGCGGACGGACTCGCGGATGCGGTCGCGATCATCGAGGGCTCGACCCGCTGAGCGCCGTGGATCCCGGCTGGATCGTCGTCCTTAACGGCGCTCCGCGCTCCGGCAAGTCGTCGATCGCGGCCGTCGTCCAGGAGACCTTCGACGGCGTGTGGATGAACCTCGGCGTCGACGTATTCGCGCGACAGGTCACTCCGAAGCGATACCAGCCGGGCATGGGTCTGCGTCCAGGTGAGGAAGCCCATCCCCTGTATCCATTGCAGCCCGCGCTCTATGCCGCGTTCTACGGCTCCCTCGCGGGGCACAGTCGCGCGGGTCTGAACGTCGTGGCGGACGTCGGTCACCACCGGCGCGACATCCTCATCGACTGCGCCCGGCAACTCGAGGGCCTGCCGACGCTCTTCGTGGGGGTCCGCTGCCCGCCCGACGTGATCATGCGGAGGCGGAACGCCGCGTCGGCCGGGGTCTACGCGACAGGCGCGGTCGATGATCCACCGCCTCCCGTGCGCCTCTGGCAGACCGCGGTCCACGATCCAGGCAGATACGACCTGGAGGTCGATACGTCGGTGCTCTCGCCGGAGGAGTGCGCCACGGCGATCCGCCAGCGGCTGCAGGAACGCCCCGGTACGGCGTTCGCGGAGATCGCACGGCTCTGACCGCGGGCGACACGGTGGGCACGTGGTTAGCATCTGGCGCTGCGCGAGTGACCGGGCCGCGGAGGTAGTGATGTGAGCGGGGACGAGCGCGCCAGATACGAGACGAACACGGCGCGATCGGAGGAGCTGGCGCGTCGCGCTCGAGCGGTCCTGCCGGGCGGGAACACCCGCACGACGATCTACTTCGACCCCTACCCGTTCTATGCCGCGCGCGGCGCCGGCGCGCGTATCTGGGACGTCGACGGCAACGCGCGCCTGGACCTCAACGGCAACTACACCTCGCTGATCCTTGGCCACGCTCCGCCAGCGGTCGTCGAGGCGGTGCGGAGCGCGGCCGAGCGC
This sequence comes from Candidatus Limnocylindria bacterium, assembly GCA_050692015.1. Classification (GTDB taxonomy): domain Bacteria; phylum Chloroflexota; class Limnocylindria; order P2-11E; family P2-11E; genus GWC2-70-10. Next base: position 3,358 of record JBOGTE010000020.1, read on the forward strand.
GGCCTGTCCTTCCCAGCGCCGGTCGAGGACGAGATCGCCCTGGCCGAGCTGCTCCGAAGCCGCATCCCGTCGCTCGAGCGCGTGCGCTTCACCAACTCGGGGACCGAGGCCACGCTCAACTGCGTGCGCGCGGCTCGCGCCTACACCGGGCGGTCAAAGATCGCGAAGTTCGAGGGCGCGTACCACGGGACGCATGACGCCGTCATGGTCAGCGTCTCGCCGGACGGCGCCGCCGCGGGACCGCCACGGCGGCCACACGCGGTCCCATCGGCCGCCGGCATCCCAGAGGGGGTGCTGGGCGACGTCGTGGTGCTTCCCTGGAACGACACCGAGGCCTGCGTCGAGATCATCAGCGCCGAGTCCGAGCGTCTGGCGGCCGTGCTCGTGGACCCGCTCCTCGGAGTGGGTGGCGCGATCCCGCCCGAGCCCGGCTTCCTTGCGGCGATACGGGCTGTCACCGAGCGGCACGGGATCCTTCTCATCTTCGATGAGGTGATCTCCTTCCGCGTGGCTGCGGGTGGCGCTCAGGAGCGGTTCGGCATCCGGCCTGACCTCACGGCACTCGGGAAGATCATCGGCGGAGGTCTCCCGGTAGGCGCGTTCGGTGGGCGCGCCGACATCATGCAGCTCTTCGATCCGAGCGGCGGAAGCCCTGCCATTGCTCACGGAGGAACGTTCAACGCGAATCCGCTCACGATGGCCGCGGGTCTGGCGACGTTGCGCGCGCTCGATCCCGCCGCGTACGCGCGGCTCGACGCGCTCGGCGATCGGCTCCGTGCAGGCGTTCGCGACGTGGTCGGCGCAGCTGGCGTGGCCGGGCACGCGACGGGTCTCGGATCGCTGTTCTGCCTGCACTGGACGGCTCAGCGCCCGCGCGACTGGCGGTCCAGCCGGCCCACCGATGCGGCGATGCCTATGCGCGTGTTCCTCGGTCTGCTCAACGAAGGAGTACTTCTGTCGCAGCGCGGCATCGGAGCCTGCTCGCTCGCGATGGAGGAGGCTGATGTGGACTTTTTCATCGCCGCGCTCGAGCGTGTACTGGCACGCAGCGCATCGCCCGTTGCATCCTGATCGGGAAAGGCGGTACCCGCGTGTCCGCCCGCTACAATGGTTGTCTCGCGCGGGAGTGTCGTAATCGGTAGCCGATCACGGTTCAGGGCCGTGTGCCCGTAAGGGCGTGGGGGTTCGAGTCCCCCCTCCCGCACCGATCGATCCACCAGGCCACTCGCTAGGCTACCCAGGTGGATCCCCGGCTCCGCATCGCGCCTGCGGCGCTCGCACTCGCCATACCCGCGGCGGCCTTCGCCTTCAACTCGTTCATCTCGATGCGTGAGCGCGGCTTCTTCGATCCGGTCCAGCTCATCGTCGCCGCAGGCTTCTTCGTCCTCGCGTTGATGGTGTGGCGGCGCTACCGCATCGGGGTCTACGCGGGGATCGTCTTCAGCGCCGTCTACCTCGCCAGCGCGGTGGTGGGCGGCCCCATCCAGTTCGCGGCGTACTGGGTCGTCGCGATCCTCGTCCTTGCCGAGAGCCTGCGCGCCAGGCGCGGCCCGGCGGCCGCGACCTAGGTCATTGGCCAGGCAGCCCTAGCGGAAGGGCAGCGTTGACCACGGTTCAGGGCAAGGTGTGCGTAAGGGATTGGGCGCGACTCCCTCTCCGCAGAGCCATCCTGTCGCCCACGCCCCACGCGCCGGATGCACGGAATCAGATCGATCGGCTCCTTGAGGTGTAGTCATCCCAGATCTTCCACTTGCGGGCGAGGCGTGGCGACGAGACGTCTTCATAGATCCAGCGGAGTATCCGCTGCGAATCGTCCGTTCGGTATTTGAGCAGATAGAGATGTACCCGACCGTCCCGGAGACGGGTCGAGATCGAGCCGCAAGTTCCAAGTTCACGTGCGAGCACATCTCGTAGCCACTCAAGATGCTTCGAGCTCGCGGAGTGGAAGACCACAGCAAGATGCTTGTGGGGCCCTAGCGCTCGCATGTGATAGCACCTCGCATAAATGCTTCCGTCACCGTCCAACAGGCCCCGAACAACATGAGGGAGAAAGGAGCCTGGGACCTGCAGGCCGCCGAGCGTGAGGCTCTTCCGAGGAGTGATGCCGATCGCCATGAACCAGCGATACAGCTCGACGTCCGAGAACGCGGCCACGAACGCAGGGCGCCGGTCTTTTCGAATCAGTTCGCGGTATCCAAGCCGATGACCCACGCACCGAAGGAAAGTCTCTGTCAGCTCGCGATCCACAGACACGAAACGGACGTGACGACCGCTACTGGAGAGATTGCCGTCCGTAGCGACCAGACCCACGGCGTACGCCGTTTCCGGATTCCACTCGAGTGGTCGTAGGCGCTGGCAACTATGGCGGCGGCTCCACTCCTCTCGCGGTACACGTCGAACGTACTGAAGGCCGACATGCTTTTCCGCGTTCCTGCGAACACGCTTATCGGTGTCGCTGGTCAACCCACGGGACCACGCGTTAGCGCGACCCCTGATCCAGCGACACTGCTCGGGCGGAGTCCGGCGCGTGATCTTGATGCCAACGTGTGCTCGCGCAATGCGCGCGACCCGCTCGTCGGTGGCTGCGGTGCGACCCCGCGCCCAAGCCTTTCCATCACCTCTCGGCATGCCAGTATTAGAACATACGTACTAACTCCAAGCCAACCGTTCAGCGACGCGGGAGGCTTTTAACGAACCAGTCCTCTACGTCCCAGAAGCGCTGAGTCGGCTCCACGATCTGCGCGACCTTCGTGCCCTTCACCGACGTGTGCTGCGCGTACAGGTGATCGGAGAAGTACAGGTAGACCACGGGGACCTCGGTGGAGATCGCCTCGAACACCGGCGCCCAGAGCGCCTTCCGCGACTCCCGGTCGGCCGTCTGCCGCGCGGCCTCGAGGGCACGGTCCATCGGCAGCGTGGAATAGCCGGAGAAGTTGAACCCCGGGTGCTCGGTCTGGCTCGAGTGGAAGAACGAGTAAGGATCCGGGTCCGGCGTGCCGGTGATGCCCACGAGCAGCGCGTCGAAGGCGCGCGCTGGGATCACCTCCTGGACCAGCTCGCCGAACGGGAAGCTCGCCAGGTCCGCCTGGATCCCGACTTTCCGCAGGTCCGCCGTGATCTGCCGCCCCGCGCTGGTGCGCGCGGGCTCGTCCGACGTGGCGATGGTGAAGTGCAGCGAGACGCCGTCCTTGTCCCGAATGCCGTCGCCGTCGGTGTCTCGCCAGCCGGCGCGCTCCAGAAGGCCGGCCGCCCCTTCGTAGGAGTGCTCGTAGCGGACGACCGTCTCGGTGTAGGCCCACGAGGTCCGCGGCACGATGGAGTCGGCCACGCGCCCGCGTCCGTCCACCGCGGCCCCGAGCACGCTGCCGCGGTCTATGGCCGTCGCGATGGCCTGCCGCACCGCTCGCTCGCGGAACACCGGCTTCTCCGGCCGCAGGTCCAGGAACAGGGCCACGTAGTCGTTGGTGGGGTAGCTGTAGATCGCGATCGTCGGGAGCGCCCGCGCGCGCTCCGCGTCGGTCGTGGAAACGGTCGCCACGCCGTCCAGCTCGCCCCGGGCGAGCGCCATGAGCGCCTCAGGCATGTCGCCGTACGACCTCAGGACGATGCGGTCGAGGTACGGACGGGTCCGTTCGGGAGCGTTCCGGTAGAAGTCGAGGTTCGCGAGCAGGACGACGTCGCGCCCCTCGACCGCTCCGAGCTTGAAGGGGCCCGAGCCCACCGGCTGCTGGTCGAACGGGTCCAGCGCCAGCTGCTCGAAGGGCACGCCTCCGAGCTTGTGGGCCGGCAGCAGCGGGAACGTGGTGCTGCCCGCGAACGGGCCGTACGCGCCGGGCAGGGTGAACCGCACGACCCGCGTCCCCACCCGCTCCACCGTCACGTCGCGGAGCGCCTCCGCATAGGCGCCCCGGTAGAGGGGATCCTGCAGCAGGCTCACGGTGTAGACGACGTCATCCGCCACGACGGGCATCCCGTCGTGCCAGCGGGCGTCGTCGCGGATCTCGAAGGTCCAGACCCGGCCGTCGTCGTCCACGTCCACGGATGCCGCAAGGTCCGGGACGACCTCCCCCTCCCGGTCGGAGCGCGTCAACCCGGTGAAGACGAGCCGGGCCACGTCACGATCGACGTCGGTCTCGGCGAGCAGTGGGTTGAGATGCACCACGCCGCCTACGACACCCTCCACGTAGCTCCCGCCGAACGCGGGGACGGTCGCGGGCCGGTCGCCCTCGGCGACCACTGCGGCCGCGCTGGCGAGCGCGAGAAGGAGGATGAGGGCGACGACGACGAGCTTGTCGCGTCCGGTCAGGGGCTGAGCCTATCCGCCGGGGCGGGCACCCACCAGCGAGATGATGACGAAGAAGACCGCCAGCACGACGGTGAGGCGGAAGAGGATCTTCTCGAGGCCGCGGCGGCTGCGGTAGGCGGTCGATTCGCCGCCGAACGTGGACGACAGGCCGGTCCCCCGCGCCTGCAGGAGGATCGACGAGCCCACCGCGACGGCGATGAGGATCTGTGCCACTTTGAGGAGGTCCATGAAGGGCTCAAGTGTACCGGAGCCGGCCCGCGTCTAGCGCGGCCGGTAGACCCACAGCACGGGTCGCCCACCCCGGCTCACGGTCTCGGCGACCGACGGGTCGAGCTCGTACCGGGCCAGGACCTCGCGAACGAGCAGCGGATGCCAGCGGGCACGCTGGGCGGCCGTCGCTTCGTCGTAGCGCTCGAGATCGAACTCGCTGACCACGGTCGCGTAGATGCCCGAGCCCGCCAGCCCCGCTCCGAGATCCGGTCCGATCTCGCCCCGCGAGAGCAGGCGCGACCAGAGGAACACGTCGTCGATCACGGGCGTGATCCCGTTCGCGACCAGCAGGCCGCTGTCCTCGACCAGGTGCGGCTCGTCCCGTTCCAGCGAGCGGACGACCTCCATGCGCTCCGCGGGCCCCCACGCGCCGGTGCCCCCGTCGCGTCCCGGTACGATCCCGAAAGGGGCGAGCACCGCGAATCCGAGGAGGAGCTGGGCCGCGCCGGCCAGAGGGAAGCCGGCCGACGCGCCGAGACGCGCCGCGACGCCCGAGACGCCGAACACGGTCGCGGCGCCGAGGTCGAGCAGGTAGTTGACCGTCGCGCCCTCACGGCCGCCGAGCAGCGCCACGCCGCCCGCACCCAGCAGGTACGCGAGCGCGATCCCGCGGAACGCGCCGGCGAGCGAGGCAGCGGCGAGGAGGATCCCGAGGGTGGCCGCGCCGAGGACCGCGAGCAGCAGCGCCTGCTCCGCGCTCCACGGCAGCGCGTTCCAGACGACCACGTGCCGCCAGACGTCGCCGGCTCCGAGCAAGGCCGCGTGTCCCAGCGCCAGCGCGGCGACGGCGGCCGCGCCGACGGCGGACCGCCAGAACACGGGACGGGCGCTCACCGCGACCAGCCCCAGGACGGCGAGCGCCGGCAGCAGCGCGGTCGGCTTCGCCCAGACGGCGAGCGCGAGGAGTGCGCCTCCGAGCAGAGGGCCGCTTGCGCCGGACCACGCGGGGGATCCCGCACGCACCGACCGCTCCAGGACCGCCACGCCGCCGAAGGTCAGGGCGACGGCCAGCATGTCCGGCTTGACCGCCGCCCCCCAGATGGCGACCGGCACGAGAGCCGGCCAGAGGAGGGTCAGCGCCGCACGCGGCACGCGGTCGAGGCCGCTCGCGCGCCACCACACGAGCACGGAGACGGCGAGCGCGCTGGCGATCGTGACGGCGCGCCCGGTGTGGAACGGATCGCCCAACGACGCGAGCCAGAGATAGAGGGGCGGGTAGTTGGCCGCGACGAAGCGTCCCGGCACGTCGCCGTAGGGGTCACCGTCGCGGAAGAGGAGCGCGGCGCTCGCGACGGCACCCTCGCCGTAGAGGACCGGGCGCCCGGTGGTAAGCGCGTCGATCCACTGGATGATCGCGATCACCGCGAGGAGGCCGGCAGTGCCCCGGAGCGCGAGCCAGGCGTAGCCGGTCGCGCGCGGCGAAGCCTCGGTGCTCAACGGAACACTGACGCCAGCAGCGAAGCGCCGGTCATCCGGTCGGGCGCGGGTATCCCGAATAGCTCGAGGAGCGTCGGCGCGACGTCCCGGAGCTCGCCGTCGCGCAGTCGCGCGCCCTCGAGGCCCGCCCCGACCAGGACGGCCGGAACCGGGTTGGTGGTGTGCTGCGTGTTCACGCCGCCCTCCGGGAAGCGCATCTGCTCGGCGTTGCCGTGGTCGGCCGTGAGGAGCATGCACCCGCCGGCCGCGAGCACAGCGTCCGCCACGAGGCCGACGCACTCGTCCGTCACCTCCATGGCGCGCTTCGCGGCCGCGATGTCCCCGGTGTGGCCGACCATGTCGGGGTTGGCGAAGTTCACCACCGCGAAGTCGTGGGCGCCGCCGCGTATGCGCTCCACCAGCCCCCGTGCGACCTCGGCGGCGCTCATCTCGGGCTTCAGGTCGTATGTCGCGACCTTCTGCGACGGGACCAGCACGCGGTCCTCGCCGGGGAACGGCTCCTCGCGCCCGCCGTTGAAGAAGTAGGTCACGTGCGCGTACTTCTCCGTCTCCGCCGTGTGCAGCTGCCGAAGGCCTCGCTCGGCCAGCACCTCCGCCAGCGGCACCAGCGGCTGCTGCGGGAACGCCACCGCGACGTTCGACAGCCCCAGCTTGAAGTCGGTGAGCGTCACGAAGGCGCTGACCTTGGGCCGTCTCTTGGGTGCGAACCCGTCGAAGCCCTCCTGCATGAACGCGAGGGTCAGCTGGCGGGCGCGGTCGGGCCGGAAGTTGAAGAAGACGACCGCGTCGCCGTCGCGCACCGGGGCGCCCTCGCCGACGACGGCCGGCTCGAGCAGCTCGTCGCGGCACTCGGCGCGCTCGTAGCAGCGGCGCACCGCCTCCTGGGGATCGGCGACGCGCGGACCGACGCCATCCACGATGGCCAGCCAGGACCGCTCCGTACGGTCCCAGCGCTTGTCCCGGTCCATCGCCCAGTACCGGCCGTGCACCGTCGCGACCGGCACGCCCACCTTCGGCAGCAGCTCGAGGGCGCTGCGGGGAGGCATGTCGCGCCCGTCGAGGAAGCAGTGGTATGCAAGACCATGAGCGCCCTCGCGCCTGGCCAGCTCGGCCAGGGCGGCGAGGTGGGCGAGGTCCGCGTGCACGCCGCCGGTCGAGAGCAGTCCCAGGAGGTGCAGCGTTCCGCCGCCGCGCACCGCGCGCGCCGCCGCGACCAGAGCCTCGTTGCGGAAGAAGCTGCCGGCCGCGATGGCGTCGTTGACGCGGACGAGCTCCTGGTACTGCACGTAGCCCGCGCCCATCGTGAGATGCCCGACCTCGCTGTTCCCCATCACGCCGTCCGGTAGCCCGACGGCGCGCCCGCTCGCGGCCAGGGTCGCGCGCGGGTAGCGCGCGAAGAGGGCGTCGATCAGCGGCGTCCGCGCGCTCGTCACCGCGTTCGCCGGTCCGGGCGGAGCGATCCCCCACCCGTCCAGGACGCAGAGGACGACGGGGCGGTACCTCAACGGAACGCGCGAACGATGGCCGCGAACTCGTCCGCCTTGAGCGAGGCGCCGCCCACGAGCGCGCCATCGACGCCCTCGGCGCGGGCGAACTCGCCGACGCTGGCGGCCGACACGCTGCCGCCATAGAGGATGCTGACCGCGGCCGCATCGACGCCGAGCTCGTCGAGCCGCGCGCGCACGATGCCGATCGCCTCGCTCGCCTGAGCGCCTGTGGCCGGCACGCCCGTCCCGATCGCCCAGATCGGCTCGTAGGCGATGGCGATGCGCCACACCCCATCCGCCGTGGAGAGCAGGCCCCTGTCGATCGCGCCCACCCCTTCGCGAACCTGTCGCGAGATCACGTCGGCCGTCTTCCCGCTCTGGCGCTCCGCCAGCGACTCGCCCAGGCAGTAGACGACGCGGAGGCCGTTCCGGAGCGCCGCCGCCGCCTTGCGCGCCACGCGCTCGTCGTCGTCGCCCTGGTCGCGCCGCACCTCGGAGTGGCCCACGATCGTGCCGTTCGCGATCCCCACCAGCATCGGCGCGGAGGTCTGGCCGGTGAACGCGCCCTGCTCCTCCCAGTGGGCGTCCTGCCCGAAGAGGAGCACGTCCGATCCGCGCAGGGCATCCGCCACGGGAACGAGCCAGGGCGCGGGGGGCGCGACGCCGACCGTCACCACCCCGTGGTCGATCGCCGCCGCCGCGCGCGCGAGCGCGAGAGCTTCGGGGAGCACCGGAGGGTTCATCTTCCAGTTCCCGACGACGAGGCGGGAGCGGCGGCTTGGGGAGTCCTCGGGGGCCGGCCGGGGCACGCGCGGAGGGTTCTCGGGGGGCGGGCGACGCCCGAGCGGGGGGTTCTCGGGGGGCGGAGCCCCCCGGTAACTTGTCATGTGCGCACGTCCGCCCGGTCCCGGTCGCGGTGCTCCAGCGTGATCTCGCCCGGCCAGAACTCCTTGACGGCGCGCGCGACCTCCTCGGCGATCGTCACCGAGCGGTGCCGCCCGCCGGTGCAGCCGAAGGCCACGCTCAGGTGCGCCTTCTTCTCCTGCTCGTAGCGCGGCATCGTGGAGCGCAGGAACGGGACGATGGCCCCGAGGAACTCCTTGGTCGCGGGGTTGCCGAGCACGAACCTGCGCACCGCCTCGTCGCTCCCGGAGAGCGGCCGCAGCTCCTGGATGTAGAAGGGGTTCTCCATGTAGCGGACGTCGAAGACCAGGTCCGCCCCCGGCGGAAGGCCGTATTTGTACCCGAAGCTGGTGACCTGCACGAGCATGCCGGCCTTCCCCTCGCCGTAGAGCGAGTGGAGCGTGTCGCGAAGGTCCTTCACGGACAGGTGCGTCGTGTCGATCACCTTGTCCGCGCGCGCGCGCAGCTCCACCAGCAGCCGCCGCTCCTCGGCGAGCCCCGGCGCGACACCCCCCGGCGTCTCGAGCGGATGGCGGTGGCGGGTCTCGCTGTAGCGCTGCAGCAGGACCTCGTCGGAGGCGTCGAAGAAGAGGAGGTGCGGCCGGCGGCCCTCCTTCTCGAGCCGCTCCAGCACCGCGATGGCGTCCTGGAAGAGCGGCCCGCTGCGCACGTCGATGACGAACGCGACCTTCGCGTACCCGCCCTCGCCCGTGACCCGCAGCGCGTCACCGATGAGGCCGGGCGGGACGTTGTCCAGCGTGTAGTAGCCGAGGTCCTCGAGCACCTTGACCGCGACGCTCTTGCCGGCCCCGGAGAGCCCGGTCATGACGATGAAGGGGTGCGCCACTGCCGGAAGCCTAGCCCGCGGCGTTCGCTAGCTGGGCACGACCCGCTGGAGCAGGAAGCTGGCGATGCTCACGACCGCCGCCCCGATGATCGCCGAGAGGATGCCGTCCACGCGGAAGCCGACGAACGGAATGAGCGAGAGGAGCACGAGGATGAGGCCGTTCAGGACGATGATGAAGAGGCCCAGGGTCAGGCAGGTGATCGGCAGGGACAGCATGAAGAGGACGGGCTTCACCACCGCGTTCAGCACGCCGAGGACGACCGCCCCGAGCCCGAGGGCGATCCAGTAGTTCAGCTGGGCGTCGGCGGTGTAGGCAGGCGGCTCGAAGAAGATCCCCGGGATGAAGAAGTCGGCGACCCAAAGGGACGCCGCGGTGACCAGGGTCGTGAGAAGGAAGCCCATTTGCCGGGACTCTAATCAATGCTGGGCGATCGTGCCGTGCACGCGTACCCACCGGTCGGCCGAGCGGAACGCCCAGAGGCCGAGGGGCACGAACAGCGCGGTGGTGGCGACCAGGGCCGCGTAGGCGACGATGGGATCGACCACCGTGCGCGCGCCGATCGCGTGGAAGCGCAGGATCTCGACGGCCCAGGTCGAGGGCAGCAGGGCGGCGACCGGCTGGACCACCCCGGGCAGCACAGTGATCGGGAAGGCGACACCCGAGACCATCACGAACAGGAAGCTCAGCGTATCGACGAGGAAGTTCGCCTCCCGGACCACCAGCACAGCTCCAGCGATGAGGTAGGCGACCGCTCCCAGCCCGACCAGCGCGACGAGCAGCGCCGGCACCGCCCACAGGGTCTCGACGCCGGTCCGCAGTCCGAAGAACGCGATCCCGATGGCGAAGAGCGCGGCCTGGACGGGCAGGAAGATCGCGAGGCCGCCCAGCGCCCGGCCCAGCACGAGGGTCTCGCGCCGCGTGGGCGTCAGCCAGGAGGGCTCGAGCACGCCCTGGTCCATGTCGTTCCGCAGGGCCATGGCGACCGTCCAGAAGGAGACGTTCGCGATGCCGCTCACGACCCCGCCCATGAACAGGAATCCGGCGAGGTCCGTCGTCCCGAGCGAGCTCTCGAGCCCGACCTGCCGCCCGCCCACCGCGAACGACGCGCCGAAGAGGAAGCCGGGGACGATCGCCTGGTACAGGGGGTTGAAGACCATCGACGGTATCCACAGCCGGTACCGGGCGATGTTCTGCAGATCCCTTCGGGCGACGGCGAGCGCCGCTCGCAGCTCCCTCATCAGTACCGCCCCAGCGCGCCCGTGCGCCGGGCGTACCCCTCGGTCCAGCGGTAGATCCCGATCGCCACGGCCCCGAAAGCCACCGTCAGGAGCGCGATCACGGCGAGGTCCGGCGCCACGCCCTCGAGGGTCGCGCCGGCGAGGAGGACGCGGCGGAGGTCATCGACGATGTAGGTCGGCGGGAGAGCCGCGGCGACCGCCTGCGCCCATCCGGGCAGCATCACGACCGGGTAGGTGATCCCGCACGCGAGCACCAGGGCACCGCGAACGAAGTGCACGGCCGGGCCGATCTCGCCGTAGCGCAGCACCGCCGCCGCGAAGAGCGAGCCGATCGCGTAGAGGGCGGGGACCGCGAACACCAGGACGACGACGGCCCGCGCGACCGCGGCGAGGTCGAGCACGATGCCGAAGAGGAGCCACAGCGCGAGACCCATCACCAGGAACTGGAAGAGGATCACCCACAGCGTGCCCAGCGGCGGACCGAAGAGCACCACCAGCCGCGACGCGGGCGTCAGGAAGACGGCCTCGAGCGAGCCGCGCATCTGCTCCTGGCGGAGCGCCGTACCGGGGCCCCACAGGATGATGCTGAGCCACATGTACATGGCGAACCCCACGAACACGAAGCCGGTCACGTCCGAGATGCCGCTGCGCTCGGCGAACGCCCCGAGCGCCCGGGGATCGCCACCGCCCGAATAGACCTGCCCCATCAGCACGTACATGGAGGGCAGCAGGATCGGCCAGAACAGCGAGCCGAGCAGCAGCATCGGGTAGCGCCTGGTCTCGCGGAGCTGCTTCCGTATCGCGGCCACGAACGCGCGGACGTCGCCGCGAAGCCACCTCACTCGCGCAGCGCGTGCCCGGTGATCGAGATGAATACATCCTCCAGGCTCGGGCCGACCACCATCGGCATGACCACCTTCGTCGCAGGAAGCTTCCGCTTCAGCGCTTGGGGCGTGTCGAGCGCGACGATGCGGCCGTGGTCGATGATGGCGATCCGGTCGCAGAGCTGGTCGGCCTCCTCCATGTAGTGGGTCGTGAGGAGCACGGTGCGGCCCTGTCGCTGGAGGTCGCGGACCCGCTCGCGGAGGTCGCGCGAGGCCTGCGGGTCGAGGCCCACGGTCGGCTCGTCGAGGATGAGCAGCGGCGGATCGGGCAGCAGCGCACGCGCAAGGGCCAGCCGCTGGCGCATGCCGGTCGAGTACCGCTCCACGTAGTCCTCGGCGCGGTCGGTGAGCTTCGCCGACTCGAGCGCGGCGTCGATCCGCCGGCGCGTCTCGCGGGGCGGGACGTGGTAGAGGGCCGCGAAGTACTCGAGGTTCTCGCGGGCCGTCAGCTTCCAGTAGAGGCTCCGCTCGCCCGAGAGCATCGCGCCGAGGCGCGCGCGGACCTCGCGGGGCCGCTCGCGGACGTCGATGCCCAGGACGTAGGCCTCGCCGCTGGTCGGCTCGAGCAGCGTGGACAGCATCTTCAGCGTGGTCGTCTTCCCCGCCCCGTTCGGGCCGAGGACCCCGAAGATCTCGCCGGGCTCGACGACGAGGTCGATGCCGTCCACAGCGCGGAACCGCTCGCGGCGGTCCGGCTCGCGCCGCAGCCGCTGCCAGATCGTGCGGCGGCCCTTCTCGAACTCCTTGACCAAGGCCTGGATCCGGACCGCGGGCTCCGTCACTCGACGAAGATCTCGACGCGGCCCTCGTCGTCGTTCACGTCAACGATCCGCCCCGCGGTCTCGACCTCCTTGAGGAGCTCGTCGAGGTCGAGGCCGAACTTCGAGAGGTGGCCGCGGACGAGGGCGCTCGCTCCCAGCTTCATCTTGCCGATCCTGGCGATGGCGAGGGGGATGGCCACGTTCACCTTCTGCTTCCCGCGCTCGGTCACGCGGATCCGCAGCGTGCGGCCGCGTCCCGGGACGTGCGGCTCCGCGGGCGGCGGCGGCTCGGGTGGCCGGGGCGGGCCGCCCGGCACGGGGGTCCCCTCGCGTATGTCGCCGAGGGCGCGCAGCAGGCGGTAGGCCTGGTCCGGGTCGATCTTGCGCTGCGCCAGGAGCTCGAGGACCTGGCGGCCCTCCTCGCTCGGCATGGCTAGCGGCCCCGCTGGTCCAGCGAGCTGGCGGCGTCCTCGACGCTGAGCTCGCCACGCGCGACGCGCTGCAGCAGCTCGAGCACGTCGCCCTTGGGTCCCGCCGCGGCGGGCGCGCCCATGGGCATCGCCTCTTGCGACGGCGCTTCCGCGGCCGCGGGGCGCGCCTGGCCCGAGCGGCGGATGGTCAGGTCCCCCGAGACGGTCTTGACCTTCACGCGCGCGCCCGCACCGCCCACCGCGACGTGCCACTCGCGCCGTCCGCGCTTCTCGACCGTGGCGTTCGGCGCGTCCACCTCAACGTCGCCGCTCAGGGTCTGGAAGTCGAGATCGACCGAGGGCTCGGAGAGCGTGAGCTCCACATCCCCGCTGACCGTCTTGATGCGACCGTCTCCCTCGCCCTCGCCACCCGGCACCAGCGCGCCGTCGAGCCGGACCTCGCCGCTGACCGTGACGATGTCCGGGCGGCGGATCCGCGAGCGCTCGAACCGGAGCTCCCCGCTCACGGAGTTCGCCTCCACCTGGCCGGCGTAGTCGATGCAGCGGCACTCGCCGCTCACGGTGCGTAGGCGCATGGGTCCCTGGACGTCGCGGACGTCGATCCCGCCTGAGACGCTCCGCGCCTCGATGGGTCCGCGCGTGCCCTCGAGGGCGAGGGGCCCGCTGACGGTGGTCGCGTCGATCTGGGCCTCGCGCGGCACCGTCACCTCCAGGTCCACCGCCACGCGCCCCCCTCGGAACAGGTCGAGCCAGCCGCGCTCCTGCTGGTAGAGCGTCGGCTCGACGAGGATCTCGTCGCCCCGCTGCTCCATGCGGATCTCCACGTTCTCGAGCAGGCGCTTCGCGCGGTCCTCACTCCAGCCGTGGACGCGCTTTCGTGCGCGCACGATCACCTCGCCGGCGGCGCCCGCGGTGACCGAGGTGTCCCCCGAGACGTTCCGTATCCGCAGCTTCGGAAGGGCCTCGACCACGAAGCGCTTCTCGACGAGCTCGCTCTCCTCCCGCCCGCCTTCCGTCTCGATCGTGAGGGTCCTGCCGAGCAGACCCACGCGGTGCGCCCGGCGGCCCTCGCGACGCGCCTCGCGGTCGGCCTCACGCGCGGCCCGGCGCGCCTCGCGCAGGGCGTCCCGCTCGATCCGGTGCGCCTCGCGCTGCGCCTCGCGGGTCTCGCTCGCGAGCTCCCGCTCGACCTCGTCGGTCACGTCCTCCAGTTCGCGATCGATCTCGCGTTCCAGGTCGTCCGCATCGTCGCCGCGTTCGTGTCGCTCGCTCATCGCCCACCCTCCAGAAGCGCGGCGGCGTCGTCGGGGGCGATGCGCCCCTCGGCGAGCTCGCGAAGGATCTCCTTGCGGCGCTCCGCCTCGGCCTCGCGGTCCGGCTCGACGGCGTCCTGGAAGCCGAGCGCGCGGATGATCGCGTCGAGGCGCGCGCGGACCGTCGGGTACGAGACGCCCAGCTCGCGCTCGACGTCCCGGAAGTTCCCGCGGGCCCGTACGAAGACCTCGAGGAACTCCAGCTGCTGGGCGGACAACGAGTGGAAGCGCCCCAGGGAGAAGCTGCCCTCGAGCCGGGTGCCGCAGCTGGAGCACTCCAGGCGGACGACCCGCAGCTGTTGCGAGCAGATCGGGCAGCGGCCGATGACGGCTGGCTCGCTCATGTGACCGTTGTGCGCTCCACCTCATCGATCGTCAAGGCGACCTCACCGTTGTGTAGCCGATCTCTCACATCGATGAACCGCCCGGTCGAGGGGGTGCCGGCGGGGGAACACTGTCCCCCGCGTAAAGGAAAGCCGACTTTGCCGGCTAGAGCGCCGCCTTGATCCGCTCCGCGAGGCCCCGCCCGACTCCGGCGACCGCGGCCACGTCCTCGGCGGACGCCTCGCGGATGCCCTTCACCGAGCCGAACCGGCGCAGCAGGGCGCGCTTGCGGGCCGGGCCGACACCCTCTATCTCGTCGAGCGCGGAGCGCACCGCGCGCCGGCCGCGAAGCTTCAGGTGGTAGGTGACGGCGAAGCGGTGGGCCTCGTCCCGGATCCGCTGCAGCAGGTGGTACGCGGGGCTGCCGGGAGCCACGGGCACCGGCTCCGAGCGGTCCGGCACGAAGACCTCCTCCGGCTTGACGCGAGCGCCCCCGTCGCTCGGTGCGAGGCGCTTCTCCTTGGCGAGGGCGACGATCGGGACCCCCAGCAGGCCGAGGTCGGAGAGGGCCGCGCGCGCCGCGTTCAGCTGGCCCTTCCCCCCGTCCACGACGATGAGGTCGGGGAGGGGCCACGAGTCCTTCCCCGCCTCAGTTGACCGCGCAAATCGACGGCGGATCGTGTCGCGCATGTTCGCGAAGTCGTCGTTCCGGTCCGTCACGTGAGACCTGAAGCGGCGGTACTGGTCCTTGGCCGGGCGGCCCTCCTCGAACACGACCATCGAGCTGACGACATCCGTGCCCTGGACATGGCTGACGTCGTAGCACTCGATCCGCCTGGGCGGACCCTCGATCTCGAGGTGCTCGCGCACGGCGAGGTGGAGCTCGCGGAGAGCCTCGTCGGTCTTGCCGCGGTCCGCCATCCAGCGCACGCGCTCCTGCTGTAGCGCGGCCTCGGCGTTCTGCATGGCCAGCTCGGCCAGGCGGCGCTTCTTCCCGCGCTGCGGCACCAGGATGCGCACTCGTCCGCCGCGGCGCTCCTCCGCGAAGGTCGCCAGGTCGGCCGCCTCGGCCATCTCCACCAGCGACGAGATCTCGGGCGGGATGGGACTCTTGGCGCCGTCGGCGGGGCCCGCATCGGAAGCGCCCGGCGTGGCCCACGAGTAGTACTGCCGCAGGAAGGACGCCAGGACCTCCCCCGGCGCGGCCCCCTCCGAGCCCTCCAGGAAGAAGTGGTCCCGCCCCACGATCTTGCCGTCCCGGACACGGAAGATCTGCACCGCGCTGTCGCCGCCTTCCACGGCGACGCCGAAGACGTCGATGTCGTCTCCGGCGTAAGCGTGGACCTCCTGGCGCTCGACGGTCCGCTCGATCGCCCGAAGACGGTCGCGCAGGTCGGCCGCGCGCTCGAAGGCGAGGCCCTCCGACGCGACGCGCATCTCGCCGCGGAGCTCGCGCGCCAGAGGCTCGTAGCGTCCCTCGAGGAAGAGGACGCTCCGCTCGATGGCCGCGCGGTACTCCGGCGCCGTCGTGTTCCCGACGCAGGGCGCGGTGCAGCGCTTCAGGTGGAAGAGCAGGCAGGGCCGCCCGCCGGGGAGCGCCGAGGGCGGGACGGTGCGCCCCTTCCGCTCGTCGCCGTCCGCGACGATGGTCAGCTTGCAGGTGCGGTAGGGGAACAGCTTTTGGAGCAGGTCGAGCGTGTCGTCCACGGCCTTGGCGTTCGCGTACGGGCCGAAGTACCTCGCGGTCCGGTCGCCGAGCTGCCGGGTGCGGAGGATCCGCGGGAAGTCCTCCCCCAGGGTCACCTTCACGTATGGATACGACTTGTCGTCCTTGAGCCGGATGTTGTACCGGGGGCGGTGCTGCTTGATGAGGTTCGCCTCGAGGAGGTAGGCCTCGGCGATGCTGCCGGTCGTGACGTGGTCAACCCGCTCGGCCCGCTCGACCATGCGGACGTGCCGGACGTCGAGGCTCGGCCCGAAGTAGCTCCTCACGCGGTCGCGCAGGACGTCGGCCTTGCCGACGTACAGCACCCGGCCGCGGCGGTCCTTGAAGAGGTAGACGCCCGGAGCGGCCGGCAGTGCCGCGGCCAGGGCAGCGAGCGTTTCGAGGCGCTGTTCCGTCATGTGAACAGCGCCCTGGGAGCGTCAACGGGCATGTGGCCAGCATAGGCAGCCGCCTTCGCTATGCTCTCGCTAGGCGCAGGGAAGGTTGCGGAGGATGAAAGTCATGGCGATGACGACTCGCGGCCCGGTCCCCGTTCCGGCAAAGGTGGCACGCCGCTCGGTCCAGTCGGTCGATCGGGCGCTCGACCTCCTCGAGGCCCTCGCGGCCTCCGAGGGCGAGGTGTCCATCACGTCGCTCGCGAGCCGGACATCGCTCCACGTCAGCACGGTGCACCGCCTGCTGAACACGCTGCTCCGGCGCGGCTACGTCCGCCAGAACCCCGAGACCAGCCGCTACTTCGCGGGCGCGAAGCTGACGACCCTCGCCGAGGGACGGTCCCGGTTCAACGAGCTGCGCCACCGCGCGCGGCCGGTGCTGCGCTCCCTGACCGAGCAGACACGCGAGACCTCCAACCTCGTCGTGCTCGACGACATCGCCGCCGTCTACATCGAGACCTCGCCGAGCCCCCAGGTGGTCCGGCTCTTCACCCAGATCGGCAACCGCGTCCCCCTGCACGCGACCGGCGCCGGTAAGGCGCTGCTCGCCTGGCTCTCGCCCGACCGCCGGGACGCCCTCCTCGACCGCCTGGAGCTCCGGGCCTTCACCATGCGGACCATCGACGAGCGGCCGGCGCTCCGCCGCGCGCTCGACGAGATCCGCGAGCGCGGCTACGCCATCGACGACGAGGAGTACGACGACGGCGTCAGGTGCGTCGCCGTGCCTGTGGGGCCGGTCGGCTCGCCCGTCGCCGCCATCTCCCTCTCCGCGCCGGCGAGCCGCCTCACGCGCCAGCGGGCGGCCGAGCTCGCACCGCTCCTACGCCGCTCCGCCGCCGAGCTCGCGGAGGCGATGCGGGACCACGCTCCGTCGCGAGCGTGACCGTTGCGGACGCGGTCGTCTCCGGTCTGCGCGGACCGGACCTCGGCCGGCGGCTCGCGTCCCTGCTGGGCGACGACAAGGTCCTCTGGCAGCCGGACGACATGCAGCTGTACGAG
This sequence comes from Candidatus Limnocylindria bacterium, assembly GCA_050692015.1. GTDB lineage: Bacteria > Chloroflexota > Limnocylindria > P2-11E > P2-11E > GWC2-70-10. The sequence continues at coordinate 20,719 of JBOGTE010000020.1, forward strand.
TACGACGGCGCCGTGGACACCGCGACACCGGACGCCGTGGTGCTGCCGAGCGAGACCGCCGACGTCGCGAAGCTGGCGCGCTTCTGCTCGGAGCACCACGTCCCGATCGTCGCGCGGGGCGCCGGGACCGGGCTCTCCGGCGGGGCCATCCCGGTCTTCGGCGGCGTGGTCGTCTCATTCAACCGGATGAACAGGATCCTCGAGATAGACGCGGCGAACCTCCGGGCCGTCGCGCAGCCCGGCGTCATCAACCTGCACCTCTCCACCGCCGCGGCGCCGCACGGGCTGCACTTCGTCCCCGATCCGTCCAGCCAGAAGGCCTGCACCCTCGGCGGGAACGTCGCGGAGAACTCCGGCGGTCCGCACACGCTCGCGTACGGCGTCACCACCGACCACGTGACGGGCCTCGAGGTCGTGCTCTCCGACGGGACCGTGGTGCGCGTCGGCGGCAAGGCCCTCGAGGACGAGGGCTACGACCTGGTCGGCGCGTTCGTCGGATCCGAGGGCACCCTCGGTCTCGTCACCGAGGTGACTGTGAAGCTCACACCGCTGCCCGAGGACCGGCGAACGATCCTCGCCGCGTTCCCGGAGATGGACCAGGCGTCCGAGGCGGTGACCGCGATCATCGGCGCCGGCCTCGTCCCCGCGGCGATCGAGCTCATGGACCAGCTGGCGACGGAGGCGGTCGAAGCGTCGGTGGGCGCGGGGTACCCGCTGGACGCGGGCGGGATCCTCCTGGCCGAGGTCGATGGGCCGCGCGAGGGCCTGGACGACCAGCGCGAGCGCATCGAGGGGATCTGCCGCGCGCACGGGGCCACGGCGGTCCGGGTCGCGGCCACGGCCCTCGAGCGCGACCGCCTCTGGGCCGGCCGGAAGGGCGCCTTCGCCGCCATGGGCCGGCTGTCCCCCGACTACTACGTGCAGGACGGCGTGATACCGCGCACCAGGCTGCCGGAGATCCTGCGGCACGTGCGCAAGGTCGGCGAGCGCTACGGCGTGCGCATCGCGAACGTGTTCCACGCCGGCGACGGCAATCTCCACCCGCTGATCCTGTTCGACGGAAGCGCCGGCGACGGGCAGCTCGAGCGGGTGCAGGCCGCGGGTCTCGAGATCGTCGAGGCCTGCATCGCCGCGGGCGGGTCGCTCACCGGCGAGCACGGCGTGGGCATGGAGAAGAACTGCTACATGCCCATTCAATTCACACAACAGGACCTCGCCGCCATGCGGCGGGTCAAGACGGCCTGGGACCCGGCGGGGCTCATGAATCCGGGCAAGCTCTTCCCCACCCCTTCACGCTGCCGCGAGTTCGACCTCCGGAAGCGCCGCTCGTGACGGTGGCGGCCGAGGCCGTGCTCCGGCCGGCGGACGCGGGGTCCCTGGCGGCCGCCATCGCGGAGGCGGTACGTGCCGGGCGCACCCTGCGCGTACGCGGCGCGGGCACCAAGTCGTACCTCGGCGAGCTGCTCTCCGCGGACGCGGTCCTGGACACGACCGCGCTCACCGGCATCGTCGATCACGTCCCCGCCGACCTGACCGTCACCGTGCGCGCGGGAACTCGCTTCGCCGACCTGCAGGCCGCGCTCCTGGCGAGCGGCCAGCGCGTGCCGCTCGACCCTCCGCACGCCGGCTCGGCCACGGTGGGCGGCGTCGTCGCCGCGAACAGCAACGGGTTCAACCGCACCAGGTACGGCGGCGTCCGGCACCTGGTGATCGGGACGACCACGGCGCTGGCGGACGGGACACTGGCCCGGTCGGGCGGCCGCGTCGTCAAGAACGTTGCCGGGTACGACCTGAACAAGCTCCTGATCGGATCGCTGGGCACCCTCGGCATCGTCGTCGAGACCACCTGGAAGGTCCTGCCG
>JBOGTE010000021.1:0-22229 GCA_050692015.1 Candidatus Limnocylindria bacterium
GCCCAGGCCCACGGGCCCGCGGGCACCGGCCGCGGTCGAGCTGATCACGACGCGCCGGTTCGGCTCGTTCCCGACCGACTCCGTGCGGAGGCCGCCGACCGACTGCACGACCAGATGCACCACGCGGCGCTCGTAGGCCAGCATCGGCTCGAGCGTCACGGCCTGGCCGCTGGCGCGCACGCGCTCCGCGACGCGGCGGGCCACCTCGCGGAGATGCTCCTCGCGCCGCAGGCGGTAGCCCTCGACGTCCACCGGCACGTGGACCGTCCGGCCGACCCGGCGCGACGTGATCGCCGACACGACCTGCTGCAGCGCCACCAGGTTCTCCCCGCCCCGGCCGATCAGGGCGCCGAGGTCGGCGCCGCTCACCTCGACCCCCTCGCGCCCCGGGATCTGCTCGATCTTGACCTCGGCCTCGACGCCCATGACCTCGAGGAGCCCCGTGAGCACCTCGGCGCCGATCGGCAGCTCCTCGCCGAGAGCGCGCGCCGGCTCCTCGTCCTCCTCGGACGGGGCTCCGGGCTCGGGCGGGCGGCGGGGCACCTCGGCCTCGTCCACCAGGGGCTCGGGCTCGTCCGACTCCACTTCCTCGTACGACAGGAGCACGCGGGCGTCCTCGCCGCCCATGCCCAGCATGTTCGCGGGCTTGCCGCGGGCCAGGACCTCGATGTCCACCTGGTCGCGGCGGCGGCCGAGCTCGCGCAGTCCACGCTCGATCGCCTCTTCCACGGTGCGGCCGGTGAACTCGTCGCCACGGATCGGGCTCATCGCCTGCGCCTCCGGCGGCCGCGGCGCCGGCCCACATCGCGGGGCTCGGCCCCCGGCGCCACCGGCTCGTCCTCGGCCTTCCCCTCCGCCTCGTCCTTCGCCTCGTCCTTCGGGGGCTCGCCGCCCATGTCACGCTCGACCTCGGCGATGGCCTCACGCTGACCGCGCGCGAGGCTCTTGTCCGCCGGAGTCGGGATCGCCCGGAGGAATGGAAGCCAGCGCGCCAGCTGTCCCCACCCGGTCACGAAGTACTGCTGAACTATCTGGAAGACCGTCGTCGCGACCCAGTAGACCGCCAGTCCCGCTGGAAGCCCCACCGCGATGACGACGGTGATGATCGGGAAGTAGTAGACCATCGACTGCATCATCTTGGCCTGCGGCTCGAGGTTCTTCGGCTGCACCGCGGGCTGGGCCATGAGCGACGCGACGAGCTGAGTCACGCCCGCCAGGACCGGCAGGATGTAGAGCGGGTCGGTATTCCCCAGCCCCTCGGGAAGCCAGGGCAGCCACCTGGCGGTGAGGTCCAGGGCGTCATTAGGACCGAGCGGGTTCGGGATGAAGGGATAGCGGATCGTCTCGAACTGGGCGCCCGTCAGAGGCGCGAGCTCACCGCCGAACCCACCGCCGAGGCCGTAGGTCATCTGCAGCATGGCGGCGTAGAAGCCGAAGAGGATGGGCATCTGGAGGAGCAGCGGCAGGCAGCCCATCGCCGGGTTCACGCCGCGCTCGCGATAGAGCTTCATCTGCTCCTCGGCCATCCGCTGGCGGTCCTTGCCGTACTTCTGCTTGAGCTCGGCGAGCGCGGGACCGACCTCCTGCATCGAGCGCATCGAGCGGATCTGCGTCACGAACAGCGGATACAGGATCAAACGGATGCCGACCGTGACGAGGACGATCGCGAGCCCGAAGTCGGCCAGCACCCCGAACGCCCCGACGAGCAGGTTGATGAGCGGATGCACCAGGAAGGTGTTCCAGATCTCGGTCATGCCGGCCGCTCCTCTCCCGGGCCCGGCACCGGGTCATACCCGCCGCGTGCGAAGGGGTGGCAGGAAAGAAGGCGCCGTACCCCCAGGAAGCCTCCCTTGAGCACGCCGTGCCGCTCGACGGCCTCCGTGGCGTACTCGGAGCAGGTCGGCGTGTAGCGGCAGGCTGGCGGCAGGAGCGGGCTGAGGGCCCGCTTGTACCAGCGCAGCGCCCCCAGTACGACGGTCCTCACGCCCCCTCCGGCCCCAGAAGGGTCTCCAGGCGACCGGCGATCGCCCGGCGCAGCTCCGCGGGCGCCGCCACGAGCGCGGGAGCGCGGGCGACGACCAGCAGGTCGGTCCCCGGTGCCGCGCGGCGAGGGGCAAGGAGCGCCCGGATGGCCTCGCGCACGCGGCGACGGGCGCGATTCCGTCTCACGGCGGTGCCGATCGCACGCGGCGACGCGACGGCGAGGCGGATCACGCCGAGGCCGTTCGGCTTCGAGCGGATCGTGAAGTGCGCGTCGACCGTGAGCGCACCCCCGGCACGAACGAGCTCGATGTCCCGGGTGCGGCGGAGCCGCTCCGCGCGCATAAGCGCGCTAGCGACTGACGGTGAGCCGCTTGCGGCCGCGAGCGCGGCGACGCGCGAGCACATTCTTGCCCCCGGTCGTGCTCATGCGCGCGCGAAAGCCATGGACGCGCGCGCGCCGGCGTCGCTTCGGCTGATAGGTACGCTTCACGTCGGATCCCCTCTCGGCTGGATGCCTGTCGGAAAGAGACCGCCCGCCGCCCCGATGGATACGCGTTCGGTCAAGGTCATTCTATAGGTGGGGTGCGGGTGCTCGCTGGGGTATAGTTCGCGCGCTTCCAGGGGAGCGTGTCAGCAGAGCGGCTCTCTCGCGATCCTTCCGGTGTGGGGACGTCGCATTCGGACTGCTCGAACGATGGGAAGGGCACACGTGGCTTCAGAACGCTCAGAGGGCCGCCGCAGCGTCAAGGAGATATGGGCCGCCGCGCTCGGTGAGCTCCAGGTCGGCCTGACCAAAGCCAACTTCGACACCTGGTTCAAGGAGACGACCGTCGTCTCCGAAGAGGACGACGTCTTCTGCGTCGGCGTGCCGAACGCCTTCGCCCGCGAGTGGCTCGAGAGCAAGTACCGCGGCCAGGTGAGGGCGGCGCTCCAGCACATCGTGGGGCGGACCGTCGATGTGAAGTTCATCACCGCGCCGGCCAGCACCGCCGCGTCGTCACGGGCCGCGGCAGGGATGCGCCCGTCCATACCGGCGAGCTCCGGCCCCGCCCCGGCGCCGTCGGAGCGGCGGGAGCCATCCGCGGTGCTGAACGCCAGGTACACCTTCTCGACATTCGTCGTCGGCTCCAACAATCGGCTGGCCCACGCCGCGGCCCTGTCGGTGGCCGAGCGTCCGGGGCACTCGTACAACCCGCTCTTCATCTACGGCGGCAGCGGCCTGGGAAAGACCCACCTGATGCACGCCATCGGGCACGCCGTGATGTCGCGGCACCCCCGCAAGAGGGTCATGTACGCGACGAGCGAGAAGTTCACCAACGAGTTCATCAACTCGATCCGTGGCCAGAAGCAGGAGGAGTTCCGCGACCGCTACCGGAGGATCGACGTCCTGCTCATCGACGACATCCAGTTCATCGCCGGCAAGGAGGGGACCCAGGACGAGTTCTTCCACACCTTCAACGCGATCCACGAGGAGGGGAAGCAGATCGTCCTGTCCAGCGACCGCCCGCCCAAGGCGATCGCCAGCCTGGAGGAGCGCCTTCGCTCGCGGTTCGAGTGGGGCCTGACCGCCGACATCTCGCAGCCCGACCTGGAGACGCGCATCGCCATCCTCCGCACCAAGGCGGAGGCCCAGGGCGGGGCGGTGCCGCCGCCGGTCATCGACTTCCTCGCGCAGCGGATCGTCTCGAACGTGCGGGAGCTGGAGGGGGCGCTGACCCGGGTCGTCGCCTACGCGACGCTGAACGCGGTCCCGGTCACCACCGAGCTCGCCCAGCAGATGGTCCAGCAGATCCTCCAGAACCCGCGCCGGCAGGCGCTGGCCCCGGACAAGATCGTCGAGATAGTGGCCCGCTACTACCAGGTGCCCATCGAGCAGCTGCGGGGCAAGGCCCGCGACAAGCTGATCGTGCTGCCGCGCCAGGTCGCCATGTACCTGATGCGTGAGGAGACCGAGGCGCCGCTCCTGCGGATCGGCGAGGCCCTGGGTGGGCGAGACCACTCGACGGTGCTCCACGGCTGCGACAAGATCGAGCGGGAGATGGCCGACAACGACGACTTTCGGCGCGAGGTGAGCTCCCTGCGGGAGATGCTGTACGCGGAGTAGCAGCTGGCCGGCGGGAGGCGCGGGTGGCGGAAATATGGCCGTTTTCTGTGGATAAGGCCCCTGCTCGTGTGGACAACGGCCCCCATTTGTGGACAACACCCCCAGGCCAGATGTTCTCGGCGAAGCTGATCGTCGGCCACAGCAACGATCTGGTCCGCGCTGTCCAGGCGATCCCAGAGCCCGTCCACACCCGGCGGGATGGGCCGGGCCGCACTGCGATGCGACGCGTTGGCCTAGGCCCTATGTTCCACAGCGCTACTGCTACGGCTGCGTATCCATACATATATCTATCCACCAGGACGGGAGGGTCCGCGTGAAGCTCACCTGTCTCCAGGAGAACCTCATCCGGGGTCTCCAGGTCGCGGGCCGGGGCGTCTCCACCCGCACCACGCTCCCTATCCTCAGCAACGTCCTCCTGCGGACCGAGGCGGGCCGGCTGAAGGTGACCACCACGAACCTCGAGGTGGGGATCAACTGCTGGGTGGCCGCCAAGGTCGAGGACGAGGGCTCCATCACCGTGCCGGCGAAGCTCTTCACCGACTTCGTCAGCTCGCTACCGCCGGGGCCCATCGAGCTCTCTCTGAACGTGCGCACCAAGACGGTCCACATCAAGAGCGGCCCCTTCGAGGCCAACCTCAAGGGCCTCGATGCGGAGGAGTTTCCGCTCATCCCCGGGATCCCCGACAAGGCCACCACACGGATGGCGCAGTCGGTACTGCGGCGGATGGTCCGCGAGGTCGCCTTCGTCGCCGCCACCGACGACAGCCGGCCCGTGCTCACCGGTGTTCTGACGACCCTCGAAGGGGAAGAGATTGTCATGGCGGCCGCCGACCCATACCGCCTCTCAGTTCGTCGGGGTCCACTGCTCTCACGCGTGTCCGAGAAGCTCGAGGTGATCATCCCGGCCAAGAGCCTCTTCGAGGTCGAGCGCGTCCTGGAGGACGTGGACGACCCGGTCGAGATCTACGTCACGCCGAACAAGAGCCAGATCATCTTCCACACCGAGGAGGTGGACCTGGTCTCGCGGATCATCGAGGGGCAATTCCCGAACTACCGGCAGGTGATCCCCTCCTCCAGCCAGACCACGGTCATCGTCCAGCGCGACGAGCTGCTGAAGGCCACGCGCCTGGCCTCATACTTCGCCCGCGACGCCGCGAACATCGTGCGCTTCCAGATCGACCCGACCAGCGACACACCGCTGGTCGTGAGCGCGACCGCGGCCGAGGTCGGTGACAACACCGGCCGCATCGAGGCCAGCGTGGAGGGTCAGCCGACGACCATCGCGTTCAACAGCCGCTTCGTCCAGGACGCCCTGACGAGCCTGGCCGCGCCGGAGATCAAGCTCGAGCTCGGGGGCCCGCTGGCGCCCGGCGTCATCAAGGTCACCGAGGACGAGAGCTCCTACCTGCACGTGGTGATGCCCCTCCGCATACCTGGTTGAACCCTCGGTCGGGCTAAGCCCTCCCTCGGGCCTGGGTGCCGGGCCTCGTCCCTTCGGCCCCGCCTCAGCGCCTCGGTCTGCGCGCCCAGGGGACCATTGAGCGGTGCGGGTCATGACACTTCACCTGGAGGAGTTCCGCAGCTATGCGGCCGCCGAGGTCGCGCCGGGACCGGCGGTCACGGTGCTCGTCGGCCCCAACGGCGCCGGGAAGACCAACGTGCTGGAGGCCCTTCACGTCCTGGCCCGAGGCGACTCGCCGCGGTCGCGCGACGACAGCGAGATGGTCCGCTGGGGCGCGGCCATGGCCAGGGTCGTCGCGACGGTGGAGCGCGGCGACGACCGGCGCCGCGTCGAGATCCAGCTCTTCGCTCCGGTCCCGGGCGAGAGGCGGCGCCCGCGCAGGTACCTGCTGGACGGCGCCGCCAAGAGGGCCGACGACGCGCTCGGCGAGATCGTGGTGGTCGCATTCTTCCCGGAGGACGTGGACCTTCTCACCGAGGCTCCCGGCGCGCGGCGCAGGTACCTCGACGCGATGATCGCGCAGGTCGAGCGCCGGCACCGCGGAGCGGTGCGCGAGTACCAGCGGGTCCTCGAGCAGAGGAACGCCCTACTGCGGGCGCTGCGCGACCAGCCGGGTGAGGGAGACGCGGCTCCTGGCCCTCCCGGCACCGACGAACTGGAGTTCTGGGACCGCGAGCTCTGCCGGCTGGCGGCCGCGGTCTCGCTCCGGCGCATCCAAGCGGTGAGAGAGCTCCGGGCCGCCTTCCAGGACGCCGCCCTGCGCCAGAGCGGGGAGCACGGCGTCGATGTCGCGTACGCCAGCCCGGCCGAGGGTGACACCGAGGACGAGCGCGCGGCCTCGTACTCGCGTCTGCTCGAGGAGAAGCGCGAGAAGGAGCGCTGGCAGGGAGCCACTCTGGTCGGCCCGCACCGCGAGGACCTGGCGGTCACGTCCAGCGGCCGGGACCTCCCGTCGTTCGCCTCGCGTGGCGAGCAGCGCTCTGTGGTGCTGGCCCTCAAGCTCGCGGAGGCCTCCTGGCTGCGCGAGCGCACCGGGTCCGTCCCCGTCTTCCTGCTGGACGACGTGCTCTCAGAGCTGGATCCGGAGCGCCGCGAGCGCCTGGTCGCGTCGCTCCCCTTGGACGCTCAGGCCTTCGTGACCTCGGCGCTCCCGGCCGGCCTTCCAGCGGCGCTGCGCGAGCGGGCCGCCGTGATCCCGGTCAGCCGGGGCAAGGTCGGATGAGCCGGCGCGGCCTGCGGCCGGTCGCGCGGGTCGTGGACCAGCTCCTGCGCGGCCTCGGCATCGCCACAGACGTCGCGCGCATCGACGCCGTCCGCGCGTGGCCCGCGGTGGCGGCGAAGACGCTCGGCACCGACGCGGAGGCGACGCGGGCGCTCCGCGTGGACGGGACCACCCTGGTCGTCGCAGTACCAACGTCAGCATGGGCGTCGGAGATCCGCCTGCGTGAGGGCGACCTCCTCGCGGGCCTGGCCGCTTCGTCGCCTCGGAGCGGCATCACGGCGGTGCGCGCCGTACCCGGCGCCTCATCGGGCGGCGGGAGGACTAGCGGGCCCTGAGCGTCCCCGGGGCCCGCCGCTCCAGCGAGGGGTCACAACCTACGTTAGCGGCGTGCCCCGGCTCCTCGGCGTCGCCGCGGTGGCGCTCGCCTTGACGGTCGTCGCGCCGCCGCAGGCCGCTCTCGCCGACGACCCGACGCCGACCCCGCCCGCCTCACCTGTCCCCACCGGCTCGCCCGACGCCAGCCCCACGCCCAGCGCCGCTCCCTCCGCGACCGCTTCGCCGTCCGCGACACCGACGGCTTCTCCGAGCGCCGACCCGAGCGACCCCCTGGTGGCGGAGGAGCTCGAGCGCGCGGCCGGGGCGCGGGCCGAGCTCATGCGGAATGTCATCGCCGCGACGTCGCTGCTCGAGCGCATCCTGGCCCAGCAGCGCCTGGCCCTGGCGGAGCGCGACTTCCTGGAGGGCCGCACCCGGCACCTTCGCGACGAGATGGAGACCACTGTGCTGCGGGCCGCGCATACCCGCGCGAAGGCCGACGAGCGTCGCATCGTCCTGGAGCGACTGCTCGAGCAGACGTACCGGGTCTCGCGCACCAGCGCGCTCGAGGTCCTCCTCCGGCGCGGGTCCGTCGTGGACGTGGTGGTCCACATGGACGGACTCGCCGCGCTGTCCGAGCAGGAGCACGAGGTCGTCCGAGAGCTGCGGAGCCTCGAGGCGGACCTCGAGCGCGAGCGGGGTGCGATGGCCGAGCAGGAGGCGGAGCTCGTTGCCCTGAGCGAGGCCGTCGCCGCGAAGGAGGAGGCACTGGAGGATCTCGCCGCGCGCGCGGAGGCGCTGGCCGCCGCGGCCACGGCCGGCGAGCGCGCGGTCGGCGAAGCCGAGATAGCGCTGCTGCGCGACATGGCCGAGGCGAACGCCAGGGAGAGCCAGGCGACCGACGAGCTGATCGCCGAGATCGCGCGGCGGTCCGGCGTCGAGCTTCCCACCGCCGACCGCTGGACGTGGCCGCTCGAGGGCCGCGTCACGCAGGAGTTCGGGCCGAGCGGGCTCGTACTGGAGCCCCCGCGCACCTACAGGGGCCTCCGCTATCCGCACTTCCACGACGGGCTGGACATCGCCGCGCCTCTGGGCAGCCCGGTGCGCGCCGCGGCGCGCGGCCGCGTGGCGTTCGTCGGGCACATCGCCGGCGGCGCGATGGTCGTGGTCATCGCGCACGAGGAAGGGCACGTCACGCTCTACGGCCACCTGGACGACACCTCGGCGCCTCCCCCGGTCCGCGCCGGTGACGTCGTCGAGGCAGGGGAGCGCATCGGCGCTGTCGGCCTGACCGGCGTCACCACCGGCCCGCACCTCCACTTCGTGGTGAGCCAGGGCGAGGAGCCGATCGATCCGCGCGTGGTCCTGCCCACCGAGCCATAGCGGCGCCGTGCGCGCGCGACCACACACCTAGACTCACGAGGAATGCGTCCGGCGAGCTTCACGACGACCGTCGGCTCGACCGGGGCGGGCCGCGAGGGGCGCGACGTCGTCGTCACGTACGAGCCCGAGGTCGGAGCCACGCTCCGCACGCGGGGCCGCGCCTACCTGCTGTGCGAGGTCGATCCGCCCTCACACCGCGGCCGCGACATCGCGGCCGAGGTCCTCGAGGTCGCCCGCCACGAGTACTACTACGACCTCTCCGCGGGCGTCGAGGTCGGCCTGCGGCGCGCGCTGCGCAAGGCGAACCGCCACGCCGCCCAGCAGCTGCGCGAGCTGCGGGGGCGCGTCTCGCTCCACGCCGCATGCGCGGTGATCGTCAACAACGAGCTCTACGCGGCGCGCATCGGCGCCGCGCAGGTCTTCCTCGTGCGGCACGCCCGGCTGTTCCTGCCGGGCGACGAGCCCGGCGAGCTGGCCGACTTCGTACACCGCACCACCACGCGGCGGGCCGCGTCGCTCGGTGCGGAGCCCGATCTCCTCCCGCTCGTGTGGCGGCAGGCGATCGTCGCGGGTGACACGGTCATCCTGGCCAGCGGGAGCGTGGTGGAGACGCTGGGCGCGGACACGCTCAAGAACGCCGCCATCACGCTGCACCCGCGCGCCGCGGCCGAGAGCGTGCGGGACCGCGCGGTCGCGGAGGAGGTGCGCGGAAGCCACGCGACCGTATTCCTCGAGATCGCGGCGTCGTCGGGGGCGGCGGCCAGGCTCGCGTCCGGGCCCGAGGTGGCACGCGCGGACGAGGTCGTCATCGCGGAGACCATCCGCTCCAAGCTCGATCCGCTGTGGCGCCACCGGCCCAGGGTCGGCGCCGCGGTCTCCGCGGTCCTCGTGCCTCTCTCGCGGGCGCTGGGCCGCGCCGTCGCCGTGGCGCTCGAGCTCATGCCCAGGCGCCGTCCGGAGCTGCCCCGCCGGCCCGAGAGCGCGCGCACCCGCTCGCGCCGGCTCCAGCGGATCACCAGCCTGCTGGCCGTGATGCTGCTGCTGGTCACCGCCGGCATCGGCGCCGCGGTCGTGAACGACTACCAGGAGAACCAGGTCGTCAACGAGTTCCGGATCGCGGTCGCGGGGGTAGAGACGGACATCGCTTCGGCGCGGAGCTTCTTCGGTCGCGAGGACCTGACCCGCGCGTGGGAGCGGCTCGACAGCGCGACCGCGCGCCTGGAGTCCGCGTCCGGCTCGCCCGCCGCGGACGCGGACCGTGTCGCCGAGCTCCAGGCCGAGATCGCGGTGCTGCAGGACCGCCTGAACAACGTGATCTTCGACCTCGCCACGGTGGCGCCCGGCGCCGCGCCGGTGCGGCTGACGCAGACGCCCAACGGCCTCTACGCGGCGGATCCCGGCGCGGGGCGCCTCTGGCGCATCCACGGGGAGCCGGTCACGGCCGGCACCGTGCTGGAGCGCGGGCAGGACGGCGTGGGGACGCCGCTCAGCGTCGTCGCGCAGGAGGAGGCCCTCCTCACGGTGGACGACGGGCGCGCGGTGTGGCGCGCGGAGGGCAACACCCTCGACCGGCTCGAGCTGCCCGGCACCGAGACGTGGAAGGGCGTCACCGACATCGCGACGTTCGTGGGCAACGTGTACGTGCTCGACGGGCCCAGCGGGCAGCTCTGGCGCTACGAGCCGGACTTCGAAGGCGTGCTCCAGGGGCCCGTGGCGTTCCTGCCAGAGCCGCTGCCGGCCGAGACCGCGCGCGCGGTCGCGGTGGACGGCGACATCTGGATCCTGACGGCCGACGGCGCCGTCCAGCGCTACCGGCGCCAGGGTATCGACCCCGTCCTCACGCGCCTCCCGTTCGAGCCGCGGTGGGTCGGAGAGGCGCCGAGGGCCACGGGGCTGCAGGCCATCGACAGCCAGCGCTGGATCTGGCTCCTCGACGCCGACGCGCGGACCGTGGTGCAGGTCGGACGTGACGGCCGCGAGATCGACCGCTTCGAGCTCCCCGAGCGCCTGCCACCGCCCGCCGCGATGTTCGTCTCCGAGGGCCAGCAGATCGCGTACACGATCCACGGCTCGAAGGTCGTCGCCACCAGCACCGTCCGTTGATCCCGCGCTCGCTTCTCGCGCTCGGCCAGCGGCCTCGCCGCACGCTCCGCTGCTTGCGGACTCGCTCGGGCCGGCAAAGCCGGACCCTCGCTTGATCCCCCTTCATGACCTGGAGCGGACGCGGCACCCGGCCGTCGTGACGCGGCTTCTCCTGCTCGCGATCGCGGCCGTATGGGTCTACACGCTCACGCTGCTCGACCGGCCCGCGGCCCTCGCCTCGTTCTACGACCGCTGGTCCTTCGACTGGGCGCGCCTCGTCGCGCAGCTGCGGGCGGGGGACATGGACGCGATGACCTTCCTGCCGCTCTTCACCCACCAGTTCCTGCACGCCGGGTGGCTGCACGTGCTGGGCAACACGCTCTACCTCTGGATCTTCGGCGACAACGTCGAGGACCGTCTCGGCTCGGGGCGCATGCTCCTGCTCTACCTCGCCTCGGGCGCGCTCGCCGCGGTCGGGCAGGGCCTGGTCGCAGCGGGGCCGATGGTCGGCGCCTCGGGGGCGATCGCCGCCGTGCTCGGTGCGTATCTGGTCCTCTCGCCGGGCGCGCGCGTGCGCACGCTGGTGTTCCTCGGCATCTTCATCACCGTCGTGACCCTCCCCGCCATCTTCGTCATCGGCCTGTGGCTCGTGGTCCAGGTCCTCTCCGGGGCCGCGCTGATGCGGATCGGGGCCCACGAGGCGACCGCCAACGTCGCCTACGCCGCTCACGTCACCGGATTCGTGTCGGGCTTCGTGTTCGCCGTTCTCTCGCACCCTCGGCGGCGCTGATCGACGCACGAGCAGGCGCGCGGTGCGGCGGGACCCCGGTGCTACGATCTCCTCTCCGATGTACGTCCCGTGCGTCGTCGAATCGGTGCGAGTGCACGTGCTCACGGGCCAGCATGTCGTTCTGCTCCAGGCCCGTGATGCCGAGCGCCTCCTGCCGATATGGATCGGCGCGGATCAGGCCTTCAGCATCGCCTGCACCGTCGCCGGCAAGCCACCGGAGCGGCCGCTCACGCACGACCTGATGGTCGAGATGCTTCGCAAGCTGGGCGCCGAGATCACGCGCGTCGTCGTCAAGGAGCTCGTCGAGGACGGGAGCGGCAGCGGCGTGTTCCACGGCAGCGTGTTCATGCAGGTGGGCGACCGCGAGATCGAGATCGACTCGCGCGCGTCAGACGCCGTAGCCCTCGCCGTGCGCGTGGACGCCCGGATCCTGGTCGCGCGCGAGGTGTTCGAGCGCTCCTCCATCGCGGCCGAGGGCCAGGACGAGGAAGAGCACGAGCTCTCCGTGTTCCGGGAGTTCATCAACAGCCTTCCGGACGAGCCCCGCTCGCGCCGCTCCGATGACCCCCCTCCGCCACAGCGGTCCGCATAAGAGCTTCGCTCGTACATCCGGCGCTCGTCCTCACCCGCGAGCAAGCTCGCGGTCTCGTCCTCGCTTGGCTGTAGCAGCACCGCTCGCGCCGGAGGTCTGGCCCCTCCGCACGGCCGCCGGCCCAGAGGGCCGCCTGCGCGTCGGCGGCGTGGACCTCGTGCGCCTGGCCGAGCGGCACGGGACCCCGCTCTACCTCTACGACACCGAGACGGTCCGAGAGGCCTACCGCGCGTACGAGCGCGCCTTCCGGCCGTTCCGTCCGGTGCGCGTGTCCTACGCGGTGAAGGCCTGCCCGCTGCTCGGCGTCGCCGCGATCCTGGCGCGCGCCGGCGCCGACGCGAGCGCGTCGTCGATCGGGGAGGTCATGGCCGCGCGGCGGGCCGGCTTCCCGGCCGCCCGCATCCAGCTGCACGGCAACGCCAAGACCGACGAGGAGCTCCGCGCCGCGCTCCGCGCCGGGGTCGGCCGTATCGCCGTGGACGGTGCCGACGAGATAGCGGCCCTCGCGCGCCTGGTGCGCCGCCGCCGCTCGCCCCAGGCTCTGTGGCTGCGCGTCTCGCCGGGGATCACGGCCGACACGCATCCCTTCTTACGGACCGGTGCCCTCGACAGCAAGTTCGGCGCGCCCCTCGGGACGGGCGATGCCCTGGCCCAGGCGCGCGCGATCGCGGCCGTACCGGGCCTGCGCCTCGTCGGCGTGCACGCACACCTCGGGACGCAGCTGCACGAGCCCGAGCGGTACCGGGAGCTCTCGGAGGCGCTGGTGGCCTTCGCGCGCGAGGTGAGGTCGGCCACCGGCGCACCCGTTCGCGAGATCGCCGTCGGCGGAGGGCTGGCCGCGCCGCTGGTCGGCGGCGACCGGGCGCTGTCCCTCGAGGCCTACGCCCGAGCGGTGAGCGAGCCGGTACGCGCGGCCGACGACCTACGCGCGACCATCTACCTCGAGCCGGGCCGCTCGCTGGTCGGCCGCGCGGGCGTCGCCCTCTACCGCGTCGTCGGCACCAAGCGCGTCGCGGGCGTGCGCACCTTCGTGTCCGTGGACGGCGGGATGGGCGACAACATCCGTCCCGCGCTCTACGGCGCCGCCTACACCGCCGTCATCGCGGGCCGCCCCATGGCGCCGCCGGACGAGGAGGTCGCGGTCGCCGGCAAGTACTGCGAGAGCGGGGACCTGCTGATCCGCTCCGTCCAGCTGCCCTCCGCCCGGCGCGACGACGTCCTCGCGGTCCCGGGCGCGGGTGCCTACGCGGTAGCGATGGCCTCCAACTACAACCACCACGTGAGGCCCGCGGTCGTGCTGCTGGACAAGGGCCGGGCGCGCGTCATCCGCAGGCGCGAGAGCCACGCGGACATCTGGAGGCTGGAGAAGCGGTGAGAGCGGTCGTTGTCTCGCACGGCGAGGTCGATCCCGGCGACGTCGCGCACGTTCGCGGCGCGGACCTGGTGATCGCGGCGGACGGCGGCACGGTCCACCTCGAGAGGTGGGGCATCGCGCCCCAGCTCGTCGTCGGCGACCTCGACTCGCTGCCTCCCGGCGCGCGCGAGCGCATCGCCGCGGCGGGAGGATCCGTGGAGCCCCACCCGCGGCAGAAGGACCGCACGGACACCGAGATCGCGCTGGACCGCGCCATCGGCGCGGGGGCCGACGAGGTGGTCGTCGTCGGCGCCCTCGGCGGCCCGCGGATCGACCACGCCATGGCCAACACGCTGCTCCTGGCGCGGGACGCGGTGGCCATCCCGGTGCGCCTGGTGCGAGGGCCGATGACGATGCGCCTGCTCCGAGGCGGAGAGCGCCTGGAGCTCGCGGGAGAGACCGGCGAGGTCGTGACGCTCCTGCCGGTGGGCGGGGACGCCGACGGCGTCGTCACCGGCGGGCTGCGCTACCAGCTCCGGAACGAGGCGCTGGCCATGGGCTCGTCGCGCGGGGTCAGCAACGAGATCGAGCGGCCGCCCGCGTGGGTCAGCTGCGGCTCAGGTGCGCTCCTGGTCATCGAGGGCGGTGCCATCCCTCCGGCGTAGGACGAGGCGCGCGCGCAGGAGCAGCAGGTCGCGCATCGCGCGCAGCACGACCCGGAGCGTCGCGCCCTTCTCCTCCCCGGCGCGCCGCGGGAAGTGCCGGACGCCGACCTGCGCGATGCGGACGCCGGCGGCGCGCAGCACCAGCAGCAGCTCCGGCGAGAAGAAGGCCCCGTTGGAGCGGACGCGCGCGAGAGGCACGCGCAGGAAGACCTCGCGGCGGAAGAGCTTGAACGCGCAGTCGACGTCGCGGAAGGGCGCCGCGAACAGGATGCGGATCAGCAGGTTGTAGACCCACGCGATGAAGAGGCGCTTGGGCGGGTCGGCGCGCTTCTCGCGGTACCCGATCACCACGTCCGAGGCGGCGTGCGGGAGGAGCCGGGCCAGGTCGTCCAGGTCGAACTGCAGGTCGCCGTCGCTGAAGAACACGTACTCGCGCGTTGCCGCGGTCAGGCCCGAGCGGATGGCCCCGCCGTAGCCGCGGTTCGGCCTGTGGTGGATCACGCGGACGCGTGCGTCCTCGGCCGCCACGCGGTCGGCGATCTCGCCGGTGCGGTCGCGGCTCCCGTCGTCCACCACGATGAGCTCGAGGTCGTCGCAGTAGCGAGGCAGCGTGGCGAGGCCCTCGCGGATCGCCGCCTCGACGTTCGCCTCCTCGTCGTACGCGGGAAAGAAGAAGGTCAGGCTCGGCAGCCGCTCCACTCCGGGGGAGCCTAGAGCCCAGCGAGGACGAGACCGCGAGCTTGCTCGCGGGTGAGGACGAGCGCCGGATGTACGGGCGAAGCTCTTATCCGCACCGTTGGATCCGCTAGCGTTCGCGGATGCGGACGGGGGACGCGCGCATCGCCCTGGTGCTCGCGGCCCTGGCGGCCGCGGCGTACGTCGCGTTCGGCTGGGGCGAGGAGACGGCACACGACCACCACGGGCGTCTGGCAGCGGCCTTCCTGGAGGGGCGCTGGTGGCTCGTCGAGCCGCCGTCGTGGCTGAGCGGTCTGGTGCCCTGCGGGCCCTCGGCCGGCCCGCTGCCGGACCGGTGGTGCGTCGTCCATCCGCCGCTCCCCGCGGTGCTCAGCGTGCCGTTCCTGGTGAGCGGCTCGACCGCCCTGGCGCAGGGCCTCATGGCGCAGATCGCCGGGGGCGCCTCGGCCGGGCCGCTGTACCTGGGACTGCGCGCCTTCGGCACGCCGCGCTGGGTGGCGCTCGCGGGCGTGGTGCTGTCCGCCTTCGGCACGACGCTGCTCTTCTCGAGCGCCGATGCGCGAGCCCCCTTCGCCGCGCATTCGGTGGCGATGCTCTTCGGCTCCATCGCCTTCGCGGCTGCGGCGCGCGGCGGGCCGCCGTGGCTCGTCGGCGCCGCGATCGGTCTGGGAGCGCTGGCGCGGCTGCCCGTCGCGGCCGCCGCTCCCGCCCTGGCGCTCCTGGCCGCGCGAAAGGCGGGGGTGCCGTTCGCGCCGGTGCTGGCGCGCGTGATCCTCGCGGGGCTTCCCTTCGCGCTCGTGTACCTCGGCTACGACCTGCTGCGCTGGGGATCGGTCACCGACACGGGCTACACGCGCCTGATCCAGGGCGACGTCTTCTTCTCGCACGGCCTCTTCTCGCCGGCCTACCTGCCGCGGCAGCTAGAGGCGATCTTCCTGGAGCCGCCGGACATCGTGGAAGCCACACCCTGGTTCCTGCGCCCGCGCTTCATCGGGATGGGCCTGTTCTTCACGACCCCCGCTTTCGTCTGGGCCTTCGCCGCGCTCCGTGCGGTCCGCCGGGATGCCGCGATAGCGGCCACCGCCCTCGCCGCGGTCCTGGTCCTTCTGCCGGGCCTTCTGTACGGCAGCGTCGGCCAGCCGCAGTTCGGCTACCGGTACAGCATCGACGCGCAGCCGTTCCTCGTCGCGCTCGCCTGCGCCGGGGCGGCGCTCGTCGGCGGCGTCTGGCGGCGCCGCCCGTCCCTCCTCTTCCTCGCGGCGGTCACCCTCTCGGTCGTGCTGAACGTCGCGGCGACGATCGCGATCCTGCGATTCGGGTACTGGCAGTGAGCCGGCCTTCCTTTAGGCCTTGACGGCTCTCTGTACAGCGGGAGTCGCCGGAAGCCCCGGCGCCGTTAGCCTCCCTGGGTGCTACCGCGAACGTCGGCACCGCTGCTGAGCGTCCTCATCCCGGTCTACAACGAGGAGCGGACGATCCGCGAGATCGTCCGCCGCGTGCGCGCCATCGACCTGCCGAAGGAGGTCATCGTCGTGGACGACGGCTCGACCGACGGGACCAGAGCGGCGCTCGCGGAGATGGACGGCATCACCGTCATCGGCCACGAGCGCAACGCTGGCAAGGGCGCGGCCGTATCGACAGCCTTAGCGCGGGCCCGCGGAGAGGTCTTCATCACTCAGGACGCCGACCTCGAGTACGACCCCAGCGACATCCCGGCCCTGTACTCGCGCTATCTCGAGGGCGACACCGATGCGGTCTTCGGCTCGCGCGTGCTCTCGGGCGGCCGGCGGCACTCCAGCGTGCTGTTCTACTGGGGCGGGAGGCTCGTGAGCCTGATCACCTCGCTGCTGTACGGGACGTGGATCACGGACGAGCCGACCGGGTACAAGCTCGTGCGGACGGATCTGGCGAGGTCGCTGGACCTCCGGGCGAGCGGCTTCGACTTCTGCCCCGAGCTCACCGCGCGCATCCTGCGGCGCGGCGGCCGCATCGTCGAGGTGCCGATCCGGTACGACCCGCGGAGCTGGGCGCAGGGGAAGAAGATCACGGCGCGCGACGGGCTCCTGGCCATCTGGGTCCTCGTGCGCGAGCGCTTCGCCTAGCCGCGGTCCCTATCGCACGTACCCGAAGTGGATGATCGCCAGCATCCCGTAGAGGTTCGCGAGGACGCTCCAGGCGACCAGGGCGAAGAAGGTCCATGGCGGGCGCTGCCAGGCGCCCGCCTGCCATCCCGCCCCGATCGCGACGAGCGGCGTGAGGAACGCCTGCGCATCGTGGATGTACCGGTAGCCGAATTGCGCGAAACCGACAGCGGCGAACGTAACGTCCGGAAGGAGCGCGAGGGCCGCGGCGAGCGCGAGGAGAGGCACCTCGGGCCGCTGCCGCCACTTGCCGAGCGCCGCCACCGCGAAGAAGACGGCCGGAGACACGAGGACGAGGCTCGTGCCGATCCAGCTCGGCCGAACGAAGAAGACGGTGCCGTCAACGAAGTCGGGCGCCTGCATGAGGATCGCGTAGACGTGTCGAGGGACGTTGGCGATGCTGAACAGACCCTGCGTGTTGAAGGGCTCGAGCTGGTTCAGGCGCACGTAGCCCGCGTCGTAGGGGACGTCCCAGCGGAGGAGGTTGTAGCCGATCTGCGCGGCTACGAACGGAGCGAGCGCCGCCGCCCCGTGGAGGAGCACCCGCGGAAGGGGTTCGTCCCGACGCCGCGCGACCAGTAGCGCGAGCGCGGGCGCCGCGAGGAAGAGGGGAAGCCGCGCCAGCGCGCCCGCACCCAGCAGGCCCGCGACCAGCCAGGCCGGCCGTCCGTCCAGCGCCGCGTACACCGCGAGGGATGCGAAGAGCACCGCGGCGGCGTGCGCGAAGTACCAGGCCCGGCCGTCCGACGCGTTCAGCCACAGGGTCGTTCCGGCGATGGTGAAGACGACCGTCGTCACCGCCAGGCTTCGGGGTGCGCCCAGCAGCCGCACGGACAGGTACACGGGCGCGGCGATGAGGCCACCCGTCACGGCGGACGCGACCGTCTGCGCGGTGCCGCCGGAGAAGAAGGGCAGGAACGGCATGACCAGGAACGCGGGAAGTGGAGCGAGGTGCACGCACCAGCGGCCCTCGCCGCACGGCACGAGCTCGCTGAGCCAGGGCGGCGCCTCCTCCACCCACCACCTGCGCTGTAACAGAGCGTCCGCGAGCCGGGCGTCGTAGTCGTACACGGTCGAGTGGCCGAGTCCGGAGAGGATGTAGAGCGCTATCGCTCCGACCGCCAGATAGCCGGCGACCCAGCGATCCGATCTCGGCACACGGTGAGGCTATCCGCTCATTCCGCCCGGCCGCTCCCCGGATACTGTTCGGTATGTCGTCGCGAGCGCCCGGCGCGGACAGCGGTCTGGCTTCGCGCCAGGCGACCCTGATCCTCTCGGCCCTGATCGCGCTCGGGGTCCTCCTGCGCCTGGTCGTGTTCCGCGGGCAGGGCTTTCCCAGCGACGTCGGCACCTTCATGGCGTGGGCCGAGCGCATGGTCGCCCTCGGTCCGGGCGGCTTCTACGCGCCGGGGTACTTCAGCGACTACCCGCCGGCGTTCCTCTACGTCCTGTGGCTCGCCGGCGCGGCCTTCGACGGAGAGGCGCTGCGCCTCGCGGTGAAGCTGCTCTCGGTCCCCGCGGACATCGCCATCGCGGTGTTCGTCGCGCGCCTGGTGACCCCCGCGGGGGGTCCGCGCCTGGGCGCCCTCGCCGGCGGCATCTGGATGGCGCAGCCGGGCGTGATCCTGGCGGGCCCCTTCTGGGGGCAGGTGGACGCGTGGGGGGCGCTGCCGTTCCTCGGCGCGCTCGTCGCGGCCGGGCGAGGGCGCTGGGCCCTCGCGGGCGCGCTCGCCGGCGTCGCGGGGATGGTGAAGCCGCAGTTCGGACTGGTGGCACTGGTGGTCGCCGGCGCGGCGGCCATCGAGCTGGTGCAGACGCGCCGGTGGCGTCCGCTCGCGCTCGTGGCCGGCTCGGGCTTGGGCGTCGCGCTGGCCCTCGCGATCCCCTTCCGCATGACGCCCGGCGCTTACGTGGACCTGGTGCGCGAGGCTGCCGAGACGTACCCGTACACGTCCCTCTACGCCTTCAACGTCTGGTCGGTCTTCGGCGACTTCTGGAAGCCCGATGCCGGCTTCTTCGTCATCGGCGGCGCGCTCCTGGCGCTCGGTCTGGCCGGATCGCTCCTGCCCCTCTGGCGCCGGCGCGACGTCGCCGCGTTCCTCGCGGCCGGGGCCTTCGCCGCGATGGCCTTCTACTTCCTGCCCACCCGGGCGCACGAGCGCTACCTCTTCCCGGCCTTCGCCCTGATCCTGCCCTTCGCGGTGCTGCGCCCGCGCGTTCGCCTGCCCTACGCCGTCCTCTCGGTCGCGTTCTTCGTCACGCTCTACTTCGCCTTCACCCGCTACCCGTTCACCGAGGTGGCCGCGCCGGCGCTGATCGAGGCGACGCTGTTCGGCCGGGCCGGCCAGATCGCGCTGGCGCTCGTGATGATGGTGAGCGCCGCCGCGGTCGCCTGGTACCTGGCGCGAGGAGAGGCGCGCCTCAGACCCGTCCCGGGACTCGACTCCGTCGGTGACGTGCGTCCGCCGGCCCGCACCTGGCGGCTCCCGGCGGGCCTGCGCCTGGGCTACGCGCCGACCCGGCGCGACGTCGCGCTCGCGCTCCTGGTGGCGCTGGCGGTGATCGCGACGCGCGGCTACCGGCTCGACCACCCGCGCGACATGTACTTCGACGAGGTCTACCACGCGCGCACCGCGTTCGAGCTCGTCGCGCAGCGCGAGCCCTACGAGTGGACGCACCCGCACCTGGCGAAGGAGATCATGGCGGTCGGGATACTCGCGTTCGGCGGCGACCGCGTGGAGGCGACGGTGCCGCCCCCGACCGGGCCCGAGCCCGTGACCGCGTTCGCTGTATCGAACACGGGTCAGCGCGCCTACGGGTTCGCCGATGGCTCCGTGAGGCTCGAGCCGGTCGCGTCGTTCAGGCCCGATGGCCCGCTCACGGGCCCGATCCGCGCGCTGGCCTTCGAGGGCGAGAGGCTGTTCGTCCTCACCGGTCGGTCCGTCGATCAGGTCTCGGTCAGCGGCACCGAAGGCGGGCCACGGGTGGATCACGGAGGCAGCCCGCCCACGTCATTCGCCGTCGTCGGCGGCCGCGCGGTGGTCGGGACGCAAGACGACCTGCGGATCCTCGAGGTGGTCCCGGACGCGGAGCCCGTGGTCCTGGACATCCCGGTCGCGGCGCTCACGGCAAAGCCTGGCTCGAGCGAGGTATACGTCGCCGACCCGACGGGAGCCATCCACGTGGTCGATGTCACCACCGGCCGCGAGACGGGCTCGCCGCTCATGGGCGGCCCGCCGGTGAGCGCGCTCGCCTACGCGCGCGGGCCTGACCGGGTCATCGGCGCCGAGCTGGGCGCCGGGACGCTCGTCTGGTACGAGCCGGCCGAGGGCGGGTCGGGCGGCGGGAGCTACGGCGGCTCGGTGAGCCTCCGGAACCCGCGCACCGCCGACGTGGCCGGCGATGTGCGCGCTCTGGCGCTGGTCCCTCGCTCCCAGCTCCTCTACGCGCTGACGGAGCGCGGGGTGGTCGTGGTCGAGCCGCATGGCATGTCGCCGTTCGCGGCCGTCCCCGCGAGCGGGACGATGCTGGGGATCGACGGCACGGGCGACGAGGTCCTCGTGGCCGGAGAGGGCGCGACGGAGCGGATCCCGACCGGGCGCCACGCGCTGGCCTGGCGCATTCCGGGGGTCGCGTTCGCCGCGGTGCTCGCCTTCTTCGTCGTGCTGCTGGCGCGGCGGCTCTTCGCGTCACCGGTGGCGCCGGCGATCGCCGGCGCCGTGGTGCTGCTGGACGGCTCCATGTTCGCGCAGGCGCGCATCGGGATGAACGACGTGTACGTCGCGACGTTCATCGTCATGGGCTGGTACTTCGTCGTGGCCGCGCACCGGCCGCGGCGGTCCGCGTACCTCGACCTTCTCGTCGCCGGGGTCTGCTTCGGGCTGGCCCTCGCGTCCAAGTGGGTGGCGGCCTACGCGCTCGCCGGCCTCGCGCTCTTCACCCTCGGCACGACGGCGGTCGCGTGGGCCCGGGGGCGGCCGGGGACGGGCGGTCCGTTCGACCTACTGGCCGGACCGGTCGCCCGTTGGCCGGCGCGGCCCGCCCTGCGGCTGCCCCTGCGTCCGCTGATCCTGCTGGCGTTCTTCGCGGCCCTCCCGGCCGCGGTCTACCTCGGCGCCTACCTGCCCTGGTTCGGAGGCCCGACCCTCCCCTTCGGCTGGAACCTGGTGGAGCTGACCCAGCAGATGTACTGGTACCACTCGGGGCTGACCGCGCCGCACCCCGCGGGCTCGCCCTGGTGGAGCTGGCCCCTGGTGCTGAAGCCGGTGTACTGGTACCTCGGCTCGCCGGGCGGGGGCCAGACCGCGGTGATCTACGACGCCGGCAACGTCGTCCTGTTCTGGGGCGGCCTGGCCGCGGTCGTCTGGGCGGCCATCGCGGCGTGGCGTGCCCGGTCGGTCCCGCTCGCGTTCCTGCTGTTCGCGCTGCTCATCCAGTACGTCCCGTGGATCCCCATCTCACGCGTGCTCTTCTTCTACCACTTCTTCACGGCGCTGCCGTTCTACCTGCTCATCCTCGCCGCGGCGCTCGCCGCAATGTGGGAACGCGGGCGCGCGCCCTTCGTGTCCACGTACCTGGCCATCGCCGCCGGGGCCTTCCTCTTCTTCTACCCCTTCGTGTCCGGCCAGCCCCTGGCCGCGGACCAGGCCGCGGTCTTCTTCGTGCTGCCGACGTGGCAGTACGAATGCCAGTTCTACCCGGCCTTCCGCTGCGAGACCGCCTTCGGCGGCGACATACCGCTGGCCGCCGCGGCCGGACGGGTCGCGGTCGCCCTCGGCGCGGCGCTCCTGGTGCTCGCGGGCATGACGCTGCTCCTGCGCGACGGCCAGCGCGACCGGCTGCGCGCGTGGGCCGCGCGCCTCGTTCCGCGACGGGCTGAGCGGAGCTAGACCGCCGGCACAGCGAACAGCACGGCTGCAGCAGCCATGATCACGGCGACGAGCACGAGCGCCACCACCAGCACGACCCAGAGGCGCGGTGCGAAGCTCCGCCAGGTCGGGGCGTAGACGACCACCGTCACGTTGTCCTCGCCGCCGCGCTCGTTCGCCAGGTCCACCAGGGCCTTCGCCGCCCGGTCCGGCCGCCCGCGCACCGCCGCGGCGATCTCCTCCGCGGACACGTACCGGGTGAGGCCGTCGGAGCAGAGGACCAGGCGGTCACGGCGCCGCATGACCTCGACGAAGACGTCCGGGGCCACGCCCCGCGGGTCACCCAGGAACCGGGTGATCGAGTTCGGCACGACGCCCGCGTGGTCCGCGGTGACCTGACGGGCCGCTCCGTCCCGGACGAGATAGGCGCGCGAGTCGCCTAGGTTCGCGACCGCCACGCGCCGCCGGCGCACGGCCGCGGCCACCATGGTGGAGGCCGCGTTCGGCCGCCCTCGCTCCTCCGCCGCCCGTAGGACGGCGTCGTTCGCCGACCGCACGGCCGAGGCCAGCGC
>JBOGTE010000022.1:0-21511 GCA_050692015.1 Candidatus Limnocylindria bacterium
TCCGACGCCAGCTCCAGCGCGTTCAGCGCCACGCGGGCGTCGCCGTTGGCCACGCCCGCCAGCACCTCGAGCGCGTCCGGCTCGAGCGAGACCTCGCCGCGGAGCCCGCGCTCGTCCACCAGCGCCCGCCGCACGATGGTACGGACGTCGTCGTCCGTCAGCGGCCGCAGCGTGTACACGCGGGTCCGCGACAGCAGGGCCGAGATCACCTCGAAGGAGGGGTTCTCGGTCGTCGCGCCGATCAGAACGACGTCGCCCTCCTCGGCGTGCGGCAGGACGACGTCCTGCTGCGCCTTGTTGAAGCGGTGGATCTCGTCGATGAACAGGACCGTCCCCTCGCCGGTGGAGGACCGGAGCCGGCGCGCGTCCTCGATGACTCGGCGCAGGTCGGCCACGCCGGCGGACACCGCCGAGAGACCCACGAACCGCGCCCGGGCCCTCCGCGCCGCGATCGCCGCGAGGGTCGTCTTGCCCGTGCCGGGCGGGCCCCAGAGGATGAACGAGGGGAGCTGGCCGGCCTCGATGGCGCGGCGCAGCACGCGGCCTTCGCCGACCAGGTGGTCCTGCCCCAAGAGCTCGCCGAGGTCGCGCGGCCGCATGCGCGCCGCGAGCGGCTTGTCGCGCGACGATGCGGGTTCGAAGAGCTCAGGAGCAGGACGCGCTTGGCCACGAGTAGGACGCGGCAAATCCGACTCCCCCAGCACGTATAAAGTTCTGCTAAAGTCTACAGCTCGGGGCGGCGCAACACCTGAGGCGGCACCTCGAAGCGGGATCCGTGATCGAGAAGTGCGCGTTAAGCGCATTAAAGGGGAGAGCGGCAGCTTGCTGAGTGGTTCGAACCTGCGCGAATTGAAGACGTACTACCGCGCTCTTGGTGACATCACCCGCCTGCGCATCGTGCAGCTCCTCGCCACGGAGGGCGAGCAGACGGTGTCCGAGATCGCGCGCCGCCTTCGAGTCAGCCAGCCCCTCCTTACCTGGCACCTCCACCGCCTGCGCCGGTCCGGCGTGGTGAGGACCGTCCGGGTCGGCCGCGAGGTGCGCTGCTCGTTCGACCGTGAGCAGTTCACGCGCATGAGCGAACGCGGGTTCCGGACTTTGGTGAACAAGACGTCAGTGCAAGTCGACAGGGTCGCGCCTAGCGAGCCCGGCGCGCTGCGGACCGTCAGGACCGAGGGCGCGGGGGCCGGCAAGTGAGCGCTTCTCACGGGGTCGTCCCCGACCGGGCCGCGCGGGCGGCGCGCGGCGGGCTCGCGCCCGTCGCCCGCCGGATCAGCGCTCTCGGGATCAGCGCCAACGCCGTCACCGCCCTGGGCGTGCTGCTGACCCTGGCCGGCGCGGTCCTGGTCGCCGTGCAGCGTCCGGCCGAGGCGCTGGCGCTCCTCGCGCTCGGGTCGCTCGCGGACACGCTCGACGGCGCGGTCGCGCGCGCGGCGGGCGGAGGGTCGCCCCTGGGGGCGTTCTTCGACTCCACCGTGGACCGCCTGGCCGACGCCGCACTCTTCGGCGCGGCGGCCTGGGTCGGCATGTCGCGCGGCGACGGCGTCCTCTTCTGGGCTTCGCTGGTCGCGCTCTGCTCCTCCTTCTTCGTGAGCTACGTGCGCGCGAAGGGCGAGTCGCTGGGCGTGGCCGCCACGGTCGGCCCCGCGCCGCGCGAGGCGCGGCTCGTCATCCTCCTCATCGGTCTCGCGGCCTGGGCCCTCACGGGCTCGCTGCCGCTGTTCGTCGCGGCGGTCGCCGCCGTGGCAGTGCTCGCAACGATCACCCTCCTGCAGCGCGCGACCGTCGTCGCACGGGCGCTCGGCCGCGCGAGCAGGTGAAAGAAGGACGTATGGCGACCAACGACAGGAAGACCACGCGGCGCGGGACCAACGAACGATCCGCGGCCCGAGGCAACGGCTCCCGCGCGAACGGGCAGGCCCGCCGCGCGAACGGCGGCCGAGCCCGCGGGCGCGCGGACCGCAAGATCCGCGTCGCCATCATCGGCGTGGGCAACTGCGCGAGCTCGCTCGTGCAGGGCGTCCACTACTACCGGAACGCCAAGCAAGGCGAGCGCATCCCCGGCCTCATGCACGTCGATCTCGGCGGCTACCACATCCGCGACGTCGAGTTCGTCGCGGCATTCGACGTGGACCGGAACAAGGTCGGCAAGGACCTCGCGGACGCGATCTACGCGACGCCCAACAACACCTACCGCTTCGCCGACGTGCCGAAGACGGGGGTGAAGGTCCAGCGCGGGATGACCCACGACGGCATCGGCAAGTACCTCTCGCAGGTCATCACCAAGGCGCCCGGTGCCACCTCGGACATCGTGAGCATCCTCAAGGAGACCAAGACCGACGTCGTCGTGAGCTACCTGCCGGTGGGGAGCGAGGAAGCCACGAAGTGGTACGTCGAGCAGATCCTGGACGCGGGCTGCGCGTTCATCAACTGCGTGCCGGTCTTCATCGCGCGCGGCGATCCCGAGCCGTACTGGCAGAAGCGCTTCGCCGATCGAGGGCTTCCGGTGATCGGCGACGACATCAAGTCTCAGGTCGGAGCGACGATCACCCACCGGGTCCTGACCCGCCTCTTCATGGACCGAGGCGTCCGCCTCGACCGTACGTACCAGCTGAACTTCGGCGGGAACACGGACTTCCTGAACATGCTCGAGCGCGAGAGGCTCGAGTCCAAGAAGATCAGCAAGACGAACGCCGTCACCAGCATGCTGCCGTACCAGATGCCGCCGGACGACGTGCACGTCGGCCCGTCCGACTACGTCCCGTGGCTCCTCGACCGCAAGTGGTGCTACATCCGCATGGAGGGCACGACATTCGGCGACGTCCCGCTCAACGTCGAGGTGAAGCTCGAGGTGTGGGACTCCCCCAACAGCGCCGGCGTCGTGATCGACGCGATCCGCTGCGCGCGCCTCGCGCTTGACCGCGGCCTCTCCGGGACGGTCGTCGCCCCGTCCGCGTACTTCATGAAGTCGCCCCCGCGGCAGATCCCCGACGACCTGGCGCGCGAGCGCGTCGAGGCCTTCATCGCGGGGAAGGACAACGAGACGCTGCGGGGCGAGAGCATGAAGGCCCCGGCGAGGACCGCGGCGAAGGCCGCGGCCAGGGTCCCGGCCAGGGCGTAGATGTCGAGCCGCGCGCTCCACGGCGCGGGCTACTGGGTGTGGAGGATCGCGGCGGCCGCCGCTCAGCGGCTGCCGACCGCGGTCCTCTACCCGATCGCCACACTTCTCGGCGAGCTCGCGTACCTGACCTGGGGTGCGAAGCGGCGCATCGCCAAGGGCAACTTCGCCGTGGTCCTGGGCCGGCCGGAGAGGGACCGCGAGGTCGCGAGCACGGCGCGGCGGTCGTTCCGCAACTTCGCGAAGTACCTCGTCGAGATCATGCGCTTCCCCAAGCTCAGCACCGAGGACTTCGAGCGGCTGGTGCAGATAGAGGGCATGGAGCATCTGCGCGCCGCCACCAAGCACGGCCGCGGACTCATCTTCGTCAGCATCCACTTCGGCAACTTCGAGCTCGGCGGCGCGCGCGTCGCGGGCGAGATCCCGCTGAACGTCATCGCCGACGACCTCAACAATCAGCGGCTGATGGACCTGCTCATAGGCCACCGGGCCCACAAGGGCATCAACATCCACTCGCCCAGCGGCGCGGCCCGGAAGGTCCTGCAGGCCCTCCGCCGCAACGAGATGGTCGGCCTGATGATGGACCTGGGGCCGCGGGCTCTGGCGTTCGAGAACGTGGCCGCGCGCTTCTTCGACGTGCCCACGCGCTTCCCGACCGTGGCCGCGGACCTGGCGCGGGTCTCGGGCGCCCCCATCGTCGTCGCGGCGGTCGTGCGCCAGCGCGACAACACCTTCCGCGGGATCGCGCTGCCGCCGATCTTCGTGGACCGGCGCGACGGCGAGTCCCAGCGGGTCACGGAGAAGATCGCCGAGCAGCTCGAGGGCTTCGTCCGCCGCTGGCCGGACCAGTGGTACATCTTCCGGCCGATGTGGGCGCCCGAGGCCGGAAGCCGGCCGTCGTGATCACCGCGGCACTGTCGCGCGCCGCCGAGCGGACCGTCCCCGCCATCCCGGGGATGCTGGACGGGCCGCTGAGCGAGCTGGCGGGGACTGCGGCCTACCTCGCGTCGCCCCGGGCCCGCGCCGCGGTCCACTCCAACCTCGCGGTCATAGCGCCCGGCCGCCCCCAGCGCGCCCGCCTCACGCGGCGCGTGTTCGTGGAGCAGGCCAGGCACTACCTCGAGACCTTCCGGCTCCTGCGGCTCGACCACCGGGAGCTCCTCCGGATCGTGGAGATCCACGGGTGGCCGTCCCTGGCCGCGGCGCACGCCCGCGGCCGCGGCGTGGTCCTGACCAGCGCGCACCTCGGGCCGGTGGTGCTCTGCGGCCAGATCGTCGCCGCCAGGGGCCTCGACGTCTCCGTGCTGGTCGAGCCGAAGCACGGGGACCTGGGTCGCGTCATCGACCGGGCACGCGGTGCGCTCGGTGTTCGGACGATCGAGACGGGCTCCGCCATGGGCGTCGTCCGCGCGCTCCGCCGCGGCGGGGTGGTCGGGTTCCTGGCGGACCGGGCGATGGGCGGCTCCGGCGAGCGCGTCCCGTTCTTCGGACGCGAGGCCCTCCTGCCCTCGGGCCACGTGGCCATAGCGCTGCGCACGGGTGCGGCGCTCGTGCCGGGCTTCGCCGTGCGCGACGGCGGCCGGATCCACGCCTTCATCGAGCCCGAGATCGGCCTGCCTCGGACAGCGGACCGCGCAGCGGACGTCCGCGAGGGCGTGCGGCGGTGGGCCGCGGCCCTCGAGCCCTGGGTCCGCCGGGCGCCCGAGCAGTGGTCCGTCTTCGAGCCGGTGTGGAGATGACCGGGTCCGATCGGGCGACGAGCGGCTTTGCCGCGAGGAGCCGTACCTCTCGGCCGCCGGACGCGTCAGCGCCGGCTGCCGATAGAAGAGCCAGGGCCGATCTGCAGCTCCACACCGACCTGGGCGACGGGCTCTCGCCGCCGGAGGCAGTGCTTGACGCGGCCGAGGCTGCGGGGCTCGACGTCATCGCCATCACGGACCACGACGACATCCGAGCGTCGTTCGCCGCGCGAGACCTGGCGGCGCGGAGGTCGTCCTCGGTGGAGGTCGTCCCGGGCATCGAGGTGACCACCCGGTCGGGGCACCTGCTGGCGCTGTTCGTCGAGGACGAGATACCGATGCTGCGGCCGCTGGGAGAGACCATCGCCCGGGTGCACGAGCTGGGCGGCCTCGCCGTGGTCCCCCACCCGCTGTCCTATCTCACCTTCTCGGTGGGTGAGCGCGCCCTGCGGGACCTCGCGGAGAGCGTGGAGAACGACCGCTACATCGACGGCATCGAGCTGCGCAACCCCTCCTACGCCGGTCGCGTCCGCGCGGCGCGCGCGCAGTGGCTGAACGAGAAGATCCTGAAGGTCGCCGAGACCGGGTCGAGCGACGCGCACCACGCCGCCCTGGTGGGGACCGCGTGGACCGAGTTCACGGGCACTACGGCGGCGGACCTCAGGGCCGCCATCCTCGCCCGGACGACCCGAGCGGCGGGGCGGCGGTGGACGCTGCGCGAGCACCTCGACGGCGCGCTCCGCCAGCAGTGGCGCTCCATGCTGCGCGATCCGGCGAAGCGCGTGTGGCGGAGGTACGTGCGCACGGCTCGTCCCCCCGCGGCGGAGCCCCAGGGGAAGGGCCCCGAGGGCCCAAGTAGATGAAGATCGGGATCGTCTCGCCGTACGCGTACCCCAGGCCCGGGGGCGCGAACTCCTACATCCGCGAGTCGTACGAGCAGCTACGCGAGCTGGGGCACGAGGTCCGGATCGTCACGGCGCCATGGGGGGACGACCCGCCCGCGCAGGACGTGATCCAGATCGGGCAGGCCATCGCGGTCCCCTACAACGGCAGCATCGGGCGGGTCAGCCTCTCGCTGCGTCTCGAGTGGCTGGTGAACCGCATGCTGAAGCGCGAGCGGTTCGACGTGATCCACCACCACGAGCCGCTCGTGCCCTTCCTCTCGATGCAGATCCTCGACCGGGCCCTCTGTCCGAACGTCGCGACCTTCCACGCCTTCGGCGGGTTCTCGCTCTCCTACTGGCTGGGGCGGCCCATCGGCCGGCACTACCTCGGGAAGCTCGACGCGCGCATCGCGGTGTCCAGCGCGGCCCGGCATCACGTCTCGCAGTACTTCCCGGGCGACTACCGGATCATCCCCAACGGCGTGGACGTGGACTTCTACGCCAGCGCGCGGCCCTTCCCCGAGTACCGCGACGGCAAGGTGAACATCCTCTTCGTGGGCCGCGCAGAGCGGCGGAAGGGCGCCATGTACCTGCTCCGCGCCTACGCCGAGCTGAAGAAGAGCCACCCCGAGGTGAGGCTCGTCCTGGTCAGCACCGGGCCGCAGCTGGGCGAGATGCGCCGCTTCGTCCGAGATCGGCGACTCGGCGACGTGCTCTTCGCGGGGCGCGTCTCGGACCACGACAAGGCCCGCTTCCTCCGGACCGCGGACGTCTTCTGCGCCCCCTCCACCGGGCAGGAGTCGTTCGGGATCGTCCTGCTCGAGGCCATGGCCGCCGGACGGGCGGTCGTGGCGTCCGACATCCACGGATACAAGAAGGTCGTACAGAGGAATGTGACGGGCCTCCTGGTCGAGCCCAAGGACGAGCGCGCGCTGTGTAGCGCGCTCGCGCGCCTCGTGGAAGATCCCGCATTGCGGGAACGCCTGGGTGCCGCGGGCGCCGCGCGGGCATCGGAGTTCAACTGGGCGCACGTCACCGCGGAGCTCGTCGAGGTCTACGAAAAGGTGCTGGAAGAGCGGGCTCGCGGCGTATAGTTCGCGCGATCAAAGGGCGCGGCGCTGGCCGCGCGGGGAGGAATGAGGACGTGCCGAAGCGCATCTCGATCATGCTCGCCGCGCTCTCCCTGGTCGTCGGAGCGTGCACCACGCAGCCGCCGACGGCCGGGACCTCGCCGGCGCCAGGGGCGCCAGGGACCGCCGCCCCGCCTGCGGGTGAGCAGCCTGCGGGTGAGCAGCCTCGCATGGGCGGGACGCTCACCTACATCGTGAGCGCCGAGCCGCCGACCTTGGACGCGCACCAGTCCACCACCTTCGCGACGCTCATGCCGGTCTCGCCGCAGTACAGCCTGCTCTATAAGCTGGACCCGGCGGACAACGTGAGCGAGATCGTCCCCGACGTCGCGGACGGCCTGCCCGAGGTGTCCGACGACGACCTCACGTACACCATCAAGCTGAAGGACAACGTGAAGTTCCACGACGGCGCCCCGCTGACGGCCGCCGACGTCGTGGCGACCTACGAGAAGATCATCAGCCCACCCGAGGGCGTGGCCAGCCCGCGGCAGGGCGTGTACGCCGCGGTCGAGTCGGTCACCGCCCAGGGCGACGACACCGTGGTCTTCAAGCTGGAGTTCCCCTCCGGCTCGTTCCTGGCCAGCCTGGCCGCGCCGTGGAACTACCTCTACAAAGCCTCGCGCCTGGCCGAGGACCCGACCTGGTACGCGACGAACGTGGAGGGCACGGGGCCCTTCATCTTCGAGGAGTACGTGCAGGGCTCGCACTGGTCGGCCCGCAAGAACCCCGACTACCACGAGGAGGGCAAGCCTTACCTCGACGGCCTGCGCGCGGTGTTCATCCGCGAATCGGCCCGGCAGACGGCCGCGATCCGGGCCGAGCAGGCCATGATCGAGTTCCGCGGCTTCACGCCGCCGCAGGTCGAGGAGCTGACCCGCGCCATGGGCGACGACCTGGTCATCCAGGAATCCTCCTGGGTCTGCGTGAACTACATCTCCTTCAACACCACCATCGCGCCGTTCGACGACGAGCGGGTGCGCCGCGCGCTGACCCTGGCCATCGACCGCTGGGCTGGCGGGGCGGCGCTCTCGCAGCAGACGATCGTGAAGGGCGTCGGCGGCCTCATGCGGCCGGGCGGGCCGTTCGCGATGTCCGACAGCGACCTGGAGCAGATCCCCGGCTTCTCCCGCGACAACGCGGCGGCGGTCGAGGAGGCCAAGGCGCTCCTGGCCGAGGCGGGCGTGTCGGACCTCTCCTTCCGCTTCCACAACCGCAACATCCCGACGCCGTACGAGCCCGTCGCGCTGTTCGTCATCAACGAGTGGGCCAAGATCGGCGTGACCGCCACGCACGAGGTCAAGGAGACGGCGGCCTACATCGCCGACCTGCGCAACCGCAACTTCGAGGTCGGACTGGACTTCAACTGCGACTACTTCGACGAGCCCGACCTCCAGCTCGCCAAGTTCCGCTCGGCCAGCGGGCTGGGCGCCGGGCTCAACCTCTCGCACTACGACGACCCGGAGCTCGACGCGATGATCGACGCCCAGGCCCGCGAGACCGATCCGGAAGCGCGCAAGCAGATGGTCTGGGACATCGAGCGGTACGCCATGGGCGAGAAGGCCTGGATGGTGCCCGTGCTGTGGTGGCACCGGGTCATCCCGCACAACGCCAGGGTCCGGGGCTACGTCATCGGCTCGAACCACTACACGACCATGGACATGGCCAATATCTGGCTGGCGGACGAGAACTAGTAGCCAAGTGACGGGGGCCGGCCGAGACTAGGCGCGATGCAGCGCTACGTCATCGGCCGGCTCCTGCTCATGATCCCCACCCTTCTGGGGGTCGCCGTCCTGACCTTCGCGATCATGCGGGTCGTCCCCGGCGACGTCGTCGCGCTGCGCTATTCCTTGGCCGGCGGCTCCGTCCCGCAGGAGGTCATCGACCGCGAGCGCGCCGAGCTCGGGCTGGACAAGCCGATGCCGGAGCAGTTCGCCGACTACATGGTCGGGATCGTGCGCCTCGACTTCGGCAACTCGCTGTGGACGACACGGCCCGTCGTGGACGAGATCAAGGTCCGACTCGGGGTCAGCCTCGAGCTGGCCATCCTGGCCACGGTCCTGGCCACGCTGCTGGCGCTGCCCCTCGGCGTCATCGCCGCGGTCAAGCAGGACTCCTGGATCGACTACGTCATCCGCGTGTTCAGCATCGGCGGCCTGGCCATGCCCTCGTTCTGGCTGGGCATCCTGACCATCCTCACGCTGGTCGTGCTCTTCCGGTGGGCCCCGCCGCTCATCTTCGTGCCCCTCTGGGAGGACCCCGTCGAGAACCTGGCCCAGCTCATCTTCCCGGCCCTCGTGGTGGGCTACCGCTACTCGGCGGTGGCGACGCGCATGACCCGCTCGTCGGTCCTCGAGGTCCTCCGGGACGACTACGTGCGGACGGCACGGGCGAAGGGACTTCGTGAGACGGTCGTCGTCGTGCGGCACGCCCTCCGGAACTCGCTGCTGCCGGTGGTGACGGTCATCAGCCTCGAGTTCGCCTTCCTCTTCGGCGGCCTGGTCGTCACCGAGCAGGTCTTCAACGTGAACGGCCTCGGCAAGCTCCTGGTGGACGCCGTCGCGCAGCGCGACTACCCGCTGGTGCAGGCGCTCGTGCTGCTGTTCTCGTTCGTCTTCGTGTTCGTCAACTTCGTGGTGGACATGCTCTACGGCGTGCTCGACCCGAGGATCCGGTACGAATGACGCTGGCGCACAGCGCGGAGGAGCTCGCCCGGCGCCGCTACCTGGAGGACACCACCGCGCGCCGTCTCCGCCGCGCGGTCGGCGACTTCATCCGGCGGCGCCCGCTCGGGACGTTCGGCGCCCTGATCATCATCGTCATGATCCTGGCCGCGTTCTTCGCCGACCTCGTCGCGCCGTACGGGCCCTTCGAGGGCGAGTTCACCGGCCTCCCGACGCCCCCGAGCCTCGAGCACCCGCTCGGCACGGACGGCTTCGGGCGCGACGTCCTCTCGCGTCTCATCTACGGCTCGCAGACCGCCCTCCTCGTCGGGTTCACCGCCTCGCTCGTCGGCTCGACGCTCGGCCTCGTGCTGGGGATCGTGGGCGCCTACTTCGGCGGGAAGGTGGACGAGCTCATCCAGCGGCTCATGGACGTCCTCATCTCGTTCCCGCTCATCGTCATCGCCATCGCGGTCATCGCCGCGCTCGGCCCGGGGACGACGAACGTCATCGTGGCCATCACGCTGCCGGTCATCCCGCGCGTCGCGCGCGTGGTCCGCTCCAGCGGGCTGGCCATCGTGCAGATGCCATACATCGAGGCGGCGCGGTCGATCGGCGTCCGCGCGCCGCGCATCATGTTCCGCCACATCGCCCCGAACGTCTTCGCGCCCTACCTCATCATGCTCACCGCGTTCCTGGGGCAGGCCATCCTGCTCGAGGCGTCGCTCTCGTTCCTCGGGCTGGGGGTGGTCGAGCCGACGCCGGCCTGGGGGCTCATGCTGCGCGGACAGGGCATGCTCTTCCTCGACCAGTCGCCGCATCTCGCCATCGCGCCCGGCGTGGCCATCAGCCTCTCCGTGTTCGGGTTCAACCTCTTCGGCGACTCGCTCCGCGACGCCCTCGACCCGCGCCTGCGGACCGCCTAGCCCGCGCGGCGCTTCCGGGTGTGGGCCGCCTTGCGAGCGCTGGCGGAGCGCTGCGCCGCCGTGCGCTCGCGCGCGGCCGAACGAGCCTGGCGGGCCAGCGCGGCGCTGGAGACGGCCTTCTTCCCCTGCACGCGCGACCGGGTGGGCTTCGATCTCGGGGGCTCGCCTAGCCTCACGCCCGCGCGCCGCGCCTTGGACAGTCCGATCGCGATGGCCTGATCCGTCGATCCGGCGCCGTGCTTGCCGCGCCGGACGTGCGTGATCTCCTCGTGGACGAACTCGCCGGCCTGGGTCGTCGGCGCCTTCCCCTGCCTCTTCGCGCGTTGCGCGCGCTTCATGGTCCTCTTCTCGGGCATGCAGCACCTCCGAGCACGGACGTGCGAGCGCCGTGCCAGGGCTTCGGCTTACCGCGTCACTCGCCGCGCCAGGCCGGCCTGCGCCTCTCCATGAACGCGCGCACGCCCTCGCGGAAGTCGGCGCTCATGTAGCAGAGCAGGATGAGGTCTGAGCTCTCCTCCGGCCGCATTCGCTCGCGGATCCGCCGCAGCTGCTCCTTCGTCGCGCGCAGCGTGAGCGGCGCGTGGCCCGCCAGGGTGCGGGCAAGCTCCTCGGCCCGCGGCGCGAGCGTCTCGTCGTCGGCAGTCACCTCCGACAGGAGCCCGACCGCGCGCATCTCCTCCGCTCCAAGCAGGCGCGCGGTGAAGATCAGGTCCGTCACGCGCGCCGACCCGATGAGCGAGACCAGGCGCAGGATGTTCGCGGTCGATAGGCAGTTGCCGAGCGTCCGCGCGATGGGTATGCCGAACCGCGCCGACGGCGCGCCGATGCGGATGTCGCAGGCCGCCGCGATGGCGGCCCCGCCGCCGACCGCCGGGCCGCGGATGGCCGCGATGGTCGGCACTCGGACCCGCTCGAGGGCACCGAGCACCCCGTCCATGCGCTCCTCGTACTCGAGGGCCTGACGCTCCGTCGTGAAGTCGCGGAACTGGGAGATGTCGGTGCCGGCAACGAACGCCTCGCCGGCTCCGGTCAGCACGGCCGCCTTCACGCCGGTATCCGCGTCGATCTCGCGCGCGATCTCCCCCAGGCGCTCGTACATGGCGAAGGTCATGGCGTTCCGTGCGGCGGGACGGTCGAAGGTGACCCAGGCGATCTCGCCGCGCCGCTCCAGGCGGACCGCTCCCTCGGTCGGCGTGGCGGCTCCGGCCGGCACGCTCACCAGGGCCCTGCGCTCAGCGCGGGGCCGGCCGACCGCACCACGCCCGCGGCCACCAGCGCGCGCGCCTCGTCCTCGGAGAGACCGACCTCGGCCAGCACCACGAGCGAATGCTCGCCCAACAGCGGTCCCGCCCGTCGCAGGCGGACCGGGGTGCGGGTCAGGCCGATGGGCGATCCAAGGCTCCGGATCCTGCCCAGCCGGGGATGCTCGAGGTCGGCGAAGAAGCCGCGCGCGTCCAGGTGCCGGTCGCGGAACACCTCGCCGTAGTCCTTGATCTCGCCGCAGGGCACCCCGGCGTCGCGGAGCTCCGCCAGCCAGTGCGCCATGGGCCGCGCCTCGGTGACGCGCTCGATCAGAGGGACGAGCGCGCCGATGTTGCGCCGGCGTGAGCTCGCATCGGCGAATCGGACGTCTCCCTCGACGTCGCGCAGGCCGAGCACGCGGCAGAAGGCGGTCCAGTTGCGAGGAGATGTCGCGCCCAGTACGAAGTGGCCGTCCGCGGCGCGTACCGCCTGGTACGGCGCCTGGAGCTTGTGCGCGGAGCCGGCCGCCCGCGGGACCTCGCCCGTGGTGAAGTGCTCGCCCGCCTCCCAGACGGCGAGGGCGACGGACGACTCGAACATGGAGACGTCGATGAGCTGACCCTTCCCGTCACGGTCGCGCGCGCCGAGCGCGGCGAGGATGGCGATCGTCCCGTACAGCGCGGCGGTCAGATCGCTGATCGACACGCCGACCTTCACCGGCGCCCCGCCCTCCTCTCCCGTGACGCTCATCAGCCCCGACATTGCCTGCACGATGATGTCGAGCGCGGGGCGATCGGCGTAGGGGCCGGCCTGGCCCCAGCCGCTGATCGCCGCGTATACCAGCCGCTCGTTCTCCCGCACCAGATCGTGGGGATCGAGGCCCAGCTCGCGCATGGTCCCCGGGCGCAGGTTCTCGACGATCACGTCCGACCGCGCCGCGACCCGCCTGAAGAGGTCGGGTCCCGCTGGGGCCTTGAGGTCCAGCGCGAGGCTCCGCTTGCCGCGGTTGAGGCGGGCGAAGTTGCCGCTCTCGCCATCCACGAGCGGCGGCATCCGGCGCGCGAGGTCGCCGGCCTGCGGCTCCTCGACCTTCACCACGTCGGCACCCAGGTCCGCGAGCTGCATGCCGCAGAAGGGGCCGGCCATGTAGTTGCCGACCTCGAGCACGCGGATCCCCTCGAGCGGCGGCGGGGCGGCGGAGCCGGATCCTCGCTCACTCATCCCATCGCCTCGAGGCGGCGCACGCGCTCCGCGATCGGAGGGTGCGTCTCGAACAGGCCGTCCAGGAACGCGGGCCGGTCCTTGAGAGGGTTCGCGATGTAGAGGGACTCGGTCGCCTTGTTGGCCACCTCGAGCGGCTCCGGGTCGCCGGCGATCTTGCGGAGGGCGCTGGCCAGGCCGGCGGGGTGGCGCGTTAGGAGGGCCGCCGAGGCGTCGGCGAGGTACTCGCGCTCCCGGGACACGGCGAGGGTGATGATGCGCGCGACGACCGGCCCCACGACCGCCAGCACCAGCGCCACGACGACGATGAGCCCGCCCGCGGTCCCGCCGCCCCGGTCCCTGCGGCCCCGCCGCGCGCCGCCGAAGGCCATCCAGCGGAGCAGGACGTCCGCGAAGAGGACGATCGTGCCGGCCAGCACGGCGGCCAGCAGCATGGTGCGGATGTCGTAGTTGCCGACGTGGGAGAGCTCGTGGGCGAGGACCCCCTCGAGCTCGGCGCGGTCGAGCTTCTCGAGCAGCCCTCTCGTCACCGCGATCGACGCGTGCTTCGGGTCGCGCCCGGTGGCGAACGCGTTGGGCGCGCCGTCTTCGATCACGTAGAGCTTCGGCATGGGCAGGCCGCTCCCGATGGCCAGCGCCTCGACGACGTTGCGGAGCCGCGGCTCCTCGCCCGCCGCGAGCTCGCGGGCCTTGCTCATGCCCAGGACGACCTTGTCGCCCGCCAGGTAGGACCCGGTCGCCGAGACCCCCGAGACGGCGAGGCCGACCGGCAGCGCCACGAGCCCCGCACCGGGCGCCATCACCTCGCCGACCGCGTACGCGACCAGAACGACGATCGCTGTGAACGCCCCGATCAGCAGTAGGGTGCGGACGCGGTTCGCGCCGACCGCGTCGTATATCGAGATGCGCTTCGCGTCGGTCACGCTACGCGCGGCCCGCGACTACGAGAACTTGACCTGCGGGACGGCGCGCTCCGCCGCGTCGGCGATCTCGAAGTACTGCTCCGCGGTGAAGCTGAAGGGGCCGGCCAGCAGCGTCGTCGGGAAGGTCATGAGCGAGGTGTTGTAGTCGCGGACGTTCCCGTTGTAGAAGCGGCGGGCGAACGAGATCTTGTCCTCGGTCGCCGTGAGCTCCTCCTGGAGCTGCCGGAACGACTCGACCGCCCGGAGCTGCGGGTATGCCTCGGCGAGGGCGAAGAGCTGCCGCAGCGCACCGGTGAGCATGTTCTCGGCCTGTGCGCGCTGCTCCGGCGGCGCGCCGGTCGCCTGGACCGCGGCGGTCCGCGCCTCCGTCACCGACTCGAGCGTCTGGCGCTCATGGCCGGCGTACCCCTTGACGGTCTCGACCAGGTTCGGAATGAGGTCGTGTCGGCGCTTCAGCTGGACGTCGATGTCGCTCCACGCCTCGCGCACGCGCTGGCGGAGCGTGACCAGCCGGTTGTAGGTGGTGATCAGGAAGACGGCGACGAGCGCGATGACCGCTAGAACGACGACCAGCGTGGTGTCCACTTCCTACCTCACTTCCGGCGGAGAGCATACCGGCGGCGACCTCATTCTCGCCCTCGTCGGCTCGCGGATCAAAGCGCGGCGGGCCTGGCCGGGCGCTCGGCGAGCGCGATCGGACCCACTTCCGGCCGCGCCGCGACGATCCGCTCGCGACGAGGGCTCGCGTCGGTCGCCGCCTCGCTAAGTCAGAAGTCGTTTACGGCGCGAACGATGTGCTTCGCGGAGATGCCGGCGGCGTCTAGGAGTTCGGAGGGCTTGCCGGACCCGGGCATCTCGCGCACGGCGAGGTGGCGGTAGTGGAGCGCTCCCGCGCCGGCCTCGGCCAGCGCCGCCAGGACCGCGTCCCCCAGGCCGCCCCAGGCCCAGTGGTCCTCGACCACGACGATGCGCCCGCCGGTCGCCTTCGCCGCCGCGGCGAGCGCCGCCTGGTCGATGGGCTTCACGCAGTAGGCGTCGATGACGCGGACCTTGGTGCCGGCCTTCGCGAGCTCGTCGGCGGCCTTGATCGCCTCGTGCAGCGTGATGCCTGCCGCGACCACGGTCACGCGGTCGTCGGCCCCGCCGCCGCGCACGACCTTGCTCCCGCCGACCGGGAAGGCCTCGTCGGGTCCGTAGACCACGGGCGTCTTCTCGCGCGTCGTGCGGACGTACGAGATGCCCTCGAGGTCGGCCATCGCCGCCACCAGCTTCGCCGCCTGGCCGCCGTCGCAGGGATAGAGCACGGTGCTCCCGTGGACCGCGCGCATCATCGCCAGGTCTTCCAGCGCCATCTGCGAGGGTCCGTCCTCGCCGATGGATACCCCCGCGTGCGATCCGGAGAGGCGGATGTTCGCGCGCGAGACCGCGGCCATGCGGATGAAGTCGTAGGCGCGCGTGAGGAACGCGGCGAACGTCGATGCGAACGGCACGAGGCCGACGACCTGCATCCCCACGGCGGCCGCGACCATCTGCTGCTCCGCGATGTACATCTCGAAGAAGCGCTCGGGGTGCTCCTTCTTGAAGTCCTCGCTGTGCGTGGAGTTGCTGACCTCGGCGTCGAGCGCCACCACGTCGCCGCGGGCCGTCCCGAGCGCCGCCAGCGCCTCGCCGTAGGCCTTGCGCGTGGCGACGGCCTCCGTGTACGCGGGCAGCGCCGGCTTGGCGCGGTCCACCTTCGGCGCCGCCCAGTCCGGAGGCTTCGCGACCTCGAACGATCGCGGCTCCGCCGACCCCAGCTCGGCCAGCGCCTTCTCCGCCTCCTCGGCCTTGAGCGCCTTGCCGTGCCAGCCCTCCTTGTCCTCGAGGAACGACACGCCGGCGCCTTTCCTGGTGCGAGCGATGATCGCCGTGGGCCTGACCTCCTCGCGAGCGATGGCGAACGCCTCGTCGATCTGCGCGAGGTCGTGACCGTCGATGACGATGGAGGTCCAGCCGAAGGCCTCGACCCGCCGCGCGTACGCGTCGGTATCCCACTCGAGCTGCGTCGGGCCCCGCTGCCCCAGGCGGTTCACGTCGATGATCGCCGTCAGGTTCGCGAGACCCTCGTGGCCGCCGCGGTCGAAGGCCTCCCACACCGACCCCTCCGCGGTCTCGCTGTCGCCGAGCAGCGCCCACACGTGGTACGGCGCGCGCAGGACGCGCTGGCCCGCCCACGCGACACCCACCGCGATCGGGAAGCCCTGGCCCAGGGAGCCGGTCGCGACGTCGATCCACGGGAGGATCGGCGTGGGGTGCCCCTCCAGGCGGCTGCCCAGCTTCCGGAACGAGAGCAGCTCCTCGTCCGTGATCGCGCCGGCGGCGCGGAGGAGCGCGTACACGAGCGGAGAGGCGTGGCCCTTGGAGAAGATGAGGTGGTCGCTCGCGGGATGGTCGGGCTGGCTGAAGTCGTACCGCAGATGGCCCGCCAGGAGCACCGCCATGAGGTCGGCCGCGGAGAGCGATGACGTCGGGTGCCCCGAGCCGGCCGCGGTGCTGCTGCGGATGCTGTCGGCACGCAGCTGGCGCGCCAGCGCGCGGTAGACCTCGAGCTTCGCGGGGGCGGAGACCGCCACAGGGCAACGGTATCGCACAATGCGATCGCTATGGACATCGGCCTCTACGGCCTGGGTCGCATGGGCGGGAACATGGTCACGCGCCTGGTGCGGGGCGGCCACCGCGTGGTCGCCGGCAACCGCAGCAAGGCGCCGGTGGACGAGGCCGTCGAGAGCGGCGCCGTCGCCGGCTACACGATCGAGGAGATGATCTCGCAGCTCACGGCGCCGCGCGTGCTCTGGTCCATGGTCCCCGCGGGCGAGCCCACCGAGGAGACGCTCCGCGAGTTCGCGCGCCACGCATCGCGGGGGGACGTGCTGGTGGACGGCGCCAACTCCTACTACCGCGACTCGGTGCGCCGCGCGGAGGAGCTGGGCGCGCAGGGCTTCCGCTTCGTGGACGTGGGTGTGTCCGGAGGGATCTGGGGGCTCGAGCTCGGCTACTGCATGATGGTCGGCGGCCCCGAGGAGGCCGTGGCGCACCTTAGGCCGGTCCTCGACACGCTGGCGCCGCCGAACGGCTGGGCGCGCTTCGGGAAGAGCGGCGCCGGCCACTACGTGAAGATGGTCCACAACGGGATCGAGTACGGGATGATGCAGGCCTACGGCGAAGGTTTCGAGCTCCTGCACGCGTCCGAGTTCGGGATCGACCTTCGTGAGGTCGCGCGCGTCTGGAACAACGGCAGCGTGGTGAGGTCCTGGCTCCTCGAGCTGGCGGAGCGCGCGTTCGAGGAGGAGGGCACCGACCTCAGCGGGATCAGGGGCTGGGTGGAGGACTCGGGCGAGGGCCGCTGGACGGTCAACGAGGCCATCGCCCACGAGGTCCCGGCCACGGTGCTGGCGCACGCGCTGTTCGCGCGATTCGTCTCGCGGCAGGAGGACTCGTACGCCATGAAGGTGGCCGCCGCGCTACGTGCCCAGTTCGGTGGGCACGCCGTGAAGAAGGAGTGAGGTGGCGGTAGCGACCGCCGCGAACCCTCTTCGCGCCGGCTTCCGCCTCTCGCGCGTGCCCGCGCCGGGGGTCCTGGTCATCTTCGGCGGCACCGGCGACCTCACCTCGCGCAAGCTCATGCCGGCCCTCTACGACCTCGCGCGCCAGCGCCTCCTGCCCGCGGCCTT
This sequence comes from Candidatus Limnocylindria bacterium, assembly GCA_050692015.1. GTDB lineage: Bacteria > Chloroflexota > Limnocylindria > P2-11E > P2-11E > GWC2-70-10. The sequence goes on from JBOGTE010000022.1 coordinate 17,554, forward strand.
CGCCGTCGTGGGCATCGGCCGGGGCGCCATGACCGACGCCGAGTACCGCGCGCAGGCGCACGACGCCGTCGCCGCCTACAGCCGCACGCGGCCCATCGACGAGGAGATCTGGCGCACGTTCGCTGAGCGCGTCTTCTACGTCTCGGTGCGGACCGAGGGCGGCTACGACGAGCTGCGCGCGCGCCTGCTGCGGTTCGACAGCGAGCTCGGCACCGCCGGCGGCCGGCTCTTCTACCTCGCCACGCCGCCTGCCGCGTACGCGCCGATCGTCCGCGCTCTGGGCCGCCACGACCTGCCCCGTGCCGGTGGTGGCTGGGCGCGCATCGTCGTGGAGAAGCCGTTCGGGCGCGACCTGGCGAGCGCGACGGCGCTCACCGCGACGCTCCAGGAGGTGTTCCGCGAGGACGAGATCTTCCGCATCGACCACTACCTCGGCAAGGAGACCGTGCAGAACCTCCTCGTCCTCCGGTTCGCGAACACGATCTTCGAGCCGGTGTGGAGCCGACAGTACGTGGACCACGTGCAGATCACGGTGGCGGAGTCGTTCGGGGTGGACGAGCGCGCCGAGTACTACGACGCGGCCGGCGCGATGCGCGACGTGGTGCAGAACCACCTGCTCCAGCTGCTCACCCTCGTCGCGATGGAGCCGCCCATCGACTTCGAGGCCGGCGCGGTGCGCGACGAGAAGGTGAAGGTCCTTCGCGCCATCCGGCCGTTCACCCCGGCCGGCGTCGCGGAGAACGCGGTCCGCGGCCAGTACGGGCGCGGGTTCATCGAGGGCGCGGAGGTGGCGGGCTACCTCGAGGCCGCGGAGGTCGCGCCGGAGTCCCGGACCGAGACCTTCGTGGCGCTGCGCCTGTTCGTGGACAGCTGGCGCTGGGAGGGCACGCCCTTCTACCTCCGCACGGGGAAGCGCCTGCCCAAGCGCGCGACGGAGATCGCCATCCAGTTCCGCGCCGTACCGCACCAGCTGTTCAGCCAGGAGGCGCGTGAGGGGCTCGAGCCCAACACCCTCGTCATCCGGATCCAGCCCGAGGAGGGCATCTCGCTCAAGTTCGGCGCGAAGGTCCCGGTCCAGGGCATCCGCATCCGCTCCGTGGCCATGGACTTCGTCTACGGCGCCTCGTTCCTGGTGGACGCCCCGGACGCCTACGAGACGCTGATCCTCGACGCGCTGCGGGGCGACGGGACGCTCTTCACGCGCCAGGACGAGGTCGAGGAGCAGTGGCGCCTGGTGGACCCGATCCTGGCCGGCTGGGGCGCCGGCGCCCCGCCGCCCCCGTACGCCGCGGGCACCTGGGGCCCGGACGAGGCGGACCAGCTCATGCGCCGGGACGGGCGGCGGTGGCGGCAGCCATGAGGCGGCCGGAGACCATCGACACCGAGACGTGGGGCCAGCCGGCGCCCAGCGTGGTCGCGCTCGAGCGGGAGCTCGCCCGCGTCCGCCGGGAGCGCGCCGCCCACGCTCGCGAGCAGGTCGCGACGGTGGCGCGCGCCGCGGTCGTGAACATCGTCGTCGTCGCCCGCCGCGAGGTCCACGCGCTGCGCGCCGCCAAGACCATCGCCACGCTCGCGATGCGCCATCCGTCCCGGGCCATCATCGTCCTCACCGACGCGCGGGACAGCGGACCCGCGGGGATCTCGCTGCACGCGCAGCTGCCGAGCCTCGCGACGCCGGCTGGCGACCCGGAGCGGGCCGGGCTCGTCTACAACGAGCGCATCCTGGTCCGGGCGCGGGGGGCCGTGGACGACCGGATCTCCAGCATCGTGGTCCCGCTGCTCGTGCCGGACCTGCCGCTGTTCCTCTGGTGGACGGAGACCCCGGCGCTCGGCAGCCCCCACTTCGACGAGCTGCTGTCGCTGGCCAGCCGGCTGGTGGTGGACTCGGCCGACTTCGCGCGCCCCGAGCGGACCGTGGCCGCGCTGGCGACGGCGTGCGTCACGGACCGGCGCTGCGCTCTCACCGACCTCAACTGGGCGCGCCTCACTCCGTGGCGCGAGCTGCTCACGCAGTTCTTCGACGTGCCGGCGTGGCGCATGCTCCTCGCCGACATCCGCGGCGTGCGCATCAGCTTCGCCGTGGACGCCGACGGGCGCGAGATCCACCCGTCGCAGGCCCTGCTCCTGGTGGGGTGGCTGGCGTCGCGCCTGGAGTGGCGGGCATCCGACCATATCGCGCCGTCGGAGGCGGGCGGACACCTCTTCGGCCTGGTGCGCCCGGACGGCGAGCGGGTCCACATCCGCCTCCGTCCCCGCTTCGACCGGGGCATGTCCGAGGGCGACGTGTCGGGGATCCGCATCGACGCCCACCGGGGCGGGCGCCACACCCAGTTCCGGCTCCACCGCGAGGGGGGCCGTCCCTACGCCGCGGCGACGGTCACGGCCGAGGGGGCTCTCGTCTCGGAACGGATCGTGCCGCTACCGACGGCCGACGTGGTGGAGCTATTGGGCGAGGAGCTGACGATCCTGGCCAGCGACAGGGTGTTCGAGGACGCCCTGGCGCTCCTGGTCACGCTCGCATGACCCACGCGGGAACGGCCCCCGAGCGGCGGGAGGGCCGGATCCTGGGCGGGCGCTACCGCCTGGTCTCGCGGGTGGACGAGGGCGGCGCGGGCGAGGTCTGGCGGGGCCGCGACGAGCGGCTCGAGCGCGACGTCGCCGTGAAGCTGCTGGGCCACGGCGCCGACGCCGCGTTCCGCGAGCGCTTCACCGACGAGGCGCGCCGCGCCGCGACGATCTCCCACCCCAACGTGGTCACGGTCTTCGACCAGGGCCAGGACGGCCCCGACGCCTACATGGTCATGGAGTACGTCCGCGGGAGGACCCTGCGCGAGGTCGCGGCGGACCGCGGACCGCTCACGCTGCAGGAGGCGACGCGGATCGTGGCGCAGGTCGCGGAGGCGCTCGACGCCGCGCACGCCGCGGGCGTCGTGCACTGCGACGTGAAGCCGTCCAACGTGACCCTCGACGACCGCGGGACCGCCAAGCTCGCGGACTTCGGCGTCGCGCGCGCCGCGCGGGGCGCCGCGGAGCAGGAGCTGCTGGGAACTCCGAGGTACATCGCGCCGGAGCGCATCGAGGGGAAGGCGCCCACGCCGGCGAGCGACGTCTACGGCCTGGGCCTGGTCGCGTTCGAGCTGATCGCCGGCCGGCCGCACCTCGAGGGCCTCGACACCGAGGAGCTCCTGCGCGAGCGCCTGGAGGGGCCGCCGCCCTCGCTCCGGCGCGCGCGGGTCGGCGTTCCGGCCGACGTGGACGTTGTGGTGGCGAAGGCGCTGGCGCGGGATCCCGGGCGCCGCTACCAGGGCGCCGGCGAGTTCGCGCGCGACCTGCTCGCCGCGGCCCGCGGCGAGCACACGCAGACGATGTCGGTCGTGCCGCCGGCGCCGCGCCCGCTGCCGCGCGGGGGCGTCCGCACGCCGCGCCTCGACAGCGCCGCGGCGCTGCTCGCCGTGACGCTCGTCGTGCTCGCGGTCGTGCTCCTGTTCATGAACTTCCCCACGGTGACGAACACGCCCGACGCGACACCGACGGCAGGGGCATCTCCGGCTGCGGCCACGACGCCGAGGGTGATCGGGATGGAGCTTCGTGAAGGGATCGCGGAGCTCCAGCGGGCCGGCTACACGAGGGAGATCTCATGGGACTTCCAGCGCGGCGGCGGACGCCCCTGCACCATCGTGAGCCAGGATCCGGAGGCTGGGGCGACCATCCCGTCGGACCGGGAGGCGAGCCTCGTGTACGTCCTGGGGAACGGCTGCACCGAGGGGATCGACGACGACGACTGACGTCGCCGCGCTCAGCGACCGCGGCCGCGTACGCGAGGACGACCAGGACCGTCACCTCGTCAGGCGCTCGCGGGGCGTTCTGCTCATGGCGGTGGCGGACGGCGTGGGCGGCGAGGCCGGCGGCGACGTCGCGAGCACCGCCGCCGTGGACGCGCTGGCCGCGTCGTTCGACG
>JBOGTE010000023.1:0-21320 GCA_050692015.1 Candidatus Limnocylindria bacterium
CTGCCGTGAAAGAGGTACCGGCGGCCGAGATCCTCCGCGTCCACGACCCGGTGCACCCCGAAGAAGGTGCGGTCGATGGCCACCGTGGTCCCCACCTCGCTGTACAGCGAGCCCGACGCGAGCAAGAGGGCGGCGACGCCGAGGCCGAACCGCAGCGGCCGGCGCGAGAACGAGAACACCACGACGGCCGGGATCCCCAGCATGAGCGCGACGGCGACCTCACCGCCGATGACGCCGCCGCGCGCCAGCAGCGCGAACGCCGCGACGGCCACGCCCACCGCAGCCGGCAGGGCCAGGTCGAGCGCGCGCGTCCGCCGCGTCTCCCTGCCGCGGAAGAGGCGCGGCGCGAGGAGGCTGGCCGCGACCAGGGCGATGGGGTACTCGAGGACCGTCTCGAACACGGCCGGCGCGACGAACGCGTTGAACGACCCTCCCACCACGCCGCCCAGGGCGACCCACAGGTAGAAGGACGTGAGGTGCCGCGCCGGCGGACGGTCCTCCGCAAGCTGCACGTGGCAGAGCAGCGCCACGACCGTGAAGACGAGGAGGTGCAGGACGATGAACAACCCCGACGGCCCGAGGCCGGTCTGGAACACGCTGCGTCCGAGGAGCACCGCCATCGGGAGGACGGCGAACGGGAGGATCCGGGCCAGCACCGTCGGGGGCGCCACCTCCGGGCGCCCGAAGGCCAGGATGAAGGTCGCGAGGTAGAGGCCCAGGGGCGCCACCCAGAGGAGCGGCATCGGCGAGAGGTCCGTCTGCAAGTAGGTGGTCACGCCGATGAGCAGGCTCGAGGGCACCGCCGCGAGGAGGACCCAGCGGGCGATGCGCGTCCAGGGGATGGGCACCTCGACCGGATCGACGTCGGGAGCGCCCCCGACCACCGGGATGGGCACGACCTCGACGCCCGCGCGCGAGCGCCGGAGCGCGACCGCGCCGCTCGCGATCACCAGCACCAGGAGCACCAGGAACCCGGCGCTCCAGCCGAGGCTCTGCTCCGCGAGCCGCCAGCGCGGCTCGAGCAGGAAGGGGTACGAGAGCAGGCCGATCAGGCTCCCGGCGTTCGAGGCGGCGTACAGGAAGTAGGGGTCGTGCGCGCGCACGTGGCCGCTGCGTGAGAACCACCGCTGGAGCAGCGGGCTGGTGGCCGAGATCGCGAAGAACGGCAGGCCGATCCCGACGACCAGCGCTCCCAGAAGCCACAGGACCGGCTCTTGTCCCGGCGCGGGGGCGCCGGCGGGCAGCCGCACCGGGAGCACCGCTACCGCGCCGACCAGCACGGCGGCGTGGAGCGCGACCTGGGCCCGCATCGGGAGATGCCGCGTCAGGTGGGCGTAGAGGTAGCCGGCCAGGAGCGTCGCCTGGTAGAAGGCGAGCGAGGTGTTCCACACGGCCGGGCTGCCGCCGAGGACCGGCAGCACCAGCCGGGCGAAGAGCGGCTCGAGCACGAAGAGCAGCGCGGCGGAGACGAAGATGGCGAGGGCGTAGAGCGGGAGCACCCCTTACGCGAGCGGGGCGGTGGTGCCGAGATGCTTCGCCAGGAAGCCGAGCTGCGCCTCCATCTGGCGGATCTGCTCGTCCACGACCAGCGACCCGTGCCCCGCGTCGTAGCGGTAGGTCTCGAACGTCTTCCCCAGGTCCCGGAGGCGCGCCTCGTAGACGTCGGCGCTCCGCGACGGGCAGCGTGGGTCGTTCCGCCCCACCAGCATGAGCACCGGCGCCCGCACCCGGTCCACGTAGGTGATGGGGTTCCGCTCCCGGTACACGTCGGGCACCTGGTCCGGCGTCCCGCCGAAGAGAGCGGCGTCGTAGCGCCGCAGGGGCTCCATCTCGTCCTCGAACGCCGCGACGTAGTCGCCGATCGGGACGCTCGCCAGCCCCGCTGCCCAGCGCTCCGGCTGGGTGCCGAGACCGAGGAGCGTGAGGTAGCCGGCCCACGAGCCGCCGGCGATCACGCAGCGGGCCGGATCGGCGAGGCCGCTCGAGACCGCCCAGTCCTGCACCGCGGCGACGTCCTGGAGCTCCGTCAGCCCGGGCCTCCCCTTGATGGCGTCGCGCCACTCCTTGCCGTAGCCGGTGGAGCCGCGGTAGTTGACCAGCACGACGGCGAAGCCGTGGTCTACGAACGCCTGCACCCCAGGCGACCACGCGTCGCGGTCGTGCCACTCGGGTCCGCCGTGCGCGAGAAAGACCGTCGGGCGCGGACGCGGGCCCGAGCGCGGCTCCGCGAAGAAAGCGTGGATGCCGCGCACGTCGGTGTCGGTGTAGGCCACGCCCTCCGGGGCCTCCGGCCCGGGCGCGCGAAGGACGGCGCTCCGGCCCTGCCGGGTGTGCTCCGGCGCCCGGGAGCCGTTCCACTGGTACCAGACCTCGCCGTCCGGCCGAACGCGCGCGGCGTCGATGGCCCCGCGCTCGGTCGGTATCCGCGACAGCTTCCTCGTCCCGAGGTCGTAGCGATGGAGCTCCATCCGGCCGCGGTGCTGGTGGACGACCAGGATGGCCTCCGCGTCGGGCCACCAGTCGTGCGCGTAGACCTCGCCCGGGAGGGCGATGGCGAGCTCGGTCTGCCGTCCGCTCGCGGCGTCGAACACCATCGGCCTCTCGATGCCTTCGCGCTCGTGGTGGACGATGAGGCGCTGGTCGCCGCGCAGGGGCGACCAGCGTCCGGGCTCGAGGCCGCGCTCCGGACCGTCCCAGAGGTCGGCCACGGCGGCGCCCGAGAGGTCGAGAACGCGCAGCGCCCGGTTGCGACTGTCGCCGTGCTCGCTGTGCGAGAGCGCGACCAGCGTCTCGTCGGCGGAGAGGTGGCCGACGCCGGCGCTCTCGCGGTGCGCGTATACCTGCAGCGGCCGGTCCTTGCGGGGGACGACGAACGCCGTCGTGCCCTCCTCGCCGGTGGACCGGCCGACCACCGCGAGGGAGCGCCCCACCGCGAGCCCGGCCGAGTAGGAGGGCTCGAGCGGCGCCGCCTCGCGGCGCTCCCCGCCCTCGAACGGCTCCACCGTCCAAGTGCCGAACTCGTCGCCCTTGCGGTCGTTCCACCACCAGATCTCGGCGCCGCTCGGGTCGAGGCGGCTCGCGACCCGGTAGCCGGTGCCCTCGGGGCGGTCCGTCACCTGGCGGTGCCCGCCGGAGCGGCGGTCCCAGGCGAAGACCTCGAAGCGGCCGACGTGGTTCGAGAGGTAGAGAAGGCGGTCGGCCTGGTCGCGCGCCCAGGTCGGGAACGTCGCGCGTGGAGAGCGGTAGCGGCGCTTCCAGGCGGCCTGCTCTATGGCCGTCGGCTCGCTTCGCTCGCTCGCGGCCTCTCGCTCCGCTTGGTCACTTATGGACCCGCTCGGACCGGCTGAGCCGGATCCTCGCTCGATCTCCCCTCTCACCGCCCGTCCCGGCTGACGCTGAACACGTCGCGCACGCGCTCGAGCTTCGCCAGGACGCGCGACAGCTGCTCGACGCTGTTCACCTGGAGCACCGCGTTCACGACGGCGGTCTTGTCCTCGTTCGCGTTCGCCGAGAGGCTCACCAGCTGGACCTGATCCTCGCTGATGATCGCCGCGATGTCGCGCAGCAGCCCCGTGCGGTCCCAGCCCTGGACGCGGACGGCGACCGGGTACGTCCGCGGTCCGGTGCGCTCCCACTCCACGGCCACCATGCGCTCGCGTTCGCCGATGTTCCGCACGTTCGCGCAGTCGGCCCGGTGCACGGTCACGCCGCGCCCGCGGGTCACGTACCCGACGATGGGGTCGCCCGGTACGGGGTCGCAGCAGACGCCGAAGCGGACCAGGAGGTCGCCGACGCCCTTGACGCGCACTCCCCCGGTCGCCGGCGGCGGGGCCGGCGGGGCCTGGCCGGGGATGCCCTGCTCGGTGTCGTCGAGGATCCCGAGGCGGGTCACGACCTGCGCCGAGCTGAGCGCGCCGTAGCCGAGCGCCGCGAAGAGCGAGTCGACGTCGTGCATGTTGAGCTCCTCGCTCACGCGCGCCAGGTCCTCGCTCCCGATGTCGCCCAGCGGGCGCTGCGCGATGCGCCGCAGCTCCTTGTCGAGAAGCTCCTTGCCGTGGGCGACGTTCTCCTCGCGCTGCTGCCGCTTGAACCACTGGCGGATCTTCTCGCGCGCGCCCGGCGTCTGGACCACCGCGAGCCAGTCGCGTGAGGGCCCGCGCGCGGCCTTGCTGGTGATGATCTCGACGATGTCGCCAGACACGAGATGGTGTGTCAGCGGCACGATGCGGCCGTTCACCTTCGCGCCGATGGTGCGGTGGCCCACGTCGGTGTGGATGCGGTAGGCGAAGTCGATCGGCGTCGATCCGGCCGGCAGCTCCTTGACCTCGCCCTTGGGGGTGAAGACGAATACCTGGTCGTGGAACACGTCCACCTTGAGCGACTCCACGAACTCGGTCGCGTCCGCCACCTCGTGCTGCCACTCCATGAGCTGGCGGATCCAGGCCAGCTTGGACTCGTACTTGGGATCGGGCTTGGCGCCCTCCTTGTACCGCCAGTGCGCGGCGATGCCGTACTCGGCGAGCTGGTGCATCTCCTGGGTGCGCACCTGGATCTCGAGCGGCTGGCCGTCCGGGCCCATCACCGCGGTGTGGAGCGACTGGTACAGGTTCGGCTTGGGGACGGCGATGTAGTCGTCGAACTGCCCGGGGATGGGCGTCCACAGGCTGTGCACCACGCCCAGCGCCGCGTAGCAGGCGGGCACGTCCTCCACCACCACGCGGATGGCGAGCAGGTCGTAGACCTCGTTGATGGAGACCCGCTTGCGGCTCATCTTCTGGGCGATCGACCAGAGGTGCTTGGCGCGGCCGCTGATCTCCGAGCCCACGCCGGCCTTCTCCAGCTCGCCGCCCAGCGTCCGCATGGCCTGGTCGATGTAGCGGTCCCGGACCTGCCGCCGCGCGGCCAGCTGCTCCGAGAGCTCGCGGTAGTGGTCGGGCTCGAGGTACTTGAAGGCCAGGTCCTCGAGCTCCCACTTGATCTGCCAGATCCCGAGCCGGTGCGCGAGTGGCGCGTAGATCTCCATCGTCTGCTTGGAGATCCGCGCCCGCTTCTCCGGCGCCAGCGGCTCCAGGGTACGCATGTTGTGGAGCCGGTCGCAGAGCTTGATGACCACGACGCGGAGGTCGGTGGCCATCGCCAGGAACATCTTGCGGAGGTCCTCGGCCTGCCGCTGCTCCGCGGTGACGGTCCGCTGCTCGCCCACCCGGGACAGCTTCGTGACGCCCTCGACCAGGCGGGCGACCTCGTCGCCGAACTCGCGGCGGACGTCCTCGTTGGTGCGGTCGGTGTCCTCGGGGACGTCGTGCAGCAGCGCCGCCGCGATGCTCGGCGCGTCCATGCCCAGCTGCGCGATCAACAGGGTCACCGCCGCGGGATGCTCGATGAACGGCCCGCCGGTGTCGCGCTTCTGCCCCTCGTGCGCGCTGGCCGCGTAGGCGTGCGCGCGCCGAACGAGCTCGATGTCTGCCGCGGCGTAGTGCCGCTGGGTCATCTCGGCGACTATCGAGTCGAGGTCTGCGGGGCCACGGCGCTGGGCCCGAAAGCGGTCGGTCACTTCGACGATGCGCGTGAGCGCGCCCTGGATCCCGGTGGGCTGCGGACGGATGACGGCGCGCTCGGCCATCAGGCCACCGCCGTCGTCGAGGCGAGGAGCGCGGCGTCGCCCACGGCGACCTCGGCCATCCGGTCGGCCGTGCCGGCCGGGCCGAGGTCACGGAGCTCCAGCTCGACGAAGCCCCGCAGGCCGGTGCCGACCGTGACCACGGCGTCCACGCGCCCCTCGAGCGTCACGTCCTCCACGTGCCCGCCGCGTCGGAACGCCATGGCGTCGAACGTGAACCGCCCGACGGTCAGCTTGCAGCGCAGGTGGTCCGCGTCGGCGCCGACCTGACGTGCCCCGTGCACCCGGACGTCCCGCAGCAGCAGGTGCGGTCTGGGGTTCGCGGACCCGCACGGCTCGAGGAGCGCGAGGTCCAGAGCCAGGCGGGGCGTGAGCGCCTCGGGGTCGATCTCGGCGTCCACCACGATCGTCGGGATCGGCCGCACGCCCGCGAGCCGACGGAGGACCACGCCGTCCAGGCGCTCGCGGAGCGCCTCAACGCGGTCGGCCGCGACGGAGAAGCCCGCGGCCATCGCGTGCCCGCCGTGCTTGCGCAGCAGGTCGCCGCACTCGGCCAGCGCCTCGGCGATGTGCACGGAGGCGATGCTGCGGCAGCTCCCCTTGCCCTCCCCGCCGTCGAGGGCGATCACCGCGGCGGGACGGCCGTGGTCCTCGACCAGGCGGGAGGCCGCCAGGCCCACGATCCCCGCCGGCCACTCGGCGTCGGCCACCAGCGTCATCCAGGCGTCGGGCCGCTCGAGCGCGCGCTCGCGCGCCCCGCGCACCACGATCTGCGTGAGCTGCTGGCGCTCGGTGTTCCGCTCCTCGAGGCGCTCGGCGAGCTTCTTGGCCTCGGCCTCGTCCTCGGTGAGGAGCAGGCGCAGCGCGTCCTCCGCGTCCGCGATGCGGCCGGCGGCGTTGAGGCGCGGGCCGAGGACCCAGCCGATCTCCGACGCGGTGATCTGACCGAGCCGCAGGCCGGCGCGCTGGGCGAGCGCCCGGAGCCCGACGATGGGCGACGCGTTGAGGGCGGCCAGCCCCCGGCGCACCAGGTGCCGGTTCCCGGCGCGAAGCGGCACGACGTCCGCGACGGTGGCCAGCGCGGCCAGCTGGAGCAGCTCCGCCTCGTGCGCCGCGTAGAGCTCCGGACCCAGGAGCTCTCGCGCGACGACGAACGCGACGCCGGCGCCGGCGAGGTCCTTGTCCGGCGAGGGGTCGTCCGGGCGCCGCGGGTTGACGACCGCGTACGCCTCCGGGATGGCCGGCGGCGGGTGGTGGTGGTCCGTGACGATCAGGTCGAGGCCGAGCTCGCGCGCCAGCGCGGCCTCGGCGACCGCGGTGATGCCGCAGTCCACCGAGATGACGAGGTTCGCGCCGTCGGCGGCCAGCTTGCGCAGGGCGCCGGCGTTGATGCCGTAGCCCTCCTCGTAGCGGTCCGGGATGTAGGCGCCGACCTTGAAGCCCAGGCGGCGGAACGCGCGGACCAGCACGGCGCTTCCCGCCACGCCGTCCACGTCGTAGTCCCCGTAGACGACGATGCGCTCGCGAGCCGCGAGCGCACGACGGATCCGCTCGACCGCCTTCTCCTGGTCGAGCATCGGCGGCCCGGCCTGGGTGGGTCTGGCCTCGAGGAAGGCGGGCATGTCCGCGACCGCGAGGCCGCGCGCGGCCATGACCCGCGCCACCAGGCCGGGTATGCCCTCCGGCGGGTCGCCCAGTGCGACCGTCGGCAGGATCCAGCGTCGCTGCGCGATGAGGGGCATCTCGCCTCCAAGTATCTCGCACGGCTTGCGCGGCCGGCATGCGTGCACCCGCTCTGGCACCATGCGGCCGTGACGACCCTGGCATCCGGCATCGCCGACCTCGCGCTGCGTCCGGCAACGCTGGACGACGCGGAGTTCGTCGCCGACATGTACACGGAGCTGTTCCCGGACGACCCCGAGGACCCGCAACTCATCCGCCACTACTGGGAGCACCCCTGGGAGAAGGGCTCGGTCGAGCGCTACCTCGTGCTGCGCGACGGCCGTCCCGCGGGCCTCGTAGGGATGAGCCACGTCCCCTGGGAGGACATGCCGGAGCGGTACGCCCGCGCTCAGGGCGAGCTGGCGCACGCGGTCCGCACGCCGGAGCGCCTGGCGGCCCTCTTCGCCTTCGCCGAGGAGCGCGCCGCCGCGGACGGTGCCCGCCGTGTCACCGCCTGGGCCTGGGAGCACGACCGGCCGCGGATCGACGCGCTCCTCTCAAGGGGTTTCCGGGAAGAGCGCCGCGAGCGCTTCTGGGAGCTGGACCTGGTCTCGAACCGGGAGAAGCTCGAGGAGATGACGCGCGCCTCCCGTCAGCGCATGCGCGACCAGGGCATCCGCGTCCTCACCGTGGCCGAGAGCCAGGACCTGGACGTCCGGCGGAAGATCTGGGCCATGAGCGAGGAGGCGTCGCTGGACGTGCCCACCACGGTGCCGCACGTGGCGACCCCTTACGAGGTCTTCGAGCAGTTCTTCCTTAACCCGGGGATCCGCGAGGACCGCATGTGGATCGCCCGCGTCGGCGACGACGTGGTGGGCGTCTCGGTCCTCAACTACCCGCCGGTGCGCGGCGTCGTGGTCACGGACTGGACCGGCACCGCGCGCTCGGTGCGCGGGAAGGGCGTGGCGCGGGCCCTCAAGTGCGAGACGGTGATCCAGGCCATCGGCCTCGGCGTGGACCGGGTGCGCACCGACAACGACTCCGAGAACGCGCCGATCCTGCACATCAACGACACCATGGGGTACAAACCGCGCGCGCCGCAAATCCAGTTCATCAAGGACTTACTAGGCGGGGGGTGAGCCCCCCGCCGACCCCCGCATGAGCGATATGGGACCCCCACCGTCTACCGGCTCGGGCGACGCAAGCCTGCAGGAGCGATACGCGCCTCGCTCCACCTGCTTCGGCTGCGGCCCCGCGAACGCCGCCGGTCTCCGGATCCGCAGTTTCGCCCGGGAGGGCGGCGAGGTCGTGATGCGCTTCCGCGCCAAGCCGGAGCACGAGGCCTTCCCCGGCCACCTGAGCGGCGGCATCGCGGGGACCCTGGCCGACTGCCACATGAACTGGGCGGCGGCGCACCACCTGATGCGCGAGGGCGGCCTCGACGCGCCGCCCTGCACAGTGACCGCCGAGTACGGGATCCGCTTCCTGCGGCCCATCTCCACCGCTGGCGACATCGAGCTGGTCGCGCGCGTGGTGGACGCGAAGGAGGACCGCGCGACCGTCGAGGCGACGGTCAACGCAGGCGCCCGCGAGTGCGCGGTCGCCAGCGGCACGTTCGTCGTGGTGAAGGAGGGCCACCCCGCGTTCCATCGCTGGTGAACGCTCGCCTCGCTACCCCGCGATCCGCAGCACCTCGAGCGTGAAGACCAGGAGCGACCACAGCTCGCCGAGCACGAACAGCGGGCCGCGCGCTCCCGCGCTCTCCGATACCTGCGCGTGCTCGACCAGCTGCGGCACCACGACGACGAGGCGCCCGTCGCGCGGCGCGCGCTCGGCCTGCCGGGCTTCGGCCAGGGGCTCGAAGTCGTCGTTCGGGTCGTGGATCCAGAAGACCGGCGGCGCCACGCGCGGCCAGACGCTGGCCGGCGAGAGCGCGTCGATCACGTCCCGACCGCCCGGAGAAAGACCCGCGAGGCCGGCTAGCGCGACCTCGTACGAGCCAGACGAAAAGGCGCCCATGACGCGGTGCTGGTCCGCGGGGTCCGCCATGGCCATGGCGACCGCCGGAGGGAGCCGATCCAGGACCTCCGCGTTCGGGGCCCACGGCACGAGCTCGCCCTCGATGCGCTGCGCGCGACCCGCCACGGACGCCGCGTACGTGTCGAGGTCGAAGTAGGCGCCCAGGACCGTGACGTGGTCCGGCCGAGCGGGCTCGTCCAGCAGCGCCGCGGCGATCAGGAGGAGGCCCCCGCCGACCGACACACCGAAGGCGCCGGTCGGTCGGCCCTCGACCTCCGGTAGCGCGCGCAGCGCCAGGAAGGCTTCGGCTACCACCCCCGGCGCCTCGCGGTCGAGCCGGCCCTCCACGAGGAACGGGAACTCGGGGAGCATCACCAGGTATCCCGCGCGCGCCAGGCCGAGGGCGAACCGGCGCGTCGCCTCGTTGTCGTTGCCGAGGGGCGTCGCCCCGTTGACCATGAGCAGCCCCGGGTGGCGATCGCCCCACCCCGGGCGCCATAGGTCCACGCGCATCGGGATGCCGCCGATCGTCTCGCGCGTCTCGAGGTGCCGCGGCTCCGGCGTGATGGCCGCAGCGACGTCGATGCCGATGAGCGCGGGGGCGTACACGTCGAGCAGCAGCACCGCCGCCTTGCCGCCCGGATACAGCACCGGCCGCCAGAGGAGGCCCAGCGCCACCACGACTAGGAGGACCGCCATGCGCCCGTTCAGCGGCGCGGCCCCTCCACCAGGGCGGACTCGGGCGTCTCCAGCTCCTCGGCCAGCACCCGCCGCGCCTCGGCGCCCTCGATGATCCGCCGCCGGATGCGCCCGGAGATCATGTCCACCGCGATCGTGGCCACGATGACCACCAGCACGGCCATGCCGGCGAGGTCCCAGCGCCGGTACTGGAGGTAGTTCTGGAGGATGCCGCCGATCCCGCCAGCCCCGATCACGCCCAGGACCGCCGCCGCGCGGATGTTGATCTCGAAGCGGTAGAGCCAGAAAGCCACGATCTCGGGCAGCACCTGCGGCAGGACGCCCCAGCGCTGGACCGCGACGGACCCCGCCCCCGTGGCCCTGGCCGCCTCGACCGGCCCGGGGTCGATCCCCTCGATGACCTCCGCCGTGAGCTTTCCGAGCGTGCCGATCGAGTGGACTCCGATGGCCAGCACGCCGGCGGGCGCGCCCAGCCCCGCGATGGGGATCATGACCACCACGGCCAGCACGATCTCGGGGAAGGCGCGGATGGCGTTGAGCACCTGGCGCATGGCCGTGGAGAGCTTTCCGCTCGTGATGTTCTTTGCGCCGAAGAAGCCGAGCGGGAGCGAGAGGAGCGCGCCGATGACGGTACCGAGCCACGCCATGTGCAGCGACTCGAGCATCGCTTCGAGCGAGCGGCCGAGGTTGTCCCACGCCGGCGGGAAGAACATCCGCCCCCCGAGATCCACAAGGCGCGCGGGGAGCCCGGCGAGGCGCGTGACGTCCACCTCGACCGTCACGAGCGCCCAGACGACGACGGCGGCGGCCATGAGGATCGAGAGGTTGCGCTTGGCCCGCGGGGGCCGCCGGGGACGCGTCGTCGCCGCCGCGCTCACACGAGCCTCCGGCGGAGCCATATCGAGACGACCTCGATGACGAAGACGAGCAGGAAGAGCTCGACGATGACGATCGAGACGTTCTCATAGTTGAAGAACTTCCTCTGGGTGTTCAGGACGTTCCCGATCCCACCGGCGCCGACGATGCCGATGATCGCGGAGGCTCGGATGTTCAGCTCGAACGCGTAGAGCGAGTAGGCGACGTAGTGCGGCAGGACCTGCGGCAGTGCCGCGGTCCACACCGTCTGGACGCGGTCCGCGCCGGCCGCTCGCGCCGCTTCGAGCGGACCCACGTCGATGCCGTCAACGGTCTCGGAGAGCAGCTTGGCGACCACGCCGATGCTGAAGAAGATGAGCGCGAGGATCCCCGGCAGCGGCCCGATGCTGAGCGCGGCGACGAAGACCATCGCGTAAAGCAGGTCCGGCAGCGCGCGGATCACGTTGAGGACGCTGCGGTCGAAGAGGAGGACGATCTGGCTCGGCGCGGTGACCCTCGAGGCAAGGAACGAGACCGGCAGTGCTATCGCGCACCCGATCGTCGTCGCGATGACCGCCATCTGGATCGTCTCCAGCATCGCGTCGAACGTGCGCGGGGCGAAGCCCCAGTTGGGCTGCAGGAGCTCCTGGAAGATCACCCCTGCCTGCGCGATCGACCAGATCTCCCCCCGGTGGAGCCCCGTACCGACCACCGACCAGGCCGTCAGGGCGATCGCCGCCGCGATCCCGATGGGGACGGTGAGGGAGGTGCGCGGTGTGGCGGGGCGTCCCGATGGCGCCGCGGCCGGAGCGGCGACCATCAGGCCGGGGCGGCCTCCAGGACGTCGTCCGCCGTGAGGGAGCGGCCGTAGATGTCGCGGAAGACGTGCTCGTCCGCGTTCGCCGCCGGCCCGTCGTACACGAGCTCGCCCGCCCGTAGGCCGACGATCCGCTCCCCGTACACCTTCGCCAGGTCGAGGAAGTGGAGGTTCACGATCGTCGTGATGCCCAGCTCACGGTTGATGCGCTGGAGGTCGCGCATGACCACGTGGCTCGTCGGCGGGTCGAGCGAGGCGACCGGCTCGTCGGCCAGGATGGTCGTCGGCTGCTGCGCCAGGGCCCGCGCGATGCCGACGCGCTGCTGCTGGCCACCGGAAAGGTTGGCTGCCCGCACGTACGCCTTGTCCACGATCCCCACCCGCTCGAGCGCCTGCAGCGCTGTCTCGACGTCCTCCGACCGGTACATGCCTGTAAGTGCACGCCAGGCCGGCGTGACGCTCAGGCGGCCCATGAGGACGTTGTTCAGGACACTGGTGCGCTTCACGAGGTTGAAGGTCTGGAAGATCATGCCGATGCGCGAGCGGATCCGCCGCAGCTCGGCGGGAGACGCCTTCGTCACGCTTCGGCCGTCGATGGACACGTCCCCCGAGGTGAGCGGCACCAGGCCGTTGACCGCCCGGACCAGCGTGCTCTTCCCGGCGCCGGACAGTCCCACCACGATGACGAGCTGGCCGTCGGGGATCTCGAGGTCGAGGTCCTTCAGTGCCGCGACCCCGCCGGGGTAGGTCACCGACGCTTTGCTGAAGCGGATCATCGATCGGAAGGTGGAATGGGCGGGGCCCAGCGGCCCCGCCCATCTACCGCTCGCAGGTCAGTCGCCGGTGACGCCGAGCTCGCGGGCCGCGCGCTCGACCACCTCGAACGAAGATTCGTCGGCGCGGACGAGCTCGGTGATCTCGTAGATCGAGTCGAGCACTTCCTTGCCTTCCTCGCTCGCGGAGTAGTCGAGGAGGGCCTGGGTGATGGCCTCCTTGAGGTCGTCGGGCAGGTCGCCCGCGACCACCCAGCCGTCGTTCGGGATCTCGGTCGAGAAGGCGAAGGTCACGACCGTCTGGCCGACGTCCGGGAATTCCTCCTCGACGATGCTGCGCGCGTCGTCGAAGGACACTCCCACCTCGGCGTCACCGTTGTAGACGGCCAGGACCGAGTTGTCGTGGCCTCCGGAGAAGATCGGCTCGATGTCGGTCTCGTGGTCGAGGCCGGCCTCGATCAGCATCAGCGCCGGGAAGATGTAGCCGGAGGCTGAGCTCTGCTCGACGAAGGCGACGGTAGTCCCGGGCTCGATGTTGGCCAGGGCGTCCTCACCCAGAGGGCCCTTGCTCTCCGTGGCGGTGCCGTTGCAGCCGAGGCGGCCACTGCTGTCGGCCACCGGCTCGTCGTCGCAGTACTTGTCGGCGTTATCGGCGCTGGTGAACCACTGGGTGTGGTAGGTCGCGCTGCCGAAGCGGACCGACTGCAGGACGATCTCCGCGCCGGCGCGGTCGCGCGCCTGGAGCAGCGAGAACGGCCCGAACGCGCCGATGTGCGCCTGGCCCGTCTCCATGGCCGCCACCAGGCCGGTGTAGTCCTGGGGCACGAACCCTTCGACGGTGATGGTCTTGCCGGCCATCTCGCTCAGGACCTCGCTCAGGTGGTCGGTCAGAGGCTCGGCGTTCTCGATGAGGACGTCGGCCTCACGCGACGGGACGAGTCCCAGGACCAGCCGGTCCGGCCACTCCCCGCTTGCGCCGCCGGGCGTGCCCGGGGCGGCCTGGCAGGCCGAGAGCACGAGACCGGCCAGGACGAAAAGTACGGTGAGCTTGCGCATGCGAACCATGTTCCCTCCCTCAATGTGTGCGCTGGCAGCATACCGAAGCGAGCGGGTGCTGCGATCTAAGAACTCGCGGGACTCGCACGCAGGCGCAGCCGGTCCTCGACCTCCTGCCAGAGCGAGATGATCTGCGCGGCGTTGAAGATCGACGAGTAGGTGCCGGCCACGATCCCGATCACGAGCGCCAGCGCGAAGTTCCGGATCGAGAAGCCGCCGAACGCGTAGAGGGCGATGAGCGGCAGCAGCGTCGTGATCGACGTGATGATCGACCGGACCATCGTCTGCATGATCGAGAAGTTGACGACCGGGTTGAGCGGCTCGCCCTCGCTGGTGTGGAGGTTCTCGCGGATGCGGTCGAACACCACGATGGTGTCGTGGACGGAGAAGCCGATGATGGTGAGGATCGCGGTGACGAAGAGGCTGTCCACCTCGACGTTCAGGAAGTACCCGAGGATGGCGAACACCCCGAGTATCAGGAAGACGTCGTGCAGCACGGCCACGATGGCGGCGAACCCGTAGCGGAAGGCACCCCACCCGTACTGCCGGAAGGCGAACGCGATCAGCAGGACGATCGCCGCCGAGGCGACGACGAGCGCGCTGATGGCGTTCCGCACCAGCTCGACGCTGAAGGACGGGCTCACCGTCTGCGCGTTCAGCTCCACATCCTGGCCGAACCGCGACTCGAGCGCCTCCTCGACCTCCGTCTGCTGCGCCGGCGCGAGCTGGCTCGTCCGGATGAGGACACGCCCACCCTCCGCGCCCTGGGGGACCGCCTCGGTGTGCCCCAGCGAGACCATGACCTCCCGGACCTCCGCGGCCGCGGGGGCCGGCGCGAACGTCACGTCGAGGAGCGTGCCGCCGCGGAACTCGATACCCGGCCGCAGCCCCCCGAGCAGCAGGAAAACGAGGCCCGGCAGGATGACGAGCCCGCTGAAGAGGAAGTACCACCACTTGCGCTCGACGAAGCTGAAGAGCACGGGCTAGGCACCCGCCGGGCGCGGCTCGGGCCGGCGCGAGTCCGGCGCGCGCTCCTCGACGCCGAAGAGGGCCCGCTTCCGGAGCGCGGGGACCTCGATCGCGCCGTGGAGGAGCATCTGGGTCACCACGATGGCCGTGAAGAAGGACACGCCTACGCCGATCCCCAGCGTGAGCGCGAAGCCCTTCACGCTGCCGGTCCCGAAGTAGAAGAGGATCACGGCCGAGATGATCGTCGCGAAGTTGGAGTACGCGATCGACGGGAAGGCGCGCTTGCGCCCCTCCTCGACCGCGGCCCGCATCGACTTGCCCGTGCGGAGCTCCTCCTTGAGGCGCTCGAAGGTGAGCACGTTGGCGTCCACCGCCATGCCGATCGAGAGGATGAAGCCGGCGATCCCGGCCAGGGTGAGGGTCACCGGGATGAGCCTGAAGATCGCGTAGGTCAGCGCCGTGTAGTACAGGAGCGCGAGCACCGCGAGCGCCCCGGGGACGCGGTAGTAGGCGATCATGAAGAGGCCCACCAGGCCCAGGCCGATGGCGCCGGCTACGAGGCTCTGGCGCACCGACTCGGCTCCCAGCGTCGGCTCGATGCGCGTGGACTGGATCACCTCGAGTGGTACCGGCAGCGCACCGGAGTTGAGTAGCAGGCTCAGCTCCTTCGCCTCGGCGGTGGTGAAGTTGCCCGAGATCTGGCCGGCGCCGGATGTGAAGATCGTCTCGATCACCGGCGCGGAGATCTGCTCCCCGTCGAGCGTGATCTGGACCGGCCGGCGCAGGTACTGTTCGCTGAGCTCCACCCAGCGTTCGCCGTCGGGACCGCCGAACTCGAAGTTGACGACGGGCGAGCCCTGGCCCTGGCCGGCGAACGTCACGAATGTGGGCCGCAGGTTCGCTCCGGTGAGCGGCGGCTCGAGGGACTTGAACTCCGTGTTGGTCGTCTCGTCCACCGGCACCTTGATCTCGAGGAAGGCCTGCTGCGTCGCGAGCTCCTGCGCCCGCTCCAGGTCGGAGATCCCCGGCAGCTCTAGGAGCACCTTGTCGTCCCCCACCGACTGGATGAGCGGCTCGGCCACCCCGAGAGCGTTGATGCGGCGGTCGATGGTCTCGCGGACCTGCTCGTTGAGCTCCGAGAGTGGCGTCGTGACGCCCGGAGGCAGCTGGTCGGTGCGCAGCTGGAGGATGAGCTGCGTCCCGCCCTGGAGGTCCAGGCCCAGGTGGGTCTTGATCTCCTGGTTGTAGAAGCGGTCCCCCAGGCGGAGGCAGATGCCGGGGCAGCCGAACGGGAAGTCGATCTGGTGCTTCGGGATGTCCACCCAGATCGCGATGACCGCGATCAGGCCGACGATCCAGGGCCAAACAGCTGACATGGGTCTGCAAAAGCCTCCTGGCGAGAAAAGAGCGCCGCTCTCGCGGCGCCGCTAGAGGGTCAGTCTAGGTCCTTGAGGCGCTCGCGCGCCTCGCGCGCTTCGCGGTCGAACGCGGTCTCGTCCTGCCCCCGCGTCGTGACCTCGGCCTGTGTCGCGCCGGCATCCGGGGGCGCGCTCGCCTGCGCGGCCGGCTCCACCGGAGGGGCGGGAGGCGCGCCCTCCGGCGCGGGCGCTTCCGTCTTCGGCTCGGGCGCTTCCGTCTTCGGCGCGGGCGCCGGCGTCTTCGCCGCGGCGGGCGGCTTGCTCGCGGCGTCCAGGATCTTCCCCGGCTCGCGCAGGGCCTTGTCCGCGTTCAGGAACTCAGTCCGGAGCTCGTCGGACGTCTTGCGCAGGTCCGCCACGGTCTTGCCCACGTCGCGCGCGAGCTTCGGCATCCTCTCGGGACCCAGCACCAGGAGCGATATCACCAGGAGCAGCAGGAGCTCCCCGGTGCCGATACCGAACATTACGAACTACCGGGGGGCTCCGCCCCCCGAGGACCCCCCACCACTGCCGATCGGGCGAGGTTGGCGCTCTCCTTGAGCTCGCGCGCGACCAGCTCGGCCGCCCGCTCGAAGTCCGTCCCGTCGGACGCGTAGATGACCGACCGCGAGGCGCTCGGCAGCACCCCGCCGCCGCGGGCGTCGAGCGCCGCCCGGATAGCCTCCTCGCCGCCGCCCTGCACGCCGATCCCCGGGAGCAGGAAGAGCCGGTCCGGGGCGAGCTCGCGCAGGCGCCGGGCCTCGGCCGGGTAGGTCGCGCCGATCACGAACCCGCACCGGTCGGCCGGGAACCTCTCCACGCAGCGCTCCACGACGTGCTCGTACAGGGGACGGCCCTCCACCGGCAGGTCCTGCAGGTCCCGGGCCCCCGGGTTGCTGGTGCGGGCCAGCACCAGCGCGTAGCCGAGCTCGCAGAAAGGCGCGATCGAGTCGAGCCCCACGTACGGCGCCACCGTGGCCGCGTCGGCGCGCCATCGCCCGAACAGGGCCCGGGCGTACGCGGCGGAGGTGTTCGGCACGTCACCGCGCTTCGCGTCCAGCACGACCGGTATGTCACTGGGGATCGACCCCAGCGTCAGCGAGAGGACGTCCATGCCGGCCTGGCCGTACTGCTCGTAGAAGGCGATGTTCGGCTTGTAGGCGCAGGCGTGGTCCGCGGTCGCGCGGACGATCCCGCGGAGGAAGCGGACGGCCGCCTGCGGGCCGCTTCCGAGATGTCCCGGGATACGGTCGGGCTCCGGGTCGAGGCCGATGCACACGATGGAATCGCGCGCTCGCGATGCCGCCGCGAGCTTCTCGAGGAAGGGCATGAAAGCACGACTATCATACGTTCGCTGGCGCAGGCGACAGGCGGATCGGAAAGGCCCATGCCCCTCAGGATGCGCGCTCCCGTCACGTCGCTCCTGCTGGCCACGCTCCTCGCGGCCGCTTGCACCCCCACCATCCAGGCGGATCCCAGCCCGGCGCCCGCGACGCCCACGCCGACGCCGACCCGCGCGGAGGAGCTCGGCACCGAGGTCCGGCCCATCGCGCTCGCCCTCGCCCCGGCGCGGGACCCGGCGGCCGCCGCTGCGACGGCGCGGACGATCGCGGGGTCCCTCGAAGCCGAGAGCGGCCTGCGGTGGGACGTCCGGACGCCCGCCACCTACGCGGAGACGGTCGAGGGACTGTGCGCCGGGGAGGTCGACGTCGCCTGGCTCGCTCCGGTCGGCTACGTCCTGGCCACGCGGCAGAACTGCGCCGTGGTCGTGCTCGCCGCGCTGCGCGCCGACGAGACCGGCACGCTCCGGCCGACCCGCACCAGCCAGGTGCTCGTGCGGGCGGACAGCGGTATCGGCGACCTGCGCGGCCTCGAGGGCCGGCGCTTCGCCTACGGCGGGGACATCTGGACCGCGGGCACGCTGTACCAGATGCTCGAGATCTGGCAGGCGACGGGACGGGATCCCAGCACGTTCTTCTCGAGCGCGGTCTTCGCCCCGGCGCCCGAGCGGGCCGTGCGGGACCTCTACGAGGGCCGTGTGGACGGCGCGACGGCGTTCACCGGCATTCGTGCCGGGATGCGCGAGGCGCTCCCGGACGTCATGGAGCGGACCAGGCGGATCTCCACCTCGGACCCGGTACCCAACGACGCGGTCGCGGTGCGACCCGGGATCCCGGAGGGGCTGCGCGTCAGGATCCGGGAGGCGCTGCTCGCGTTCCAAGCGGGCGAAGCCGGCCGAACGGCGCTGCGCGACCTCTACGCCGTCGAGGGGCTCGGCCCCGCCGAACCGGCGGCGTACGAGCCGCTGCTCGAGGCCGCCGCGCTGGCCGGCCTGGACGCGGCCGCCGAAGCCGCCAGGACCCCCGCCCCCGCGCAGCCGGCCGCGGGCCCTTAGCGGCCCCACGAGGGGCGGCTCTCGGCGTCCACTCCCTCGCCTCGCGTCAGCTTGAGGGCCTCCTTCGGGCCGCCGCCGCCGAGCGCATCCCCGATCTCCATGGCGTAGAGATCCACGGTCCCCTCCCGCTCGCTGAGGAACGCCACCCACTCCCCGTCCGGGGAGAACGTGCCGTTCCAGCTGCGGCCGTCGCTCGTCAGCTCGACGTCGGTCCCGCTCGCCAGCTCGAACGCGTGAAGGTCGCTCCGGCCGTCCCTCCGCAGTGTGTACAGGATCCACTCGCCGTCCGGCGAGAAGGACGGCCGGTAGGCCTCGCCCTCCGGCAGCTCCAGGCGCTCGGCGACGCCCGGCCGCTCCGCGTCCCAGATCAGGATCCCCGGGACGGCGGTGTTGTAGCTGGTCACGGCGATGGCGGTCCCGTCCGGCGACCACGCCGGGTCCGCGAGCTCGGCCCCCTGGGACAGGAGCAGCACCGCGGGCACACCGCGGCCGGTCGGAAGCGTCACGACGTGCAGGTCGGCGCTGGCGCCCTGCGCCGCGGCGATGACCGCGATGCGCTCACCCTCCGGGTCCAGTGCAGGACCCGAGTACCACCACACCTGGTGGAATCCGTCCGTGCTCTCCACGCGGAGGCCGTCCAGGACCAGATCCTCTTCTCCGCCGGCGCTGGGCTTCTGCACCACGACGGTGTAGCCGAGGCGCGCGTTCACGACCTGCCCGTCCACGATGCTGCGGCCGTCGATCGTCTCGCGGCGCGTGTACAGGAGGGTCGCGCCGTCGTCGCTCAGGTCGGGCTCGGCGCTCCGACCCTCGGACGACAGCGGCGCGTAGCGCCCGTCGCGGAGCACGTAGACGTCGCCGCGCAGCACGAAGGTGATCGCGCCCGGCACGCGCGGCGCGTCGGTCCGCTCCGGGGGCAGCGTCGGCACCGGGGTGGGCTCGCCCGGCGCCGGGCCGCCGACCGAGGCCAGCTGCGACGCCACGAAGAGGTAGGCCACCGCCAGCGACGCGGCTATGCCGCCGAAGATCAGGCTGCGGACCACCGTGCCTCCAGCTCTCGCGACACGCGGTCGATCTCGTCCGCGAGGAGCGGACCGTTGCGGAGCTCTAGATACTCCGCGGGCGGCTCGAAGCCGCGCTCGCGCATCGCCAGGTAGACCCGCTCGTCCGCCTCGGACCGGTCGTGCTCGCCGCGGCTGACGCGCCGCTCGGCGAGCCGCGCCAGGACCTCCGGCTCCTCGGCGGTGACGAGGACGTGCGCGCAGGGCGCGCCGCTCCGCGCGGCCAGCGAGAGGGTGCTTGCGCGCGTCCGCTCGCGGAGGTGCGTCGCGTCCACGATGACCCGGTGCCCGCCCGCGAGCAGGCGCTCCACGAGGGCGTCAAGGATCCCGAAGAGCGCGGCGTTCTCGCCGTCCGCGTACGACGCGGCGACGAAGAGCCGGCTGCGCAGCTGGTCGCTCGCGACGTGCGCCGCCCGCAGGCGGGCGGCCAGCAGTCTCGCGCAGTGCGTCTTCCCCACACCCGGGAAGCCCATGAGCAGGACGACCGCGGGCTTGCCGTGCGGCGTCGCGGGCGCGGACACCTCCCCCAGAAGCCCCTCGACCACCTCGCTCGCGCGATCGGCGAGCGCGCGCGTCTGCGCCCGGGTGGCCGCCGACGAGCGGCGCGGGCTCAAGCCGCGAACCCGCGGACGCGCAGCGCCTCGCGCGCGGCCTCGGCCTCGTCCCACGGCCGCTTCTCCTCGCCGTCGATGATCGAGCGCTCGTGGCCCTTGCCGCAGAGCACCACGGTGTCGCCGGCCTCGGCGCGCTCGATCGCTGCGCCGATCGCCTGGGCACGGTCGTCCACGACCAGGTAGTCGGACCCGCGCCGCTTCCCCGCCGAGATGGCGCCGGCCTCGATCTCGCGGAGCAGCCCGGCGTGGTCCTCGAGTCGCGGGTCCTCCTGCGTGATGACGAAGAGGTCGCACCAGCGCGCCGCCGTCTCGGCCAGCAGCGGCCGCTTCGAGCGGTCGCGCTCGCCCGCGCTGCCGAACACCGCGATCAGCTTCCCCGGCGTGAGGGGCCGCAGGAGGGCCAGGACCTTCTCGAGCGAAGCAGGCGTGTGCGCGTAATCGACGATCACGGAGAACGGCTGGTCTCCGGCCAGACGCTCCATCCGCCCGGCCACCGGACGGGCGCCGGCCAGCGCCTCCCGCGCCTCCTCCAGCGTCGCGCCCGCGGCGAGGCCGGCGGCGCACGCCGCCAGCGCGTTCTGCACGTTGAACCGCCCGACGAGGGGCAGGTCGAGCTCCACGCGCGACCCGTAGGCGCTTATCTCCACGCGGCTCCCTGAGGCGTCCTCGCGCAGGACCTCACCCTGCACGTCGGCCAGCGCGTCTATCCCGTACGTCACGATCCGCGCGGGGCCCGCGCGCCCGGCGAGGTAGCTCCAGTGGAGGTCGTCCGCGTTCAGGACCGCGGTCTTCTCCTGGCCCTTGTCCTCTCCCTGGAGCAGCTCGCTGAAGAGGAGCGCCTTGGCATCGAGGTACTCCTGCAGGCTCCCGTGGAAGTCGAGGTGCTCTGCGGAGAGGTTCGTGAACACGGCGACGTCCACCTCGCAGCGGCGGAGCTTCCGGAGCGCGAGCGAGTGGCTCGTCGCCTCGAGCACCCCCCAGGTGCCGCCGGCGACCGCCAGCTCGGCGAAGAACTCCTGGACCTCGACCGCCTCCTGCGTCGTCTGGCGGGTCTCGTTGGCCCAGACGTGGTCCACCACCTTGAAGTCCAAGGTAGTCGCGAAGCCGGTGCGCTCCCCGGCCGCCTCGAGCACGTCGGACAGCAGGTGGACGGTCGTCGTCTTCCCGTCCGTCCCCGTGACGGCCGCGAGCCGCAGGCGGCGGGTCGGGTGGTCGAAGAGCTCGGCCGCCAGGTCCGCCAGCGCGGCCCTGGTGTCGGGTACGACGGCCACCGGGACCCGCACGGCCACCGGCCGCTCGGCCACCACGGCGACGGCCCCGCGGGCGACGGCGTCCGCCGCGTGGTCGTGGCCGTCGCGGTGGAAGCCCTTCACCGCCACGAAG
>JBOGTE010000024.1:0-20811 GCA_050692015.1 Candidatus Limnocylindria bacterium
CGAGACGACACTGACAATGAGTTGCGAGGGACGAAGGAAGGTACAGAGCGATGAAGTGGATCACGCGCGAGCACCCCCGCGTGGACCGGGTCGCATGCCCGTGGCTCATCCAGAAGTTCGTCGACAAGGACGCCGAGTTCATCTACGTGGCTGCCGACCAAGTGGCGGCCGAAGCGCAGAAGCGCGGGGCAACGCCCTACGACGTGAAGGGCGTCGAGCTAGGCCATCACGGGCCGGAGTGCAGCTTCGACGCGTTCGTCCACAAGTACGCCCTCGACAAGGATCCGGCGATGGCCTACATGGCCAAGGTCATCCGCGGCGCCGATACCGCGGACAAGAGCATTACGCCTGAATCCGTCGGGATCGAGGCGGTCTTGGATGGCTTACGGCACATGCACTACCCCGACGACCAGAGGCAGCGTGAGGCCTCGCGGCCGGTGCTTGACGCGCTGTACGCGTACTGCCAGAAGAAGGTCCAGGCCGATCCGGCGTGAGCCTCGAGCCGGTCGGATGACCCCACCAGCGCATAGCGGGACAGGAGGCGGAAGAGGGGCGCGCTCATCCCGACGCGGTGTGGATGATGCGACCGCCGAGGATCGTCGTATCGACCCGCGTCCGGCGGATCTCATCGGGCGGCAGCGACAGGATGTCGCGTGAGAGCACCACGAGATCGGCGAGCTTGCCCTCTGTGATGCTGCCCTTACGGTCCTCCTCGTAGGAGGCGTAGGCGGGACCGGTCGTGTACGCGGCGATCGCCTCCTCGACGGTGAGACGCTGGTCGGGGTGCCACCCGCCGGGGGGGGTGCCGTCCGGCGCCTGGCGGGTCATCGCGAGCGCGATGTTCTCGAGCGGATCGACGGGCGTAGCGCGCTGCTCGTTGTAGCTGCCCGGCCAGTCCGAGACGATGTCGAGGCGGCCGCCGGCCTCCATGAGCGACCGCCACGCGTGGGCGCTCCGGGCGCGTTCCGAGCCGAGATGGCGATCGACCGTCTTGAGGTCGCGCACGAGGTGCTGCGGCGTGATGTCGCAGATGAGGCCCATCCTGCCGATCCGCTCTATACCTCGGGCTCCCGGATACCAGGCGTGGATGACGCGAAAGCGCCGGTCCCGGGGACCGTTGGCGGCGATGGCGGCCCCGTACCAGTCGAGGAGCAGGCGATGCGCCTTGTCGCCGATGGTGTGGACGACCGGATCGAACCCGGCGGCATCCGCACCGGTGATGTCCGCTGCGATGGTGCGCTCGTCGGTGAAGCGGAACGTGAAGTCGCCGGCGTCAGAGGGGTCATCCGCCCACGGCTCTTCCATGAGCCAGCCGTCGATGAAGGCCTTGAGCCCGCCGAACCGGATGAGGCCGTCGTCGGCGCGCGGCCTGATGCCGGCGGCCACAACGTCGCGCCACAACGCGAGAGTGAGGAACGCGTAGACGCGGACGGTGAGCTCGCCGCGCCGCTGCAGCTCGCGGAAGATGTCGAGGTCCGTCGCGCTCCGCTCGACGTCGGTGTGGAAGATGTGACGGCGCGACGCTTCCGGCAGTCGCGCGACGTCATGGATCGACGTGATCCCGATCCGCCGCAGCTCGTCCAGCGCAGCCCGCGCTCCGACGAGGTCCTGCTCGAGGCTCGGTGGTGGAACTAGCTCAGCGAGCCGCTCGCCAGCACGGCCGTGGAGGAGGCCCGTGAGGTCGCCCGCGGCGTCGCGCTCGAGGCGTCCGCCTGGCGGGTCGGGGGAGCCGCGGCGGATGCGCGCTCGGGCAAGAGCCCGCGAGTTCGCCAGATACGCGCCGTCGATGCGGCGGAGGAGCACGGGGTGCTCAGGCGTGACGATGTCGAGCGCCTGACGGTCCAGGGCCATCGGCGCGGGACGGGCGCGTCCGGCGGCATCCGCCTCCCAGGCCGCGGCGGCGCCATAGTCGCCACCGCGGATCCACAGGCCCTGGGGGACGCGCCGTGCTGCGGCGGCGACATGCTCGACGACCTCCTTGGGCTCGCGCGCGTCGTACAGGGCGACGCGGAAGAGCCAGGCCGCCGCGTTCCCGAAATGTGTGTGCGCGTCGATGAAGCCCGGCAGGAGCAGTCGCCCGTCCAGGTCGATCGTCCGCGTCCGTGGTCCCCGAAGGCGAAGGACTTCAGACTCGCCGCCGACCCGCGCAATGCGCTCACCGCGGACCGCGACGGCCCCCGCCTCGGGCCTCCTTGCGTCGACGGTCCAGACGCGCCCGCCGTGTGCGATGAGATCGGCGGGCGCGTCCTGATCCACCGGCCGGTCGGTCGTCAGAGCGTTAGGACTCGATCCAGACGTCGAGCAGCGGCTGCCCCGTCAGCCCGTCGGGGCCTGGCTTGTAGCCGTGCACCTCGGCGGACATCGCCTGTAGGCGGACCTGGCTGAGGATGCCGACGAACGGCATGAGCTCCATCACGCGGCGCTGGGCATCCTCGTAGGTCTTCCGGCGCTCCTCGGTACCGAGTTCCTGGCCGCGACCCGTCTCGAGGAGAGCGTCGAGCTGCGGGTCGCTGGTGTTCGAGAAATTGCTTCCACCGCCCCGGTTGGCGGAGTGGTAAACGACCCTGAGGATCCCGTCGGGGTCGATGTTCGTGGACGACGAAGCCGCCATGTTGTGCCGATACCCTCGCACGAGCTCCAGGTACGGGGCACGCTGCATCCGCTGGACGTCCAGGTCGATGCCGACCTCACGCAGCATCGCCTGCATCGCCTCGGCGATATCCGTCCATGGACTGCGGAATGTCTTGAGCTCGATGCGCAGGGGCTGGCCGCCCTTCTGCCGGATCGGCCCTGACGGACCGACCGTCCAGCCGGCGCCATCCAGGATGGTGCGAGCGCGCGCCGGGTCGAAGGTGTACGCCTGGTCGAGCTCGTCCAGCCGCGACCAGACGCCATGCGAGAGCGGGCCGACCGACACTTTCGGGACTCCGGAAAAGAGCCGGTCAACGATGGCCTTGCGGTCGATAGCCCAGTTGACGGCCTGGCGCACGGCAAGCTCGTCCGTCGGTGCCTTCGTGACGTTGAACGAGAAACCGATGGTGTGGCTTGCCCTGGGAGATTCCACGAAGGTGAAGCGGCTGTCGGTCCGGAGCCGCGCGTAGTCGATCTCGGAGAGCTCGTCGATGAGGAGGTTCTCGCCCGACTCCAGTGTGGCCACACGCGTCGCGGCCTCCGGGATCGCGCGGAACTGCGCGCGCTCGAGGTACGCCGGACCCTTGTTCGCGTACTGCTCGGAACCCCAGTCGTAGTCCGCGAACGCCTCGAGCGTGACGACGCCGTCCGCGGACCGGCTCACGAACTTGAACGGCCCCGAGCCGACCGGCTCCTCCGCGAGCTGGCCGGACTGCAAGGTGTCCAGGTACTTCGGCGAGAGGATCCCGAAGAAGTACCGCCAGATCTGGAGCATGAAAGCGTAGTAGGGCTGCTTCATGTTGAAGACGACCGTCAGCGGGTCGGGGGTCTCGATCGTGTCGATCGGCGCGATGAGCGCGAGGACTCCGCCCGCGTTCAGCTCCGGATCGCGGATCCGCTCGAACGTCCGCTTGACGGCCTCGGCTGTGATCGTCGCTCCGTCGTGCGTCTTGACACCGTCCTTGAGGTGGAACGTGAAGCGCTGCCCGCCGTTCTCGATCTCCCAGCGCTGCGCGAGCGCCGGATAGAACTTCTGATCGGCGTCCATGGTGATGAGCGTGTCCACGATGTTCTGGGCGACCTCTCCGGCCGCCGCGCCGGTCGTCCGCGCTGGGTCGATGGAGTCGATCCGGTCCCATTGCCCCCAGGTGAGCGTCCCGCCGCGGGTCGGCCCCCGGGTCGGGGTCGGCCCAACGGCACCGGTGGTCCCGGGCGTCGGGCTCGTCCCGGGCGCGGTAACGCTGGGCGTGCAGCCGAGGACCGCCACGCTGGCCGCCGCCAGTGCGGAGCGCCGCAGGAATTCGCGTCGGTAGAGCGTGAGATCCCTCATCGATGACCTCCCCCGTATTCTTCGGGCCGCGCCCGATCCGCCATGGCCGCCTCGAGGATGCCGAGGCCCTCGTCGAGCTGGGCATCCGTGATCACGAGTGGGACGAGCGTGCGGATGACGTTGCCGTAGAGGCCCGCCCGCATGAGGAGTAGGCCGCGAGCGCACGCCGCGTCGATGACCTCCTTGACGAGGGCGGCCGCGGGCTCCTTCGATCCCCGGTCGGCGACCAGCTCGACGGCCTGCATGGCGCCGACACCGCGAACGTCGCCGACGACGGCGTACCGGGAGGACATGCCAGCGAAGCCCTTGCGCAGGCGCGTGCCGATCTCCGCGGATCGCGCGAGGAGGCCGTCGCGCTCGATCACGCGGATCGTTTCAAGGGCAGCGACGCACGCGACCGGGTTGCCGCCGAACGTGCTACCCAGTGAGCCCTGGGGCAGCGCGTCGAAGAGCTCGGCTCGCCCGGTCACCGCGCCGAGCGGGAACCCCCCGCCGAGCGACTTCGACGTGACGAGGAGGTCGGGCACGACGCCGGCGTGCTCTATGGCGAACATCCGGCCGGTCCGCCCGAACCCGGTCTGGATCTCGTCTGCGATGAAGAGGATCCCGTGCCGCGCGCATGTCGCGGCGAGGCGCTCGAGGAAGCGCCACGGCGGAACGACGAAGCCGCCCTCCCCCTGGATCGGCTCGATGAGGACGGCGGCGACGTGTTCCGGCGCCAAGGTTGTGTCCAACGCCTGCTCAAAGAGGCGGACGTGCAGCTCGATGAGCTGTTCCTCGCCCTCTGACGTGAGCGGGCGGTACGGATACGGATATGGAAGGTGTGCGATATGCGGTGTCACGGACCGGAGGAACGGCATCCGTGAGTTCTTCGTCTTGCCGGTCGCGGTCATCGTCGTGTACGTGCGGCCGTGGAACGAGTTCTCGAAAGCGATGACCCAGTCCCGGCCCGTCGCCACGCGCGCGATCTTGATCGCGTTCTCGACGGACTCTGCGCCGCTGTTGGCGAAGACGCTCTTAGTCTCCACCTGGCCGGCGCCCCGCGGGTAGATGCGGTCGAGCTCCTGCGCGAGGCGGACGTAGGGCTCATAGGTCACTACCTGGGCGGACACATGCGCGTACCGCTCGAGCTGCTCGCGGACGGCTGCGCTCACCGCGGGGTGCTGGTGGCCAAGATTGAGTGCCCCGATCCCGGCGACGAAGTCGAGGTACCGCCGGCCCTCGGGATCGAAGACCTCCGCGCCGGACGCCGACGCGACGACCACCTGCGTTCCCACGTGCAGCCCATGGGGAACGAAGCGTTCCCGCAGAGCGAGGACGTCGGCGCTGCTCACTGCCCAAGGGGCCGGCGCGAGCGTGGTCACGACACGACCCCCGCCTCGGCCGCGACCTCGATCCTGTGTCGCAGCTGCTGCAGCTCCTCGATCGTGTCCAGAGCCCTCAGGCGGTCACGACCGGCGAGACCGAAGAGCAGCGAGTCGATGATCACCACCGTGATCGCCGAGAGGTGGAACATCCCGCCGCCAGCTCGACGTGCGCCGAGGGTCACGGTGATCCGGTCCGCATACGCGAACCCGAGGTTGTCCGTGATGAGGATCGATGGCACACCCAGCTCGACGGCTCGGTCGAGAAGGAGGAGGGCCTCACGCGTCACCTGCTCGTAGGCGATCGCGACGATCAGGTCACCCGACCGCAGGCCGAGCAGCGTGTCCGCCAGGGCCAGGCCGCGCTCGCCGCTGGCGGTGGCGGGCCGCCGCAGGCGGCGGAGCCGGAACGCGAAGTACTCGCCCAGCGGCGCGTTGGGCCCTACGCCATGCACCAAGATGCGGTCCGCGGCGGCGAGGAGCTCGATGGCGCGCCCGAAGTCGGCTGGCCGAAGGCTCGCGCGCGCGTCCACGAGCAGCTCTTGCTCGGTCGCGAGCATGTGCTCGATGATCTCGGCAGGCTCGCCCCCGAGCTCCTCGAGGCTTCGTCCAAGACGGAGCGTCGGCGTGGCCCGGGAGCGGAGGGCGTCCTGAAGCTCGGCCTTGAGCGCCGGCAGCCCGGAGTATCCCAACGACTTGACGGCCCGGATCACTGTCGCGTCGCTGGTGTCAAGTCGCCGGGCGATCTCCGCCGCCGAGAGGAACATCGCCTCCTCGCCGTGTTCAGCAACGAAGGCCGCGACACGCTCCTCGGTCGGGCTGAGGCTCTGCCGCGCGGCAGCTAGACGCTCATGCAGACTGGGCTCCAGCGCTGGCGCGGGCTTCGTAGCGGTCACTTCACAAACTCGCTATGCACTGTAGTGTGTGCTACACCGATCAGCAAGGGGGTGCTCGCCATGACTGCAGTGGAACTGCCTACCTTCGACATAAGCGGCAGCCGACGGGAGCTGGGCCGCCAGCACGGCGAGGCCGCAAGGACCCAGATCGCCGACTCCATCGGCTACTACCGCGAGTCTTTCCCGCGGATCACCGGCTTGGAGTGGGGCGAGATCCGTCGGAAAGCCCCCGGGTGGATCCCCCATGTCGAGGACTACCTACCGGGCATCACCGAGGAGATGCGGGGCATTGCGGAGGGTGCCGGAGTCGAGCTGGAGGACATCCTCGCGCTCAACGCACGGGGCGAGCTCTCAACGCACGACCCGTTCGCGAACGATCCCGAGGATCCCGACGAAGGTTGCTCCTCCTACGCGCTTCTGCCTCCGGCTGCGGGCGATGGCCACGTGTACTGCGGGCAGAACTGGGACTGGCGCTGCGAGACGTTCGGGACCGTCATCCTCCTGCGGATCCGTCAGGCGGGAAAGCCGACGATCGTCATGCAGACCGAGGCCGGACAGGTCGGCCGCCACGGCGTCAACTCGGCGGGTATCGCCCTGAATGCGAACGGCCTGGGCGCGCGCTGGGGTCGCGGCATGGGCGTCCCCCAGCCCATCATCCGCCGCCGGATCCTCGAGTCGACCGACATGCAGGTCGCGCTACGCTCCGTGTTCGAGTCACGCCAATCGCTGTGCTCGAACCTGCTTCTCACCCACCGCGACGGCTTCGCCATCGACCTCGAGACGACGCCGGATCGGCACGGGTGGGTGTACCCGACGGACGGGCTCCTTGTGCACACGAATCACTTCATCGCATTCGTCCCCGAGCAGATCGCGGCGACCTACCGGCCGTACTCGGTGAACTCGCTCTGGCGCCTGCCGCGGCTCACCGAGGGACTTCGCGCCGCAAGGCGCGCGTCCGATCCGGAGGGCGTCCGGGAGGCCATCGCCGCTGCACTTCGTGACCACTTCGGCTACCCCAACGCGGTGTGCAAGCACGGTGACCCCACTGCCGTCGGCACCGACCTCAACCAGACGATCGCCTCGAGCATCGTCGATCTCACGACGGGGGAGTACCGGATCGCCGGCGGCAGCCCGTGCGAGAGCGAGTACCGCCTGCTGCCCTGGAACCTGTACGAGGACAGCGGAGCTGCCTTAAGCCCGGTGGCCGTCGGCGGCCGCGCCTCCTAGTGCCCTACGTCCCCCTCGTCATCGCGGCTGCGCCCGCCTTCATCGCGAGTCTCGTCGAGTTCGTCGAGGCCCTCACGATCATCCTGGCGGTCGGGAACACCCGCGGCTGGCGCGCGCCCATATGGGGGACGGTGGCGGCCGTCGCGACCCTCGCCTTCATCGTCCTGCTCGTCGGCACGCCGCTCGTCCTCTACCGCGAGGCGGTGAGTCAGTACTTCCACCTCGTCATCGGCACGATCCTTCTCCTCTTCGGCATGCGCTGGCTGCGCAAGGCGATCCTGCGCTTCGCCGGGATCGTCGCCCTCCACGACGAGGAGCTCATCTACCAGGAGGAGGTCAGGCAGTTGCGCGCGCTCGGGCGGACACCCGAGCGGTTCGACCGGATCGGCTTCCTC
This sequence comes from Candidatus Limnocylindria bacterium, assembly GCA_050692015.1. Lineage (GTDB taxonomy): Bacteria > Chloroflexota > Limnocylindria > P2-11E > P2-11E > GWC2-70-10. The sequence goes on from JBOGTE010000024.1 coordinate 7,844, forward strand.
ATCTCCTACAAAGCAATGCTCGTCGAGGGCGTCGAGGTCGCTTTCATCGTCATCGCCCTGGGGGCACAGGGTCCGGAAGCGCTCACCGCCTCGATCGCGGGCGCGGGCGCGGCGTTCGTCCTCGCGATGGGGGCGGGCGCGATCCTGCGCCGGCCGCTCAGCCTGGTCCCCGAGAACTGGATGAAGTTCACCGTGGGCGTGATGCTGGTCACATTCGGCATCTACTGGGGGGCCGAGGGCTGGCTGATCCACTGGGCGTTCGGGACGAGCACGCTCCTGGTCATCCTCGTCGGCGTCGCGCTGACGAGTTGGCTCGTCGTCCGGATGCTCGTCCGTCTTGCGCCGGAAGGCGCGCGGGTCGCCGCGCGTAACGTGTAGGAGGGCCGGGATGGGCTGGCTGGCGACGGTGGGACGGGCGGTGTATGAGCTCCTCGTCGACGACGGGCAGATGGCGGTCGGGGTCCTCGCCGCGCTCGTCCTGATCGGCGTGTGGTCGCTCGCGCTGGCGCCGGATCAGGCCGCGCGGGACCTGGGCGGGCCACTCCTGTTCGTCGCCCTCATGGCACTGCTCGCGGCGAACTCCTTCCAGGCCGGGCGCAGAGCTCTCCGGCTAAGGGAGTAGCCGCCGCGGATGGACGGCAAGCTCCGCATCTACTCCGGCCGGAACCGGCCGGACCTGAGGCCGATCTACCGGCTCTTCCAGGGCCTGACCGGGATCGAGGTCGAGGTGGAGATGATCTACCACCTCGACGTCGAGCAACGGCTCCTCGAGGAGCGCAGCGATCCCCAAGCGGACGTCCTCGTGACGAACAGCCAAGTGGCGGTCGAGGCCGTCAGGCACACCGGGATCTTCGATCCATATCCGGCCGAGGTCGCGCGGTCATACGAGGAGTGGCTCCGTGCTCCCGACTATGCGTGGCTGTCGTTCACGGCGTGGCCGCGGACGGCCATGGTCAACCGGGTCAGCTGTGCGGACCCCAGCACGTGGCCGACCCACCTCGAGGACCTGACATCCGAACGCTTCCGAGGCAAGATCTCTCTGGCGACCACGAACGAGGAGACGACCGTTTCGCAGATCAGCTCGATCCGAGCGGCCCGGGGGGATGAATACGCGTGGGATCTCGTCGACCGCCTGATCGCGAACGGGCTGCGGACCTATCCATCCAACAAGGCGACGCGGGAGGCCCTCGTCCCGGACGGCAACGCCGTAGCCCTCGTGAACTCCTCCAACTTCCACGTGTTCCTGATGGAGGGCAACCCGGTCGGGGAAGCGTGGCTCGACCAGGAGCCGGGAGGCCTTGGAACGCACATCGAGGCACACACCGTGGCCGTGGTAAAGGGAGCGAAGCACCCGGAGGCCGCGCGCGCGTTCGTTGATCTCCTCCTCTCGACCGACGCGCAGACGCTGCTCGCGCGCATGTTCGGCGAGACGCCGGTAGATCCGCGAGCCGCCACCGGGACGGTCCGACCCCTCGCGGAGATCCGCCGCACTGAGGTATCGCTGACGAAGCTGACCGAGCTGCGCGATGGCACGCGTGCCCATCTGGCGGCAAGGGGGATCAGGCCGGGCTAGGCCCGTCCTGAGGCCGATCGGAAGGAGGGCGTGTGCTGAGCTGGCTGAGCATCGACGGCAAGAAGCTCCTCGTCACCCGCATCCTCCGTACGTTCGCCTACGGCTACCTCGCCGTCGTCCTCGGCGTGTTCCTCGACCAGGTCGGCCTCTCGCCCACGGAGATCGGCATCGTGTTCACGGCCGCCATCGCGGGCTCGGCCGTGATGACGGTCTTCTGGTCGCTCATCGCCGACCGTTACGGGCGCCGGCGCACGGTGGCGACGATGGGCGCGCTCATGGCGCTGGGCGGCGTGGTCTTCGCCCTCACGGACAACTTCTGGCTACTCCTCCTCGGGGCGTTCACCGGAACGATCAGCGCAACAAGCTCCGAGGTGGGCATCTTCCAGACCGTCGAGCAGGCGATCCTCCCTCAAACGGCGCCGAACGATCGCCGCACGTGGCTCTTCTCGGTCTACAACATGGCGGCGAACTTCGCCGGCGCGCTCGGCTCGCTCGCGGCCGCCTCCGTCGCGTTCTTCGCCACCCTCGGCCTCGAGGGCACCGATGCTTACCGGCCTCTGTTCTGGCTATATGCCGCCGTCGGCTTGGTCAACCTCGCGATCTTCCTGAACCTGTCTGACAAGGTCGAGCTGGCGAAGGTCGAAGGCGAGCGCCGGTTCATCGGCATCCATCGCTCGAGGGGGACGGTCGCGCGCCTGTCGCTGCTCTTCGGTCTCGACGCGTTCGCCGGCGGGTTCGTCGTGCACTCGCTCGTGGCCTACTGGTTCTTCCTCCGCTGGCAGCTACCCATCGGAGACCTCGCCGTCATCTTCTTCTGGGTCGGCATCCTCTCCGGCCTGTCTCTTCTGGCGGCCGGCTGGATGGCCCAGCGATTCGGGCTGCTCAACACGATGGTGTTCACACACCTGCCGTCGAATGTCCTTCTCATGCTCGTCCCTCTGGCCCCGACGGCGTGGCTGGCAGTGGCGCTGTTCCTCGCGCGGATGAGCGTGTCTCAGATGGACGTGCCGACCCGCCAGTCCTACACCATGGCGGTCGTCGACCCCGACGAGAGGACGGCGACGGCGGGGATCACGAACGTCGCGCGGACGACCGCGACAGCCATCTCGCCGATGTTCGCGGGCATGGCGCTCAACGTCGCCGCACTGGGCATCCCGTTCTTCATCGCCGGCGGCCTCAAGATCCTCTACGACGGGCTCATCTACTTGACCTTCCGCGACGTCCATCCCCCTGAGGAGATCGAGCGCAGGCGTAGCCGGGAGATCGCGTAGTGGCGGCGTTCGTCGGACGGCGATTCGTCGAGTCGATCCCCGTCCTCCTCCTCTCCTCGCTCCTCGTCTTCTCGATCCTTCACTTGATCCCCGGTGATCCCATCGACGCCATGCTCGGCGCCGCAGCCCAAGGCGTCCTCGGCGCGGAGGAGCAGGCGGCGGTGACAGCGCAGATGCGCGAGCAGCTCGGACTGAACGATCCACTGTGGATCCAGTACCTGCGTTGGCTCGGCGACGCGCTGCGGCTCGACCTCGGGGAGTCCTTCATCCGAAACCAGCCTGTCGCGGCCCTCATCGCCGAGAGGCTGCCGAGCACACTGGAGCTTGCGGGCGCTGCGCTCCTCCTCAGCGTCGTCCTCGGCCTCGCGATGGGGATCGCGGCGGCCCTCAACCGGAGGACGCCGGTCGACGGAGCGGTCATGGTCATCTCGCTCGCCGGCGTCTCCATGCCCAGCTTCTGGTCGGCGATGCTGCTCATCCTCCTCTTCTCGGTCACTCTCAACTGGCTCCCCTCGACGGGCTCGGGCACATTCGACCGCCTCATCCTGCCTGCCCTCGTCCTCGGATACGACGGGACGGCACTCATCGCGCGCCTCACGCGCGCGTCGCTGCTCGAGGTGTTCAGCCGCGAATACATGACGACGGCGCGCTCGAAGGGGCTGCACCGCCGCGTCATCGTCCTGCGCCACGCCATGCGAAACGCGCTCATCCCGGTCGTGACGATCGTCGGGCTGCAGGTCGGCCGTCTGCTGGCGGGCAGCATCATCGTCGAGACGGTCTTCGCCCGCCAGGGCGTCGGGCAGCTCGCCATCGACGCGATCCTCCAGAAGGACTACCCGCTCGTGCAGGGGATCATCCTGCTCACGGCCGCGAGCTACGTCATCGCCAATCTTCTCGTGGACATCTCATATGGGTTCCTCAACCCCAAGATCCGGACGGCCTGACATCGCGCGGGCACCGATCGTCTCGGCGGTGGTCGCCGACCGGCCGCGCCTCCCCGTGCTGCCGCGCTCCGCGGGGCCGTACCGCCGGGCGTGGTGGCGCTTGCGGAGCGATCGCGTCGCCATCGGGTCCGCATTGGTCCTCTTCGGGATGGCGATCCTCGCGTACGTCGTACCACTCGCCGTCGAGATCGATCCGTACCACCAGAGTCTCGCCGGCTCCCTCCAGTCTCCAGGCAGCGAGGGGCACCTCCTGGGGACCGACCACTTCGGGCGGGACGTGCTCCTGCGCCTCATCGATGCAGGACGCGTGTCGCTCTCGGTGGGATTCATCGCGGTGGCGATCTCGGCGGGAGTGGGAGGCCTCATCGGCCTCGTCTCCGGCTACTTCAGCGGGCCGCTCGACCGCATCTTGATGCGCATCATCGACGTCCAGCTCGCGTTCCCGGGGATCCTCCTCGCCCTCGTCATCATCACGGTCCTCGGCACGGGACTGGACAAGGTGATGGTCGCGGTCGGCATCGGTGGCATCCCCCGCTTCGCGCGTGTCGTGCGGGGGTCCGTGCTGAACACGAAGGGCGAGCTCTACGTGGAGGCCGCACGCAGTCTCGGCGCGAGCGACACCCGCATCATGTTCGTCCATCTCGTCCCGCAGACCCTCGGCCCCGCCATCACTATCGCGACGTTCGGGTTGGCGACGGCGATCCTCTCCATCGCCTCGCTGTCGTTCCTTGGGTTGGGCGCTCAGCCGCCGACGGCCGAGTGGGGCCTCATGCTCGCTGAAGCGCGGAGATACATGCGCGTCGCATGGTGGCTCTCCGTATTCCCCGGCATCGCGATCATGCTCGCCGTCCTGGCGGTCAACCTCATCGGAGACGCCATGCGCGACGCGCTGGACCCCAGGATCTCCAGCGCGGCGGATTAGCCGAGCGCACGAAAGGAGCGACCGCAGTGTCCGATGACCACATGATCAGAACGCCGCACGCCGACCTCACCCTGGAGGACATCGCAAGCGTACTTCCGGGAACAGGCGAGATCATGGCCAGAGTTGGCGACGCCTGGTGGAAGTGCGCCTACGCCGCTCGCGGCGGCAACTGGCCGCTCGCGGCGCACTTCGCCGCACGCGTCCGTGCCCTCCAGCGGTCCCTCATGATCCTGCGTCCGAAGTACCGCGAACAACTCGAGGCATTCGAGAAGAACGAGATCGCCGCGGTGATCGCCGCCGTCAAGGCGCGCGACCAGGCGGGGTTCGACCGCGCCTTCACCGCAGGCACCGATCGTGCGAACGAGCTGCATGCGGCGACCTCTCATGCGTACGTCCGCTGGGTCCTGCCCGACGAGCCCCCCAAGGGGCTTGACCTAGGAAACGGGCAGACCGTGGACCGCGACAGGGTCGGAGGAGGCTGCTGACGGTGACCCGAAGTTTGACGGAGGACAGGCCCTACGAGGATCCAGCATGGCTGGCGGAGCACCTGCGAGAGGAGCGTCACGACGCGGACCTTCTCGGGGAGATCCGCGAGGCGCTGTTCGGCATGCAGGATGGACTCGTTTCGACGCTTGCCGTGGTGAGCACCGTGAGCGGTGCGACCAACGACCGATTCACCATTCTCGTAGCCGGGATCGCGACGGCGCTTGCCGGTGTCTTCTCGATGGGCGCAGGAGAGTACATCGGCTCGAAGAGCCAGCGCGAGATCTTCGACGCCCAGGTCGAGAGGGAGCGCGACGAGGTCGCCGCACGGCCAGCGGAAGCGGAGGCTGAGGTCGCGTACATGCTTGAAGAGGAGGGCCTCGCGCCTGACGCCTCACGGCGGGTAGCCGCCGAGTTCGCCCGCGAGCCCAATGTGCTCCTCCGGACGATGGTGGAGAAGGAGCTTGGCATCGCGGTCGAGGAAGGCCGAGGAGCGCTCCATGGCGCCATCGTCATGGCCGCCTCGTTCGGCATCGCAGCAGCTGTGCCGATCGTTCCGTACCTCCTACTGGAGGTCGACCGGGCCGTACCGGCGGCCGTACTAGTCAGCGCTGCCGTCCTCTTCGCGATCGGCGTCGTCAAGTCGCGATGGACGAGGCGGAACCCAGTGGCGTCCGGTCTGCAGGTCGTGCTCCTGGCGGCATTCGCCGGTGTGGCCGGCTATCTATTCGGGTCACTTCTGCCGGACCTGCTCGGAGTGAGCCCGCCCGTCGTCTAGAGGTCGCCGTTCCGGCGAGGATCGCATCGTTAGTGAGGCCAGCCGGTCCACCCCGACGTCAGACGACTTGCGACGCTTGACAGCCTGCTCTAGGCTGCGCGCGGCTGGCCGCGCGGGAGAGAGCCGGCGGAAGAGAGGGTGAACACAGGATGCCGAGATCCATCTGGCGCGGGGTCCTCAGCTTCGGGATGGTGGCCATCCCGATCCGCATGTATCTCGCGACCGAGAGCAGCTCCAAGGTGTCCTTCAACCTGCTCTGCCCGGAGCACAAGCTGCGCATCAAGAACAAGCGCTGGTGCCCGGAGGGCGACCACGAGGTCCAGTGGGGCGACGTGATCAAGGGCTACGAGTACGAGAAGGGCAGCTACGTGATCATGGAGGACGAGGACCTCGAGAAGCTGCCGCTCAAGAGCAGCAAGGCCATCGACATCGCCGGCTTCATCGAGGACGAGGAGCTGCCGGGGCCGATCTACTACCAGAGCGCGTACTACCTCGAGCCCGAGAAGAACGCGGCCAAGCCGTACAGGCTGCTGCAGAAGACGCTCGAGAAGAACAAGCGGGTCGCGATAGCCAAGTTCGCCCTTCGCGACCGCGAGCGCCTGGTGTCGGTGCGCCCGCTCGACGGCGTGCTCCTGCTGAACACGCTGCACTGGCCGGACGAGATCCGGGACACCGGGGACCTCGACCTGCCGGAGGACGTGTCCGTCAGCGCGAAGGAAGTCCAGATGGCGCAGACGCTGGTGGACGCCATGGCCATGAAGTTCGAGCCGGGCGAGTTCAAGGACGAGTACAAGGAAGCCGTGGACGACATCGTCAGGGCGAAGGTGGAAGGCAAGGAGGTCATCGAGGCCGCCGAGCCCGAGGCCGAGACGACCGTCGTGGACCTCATGGCCGCCCTCAAGGCGTCGGTGGAGCGAGCGAAGAAGGGCGAGAAGGCCGAGCGGAAGACCGCCGGCCGTGTCGCGGAGCGGAAGAGCACCGCCAAGAAGCGAAAGGCCTCTTAATAGCGCTCAACGCGCACTCCTGGACGGTGTCGGGAGGCCGTTAGGCTCGGACCCATGCCACGGAGCGTGCCGGACCCGGACGCCCCCACCCTCATCCGGCTCGATGAGGCGCGCTCCGGGGTGCCGCGCTCCGTCCCGCCCATGAAGCCGCGCCTCGCGAGAGGGCCCTTCAACTCGCACGAGCACCTCTTCGAGGTGAAGTGGGACGGCATCCGCGCCTTCCTGGGCCGGGACCGCGACGGCGTGCGCCTCGTCGATCGCGCGGGAGGCGACTTGCTGGGTGCGCTGCCCGAGATGCGGGACGCCAGGCTCCCGGAGGGCGTCCTGCTCGACGGCGAGCTGATCGTTTGCGACGCACGGGGCAGGCCGTCGTACGACCTGCTAGCCGGACGGCTCGGACCCCGGGCCGCGAAGCGCGGGCGCGGACCGATCTTCGTGGCCTTCGACCTCCTCTACGAGACGCACCGGCCGCTCCTGCGGCGGCCTCTCGAGGAGCGGCGGGCGCGGCTCGCGGCGCTCGGGATGGGGGACCGCCGCGTCGCGGTGCCGGAGCACCTCGAGGACGACGGGGAGCCCTTCTTCGACGCCGTGCTGGAGTACGGCCTCGAGGGGATCGTGGCCAAGAAGCGGCGCTCCCCGTACGTTCCGGCGGGCCGCACCTCGGACTGGCTGAAGCTCCACGTCACGCCGCGCGCCGACGTCGTGATCGGCGGGGTGGTGACGGACGAGGACCGCGGTGCGCGCCGGATCCTGTGCGGGTGGACGGCCCCGGGCGGTCTCGCGTACGCGGGCGAGGCCTACGTGCCGCCCTTCCTCGGCCGATGGGTGGACGAAGCCACCCGGGGGTTCGGGTCCGACCGCTCGCCCTTCCTCGCGCCGGTCGGGGTGCGCGCCGGGCTCCGCTGGCTGCGCCCGCTGCTGATCGCCATGGTCGAGCACGCGGGTGCAGCCGGGACCGAGCTCGAGGACGCGCGCTTCCGGGCGCTTCGGCTGGACGGCGACCCGGCCGGCGCTGTGCGCGAGGAGCCCGTCGAGGTGGAGTCCGAGCCGGCCACCGGCCCCGCCGAGCGCCCGCGCCTGGTCGTCCTGCATTCATTGCCCTTTCCGCCGACGGCCTAGCCGTCCCCACGCAGCGCAGACCGAGGGGAGGCCCCCGTTGCCCGGCGGAGCGAGGCATGGCAAAGACCCACGAGGTCGAGGACATGGCCGCGAGGGAGGGCTTTGCCCGACCGACCGGACTAACATGGGAAAAACCCCGGAGGTCGAGCTCGATGTCGAAGTTCGTTTTCGTGACCGGCGGGGTCACCTCCTCTCTCGGAAAGGGCATCACCGCCGCCTCGCTGGGAGCCATCCTGGCCGCGCGGGGCCTCTCGGTCGCGTCCCTGAAGATGGACCCGTACCTCAACGTCGATCCCGGGACGATGTCCCCGTACCAGCACGGCGAGGTCTTCGTGACCGAGGACGGCGCGGAGGCGGACCTCGACCTCGGCCACTACGAGCGCTTCATCGACCGGAACGTCACGCGCGCCTCCAACCTGACCACGGGGCAGGTCTACAACGCGGTGATCGCCAAGGAGCGCCGCGGCGACTACCTCGGGGCGACGGTGCAGGTCATCCCCCACGTCACGAACGAGATCAAGGGGCGCATCCACCGCGTCGCGCGCGAGGGCCAGGCCGACGTGGTGGTCGTGGAGGTCGGAGGCACGGTCGGGGACATCGAGTCCCTCCCCTACCTCGAGGCGATCCGGCAGTTCCGCAACGACGTGGGGCGCGAGAACGTCCTGTACATCCACCTCACGCTGCTGCCGCGGGTCGCCACGGGCGAGCTGAAGACCAAGCCGACCCAGCACTCGGTCAAGGAGCTCCGGTCCATCGGCATCCAGCCGGACATCCTCGTGGCGCGTGCGGACGAGCCGATCGACGACGAGCTCCGCGAGAAGATCGCGCTCTTCTGCGACGTGAAGACCGAGAACGTCATCTCCGAGGCCGACGCCTGGTCCATCTACGGCGTGCCGCTGATGATCGAGGAGGCCGGCCTCGGCCGCATCGTGGTGAAGGAGCTCGCCCTCGAGGCGGGTGAGCCGGACCTCTCCGCCTGGAAAGCGCTCGAGGAGCGGATCCGCGGCGCGCGCGTACCGCTCGAGATCGGCCTGGTCGGGAAGTACATCATGCTCCCCGACGCCTACCTCTCGGTCGCCGAGTCGGTGAAGCACGCGGCCTGGGCCGCCGGCTGCGAGCCCCGTATCCGCTGGGTGGACTCGGAGCGCCTCGAGCGCGGCGGGGACGACGAGCCGCTGGTGGGCCTCGACGGGATCGTCGTGCCGGGCGGCTTCGGCTACCGCGGCATCGAGGGCAAGGTCCAGGCGGTGCGCTACGGCCGGGAGCGCGGAGTGCCCACGCTCGGCCTCTGCATGGGCATGCAGTGCATGGTCATCGAGCTGGCCCGCACGCTGGGCAGCGAGGACGCGAACTCCACCGAGTTCGACGCCTTCACGCCGCATCCCGTGATCGACCTCCTGCCGGAGCAGCGCGACGTGAGCGACAAGGGCGGGACCATGCGCCTGGGCTCGTATCCGTGCGTGCTGGAGGAGGGCTCCCTGGCGCATCGCGCCTACGGGCAGCCCATCGTCCTCGAGCGGCACCGGCACCGATTCGAGTTCAACAACGCGTACCGCGAGCTGCTGGGCTCGAACGGGATGCGGTTCACAGGGCTGTCGCCGGACGGACGGCTGGTGGAGATCGTGGAGCTCGCGGGTCACCCGTTCTACCTCGGCACGCAGTTCCACCCCGAGTTCAAGTCGCGGCCCCACCGGCCGCATCCGCTCTTCGCCGGATTCGTCACGGCCGCATTGGCGTACGCGCGCGCGAACGGCCGGGCCGGCGCGCCGGCGACCACGCTTCAGGAGGCAACACCATGAGACTCTTCCTCGACACCGCCGACCACGACGAGATCGAGACCGCCGTCGGATGGGGCGTTATCAGCGGGATCACCACGAACCCCACGCTCATCGCCCGCGCCGGCCAGGACCACGAGACGCAGGTGAAGCGCATCTGCGGGCTGGTGGGCGACGTCTCCGCCGAGACGGTCACCGAGAAGAAGGAAGACCTGATCGTCGAGGGCCGCCGCATCGCTTCGTGGCACAAGAACGTGATCGTCAAGGTCGCCTCCACGCCCGATGGGCTGGCGGCCGGCAAGGTGCTCGCGGTCGAGGGCATCCGCGTCAACGTGACGCTCTGCTTCACCGTGAACCAGGCGCTCCTCGCCGCGGAGATCGGCGCGTACTTCATCAGCCCCTTCGTAGGGCGCCTCGACGACATCGGCGAGGACGGGATCGCGGTCGTGCGCGGGATCGTCGATGCGTACCGGCAGCAGGGCATCAAGACCAAGGTGCTCTCGGCGAGCCTGCGCCACCCCATGCACGTGACGCAGTCGGCGCTGGCGGGCGCGGACATCGCGACGATGCCCTTCAAGGTCCTGGAGCAGATGTACAAGCACCCGCTCACGGACATCGGGATCGAGCGCTTCATGGCGGACTACCGCAAGACGCAGGAGGCGCAGCCGGTCGCAACGAAGCGGTAGCGGGTCGTTCGCTACCGCTTGGGCTCTACTAGCTCCACTACGTTGCCATCCGGATCCGTGTAACGGGCGGTCGTGCCCCATGGCTCCGCGCGTGGCGCGTGAAGAACTGGAACATCCGCATCGACAAGGCGTTGGTGCATCGCCTGAAGGTCCTCGACTTGGAATCCGATGTGCGCCCCGGTCGTATGTTCTTGCGCGCTTCCTGGGTAGACGGAGAAGTGGAGATAGCCACCCTGTCGCCACGAGTATTCGTGGTGGCCGCCGCCGATCCAGGGATCTCCCGGTCGACGGTTGTCGCCGCGCTCAAGTGGAATGCCGATCAGCTCTCGGTAGAAGCGGGCGGACCGCTCGAGATCCGAGGCCCGCAAAAGCACGAGCTGGAGTCGGCCCAGCATTGCGATAAACCTACCGCAACGCCGCTACGCCGCGGTCTTCATTCGGGCACGAGACAACAGCCGGTCGAAGCGCCGCAGGGCAAGGCCGCCGCGCAGGCGTAGCCGGCCCGCGCGGACCCACCGGCTACCGCTTCGGCGGCTCCCCGACGATGAGATCGCGCGGGTCGGCACCGGCGACGCCGCAGAGGTCGAGGACGCACAGCATCATCGCGGTCTCGGGGTCGGTGCGGCCCTGCTTGATCGCGAGGTCGGTGGCGTAGAGAGCCTCGTAGGCGCGGGTGACGTCGGCGCGCGAGACGCGGCGGGCCTCGCCCCGCCAGCGGGCGATGGCGCCGGCGGAGGAGCGGATGGCCTTGGCGGCCTTCTCGGCGTCGCCCATGTCGTTCATGCGCGCGGCGAAGAGGAGCACCCGGAACTGCCAGAGCAGTAGGGCCAGGATCTGCTGCGGCGCCTGGCCTTCGGCGAGCAGGCGCTCGAGGGTTGCCGTCGCGGCGCGGGCGTCGCGACGCACGACGGCGCGCGTCAGGTCGAAGACCTCGGTCTCGATCGCGCCCGCCACCAGCGCCCGCACGTCGGCGACGGTCACGGGCTCGCCACGCGAGTAGGTCGCGAGCTTGCGCAGCTCCTGGTCGATGCGGTCGGTGTCAGTGCCGACGGCGCTGGCGAGCTCGTGAACGGCCGTCGGCTCGAGCCTGGTGCCGGTCAGGCGTGACCGCGCGGTGATCCAGCCGGGAACGTGGTCGGGCAGCAGGCGAGAGATGCGCTCGACCCGCCCGCCCGCGTCGATGACCGCGCCGGCAAGGTCGATGCGCTCGGCGGGTGCGCCCTTGACGGCCGCTCCGCGCGACCGCCGGCCCCGGCCGGCGATGCGCTCGGTGGTGCTGAGGACGAGTCCGGTCTCCGCTGGGAACGCGGCCACGAACGAGGGGTCCGTGATGGCCTCGGCCTGCTCCACCACGACGACGCGGCGCTCGTCCGGGTCGTCGAAGAGTCCCTGGCTGCGGCCGCTCATGGCGATGACGTCGGTGCTCTCCTGGCGCGCGTCGTGACGCGTGACGCCGACCAGCCCCCGCAGGTCGGGCGAGGCGACGGCCGAGAGGTCGCCGGGCCCGGTAGGGCCGCCGGAGACCAGGGCCCGGGCGAGCTCAGCGAGCCGCAGCCGGGCGCGGAACGGGTCCTCCCCCACCAGGAGGAACACCGGCTTTGTCGGTTCGGACGTGGATGCGGTCGCCATCGAGCTCGACCTCCACGGTGCCATGTCGGTCCGTGCGGTACACGGGGACCGCCGCGAGCGCGGCCAGCGTCGCGGGCGTCGGATGGCCGTACCGGTTCGAGGCGCCGACCGAGAGTAGCGCCGCCTCCGGCCGCACGGCTTCGAAGAGCGCGGCGGCGTGCGCGGTGTCCGCTCCGTGGTGCGGAGGGACGTACACACGGGCGGCGAGGTCGTCGGGGGCCAGCAGCAGGTCGGCGATCGCGTCGTCCGTGGCGTCGCCCATGAAGAGCACGGACCCCTCGGGCGCTTCGGCGAGCAGCACCAGGTTCGTGTAGCTCGGCCTACGGTCGCGGCCGGGTGCGAGGACGTGGAGCGTGACCGGACCGAGGCGCACGCGCGCACCCGCCTGGAGCGCGACGCGGCGCACTCCGGCGCGGTCGATCCGCTCGGCCCAGCTGCGGACGAGGGGCACGTCGCTCATTCCCGCCGGCTCGACCGCTAGCCCCACCTCATAGCGGTCCAGCACTGCGAGCAGGCCGTTCCCGTGGTCGGCGTGCTCGTGCGTGAGCACGATCAGGTCGATGCGCCGCACCCACGGCGGCAGCGCGTCGCGGAGCTCGCGCAGGAGTCGCGCCGGGTCGGGGCCCCCGTCGATGAGCGCGTAGCGGCCGCGGCTCTCGATCAGGAACGCGTCGCCCTGGCCGACGTCGAGCGCCCGCACGCGCAGCGCGTCCGGCCGGCCGAACGACGCCGTGGCGATCGCGCCGCCGGCGACCAGCGAGGCGCACAGGGCCGCGGCTACCAC
>JBOGTE010000025.1:0-20358 GCA_050692015.1 Candidatus Limnocylindria bacterium
CAGGTCGTGGTCGCGGCCGCTGCCGCCGGCGTCGCGGCCATCGACACGCCCTGGCTGGACCTCGGCGACGCCGACGGAGCCGGCAGGGAGGCCGACCGCGCCCGCCGTCTGGGCTTCAGCGGCAAGCTCGCCATCCACCCGAAGCACGTCGGCCCCATCAACGCCGCCTTCACGCCCGGCGAGGACGAGGTCAAGCGCGCGCGGGGGATCGTGGCCGCGCTCAACGCCGCCATCGCGAACGGGAGCGGCGTCGCCACCTACGAGGGCCGGATGGTGGACCGGCCGCTGGCGCTCTCGGCCCGCCGGGTGCTCGCGCGGGCGGAGCAGTCGGGCCGATAGCCCAACTACCATCCGCCGCGTGAGCGAGCCGATGCAGGGCCGCGTCTTCGAGGACTACACCGTCGGCAAGGTCTTCCGCCACCCCGTCGGCCGCACGGTCACGGACACCGACAACATCTGGTTCACCAACCTCACCATGAACATGAACCCGGTCCACTTCGACCACCACTACTCGTCGCAGACCGAGTTCAAGAAGCCCCTGGTGAACTCGTGCTTCACCCTCGCGCTCGTCACCGGCCTCAGCGTGGCCGACTTCGACCACGCCTTCGCCAACCTGGGCTGGGACGAGGTGCGGCTGCCGGCGCCGGTCTTCGCCGGCGACACCATCTACGCCCAGAGCGAGGTGCTGGAGGCGCGCGAGTCGCGCTCGCGACCGACCGTCGGGATCGTGAAGATGCGCACCACCGGCTTCAAGCAGGACGGCACGGTGGTCATCACGTTCCTGCGGACCGTCATGGTCTACCGCCGGGGGCACGTCCCGGAGATACCGCAGCCGACTCCTGTCGAACAGAAGAAGTGAGCTCCTTCCAGGTACGAACTTTGAAGGGGGTTGGTTTGGACGAGGACCTCGGGGTGGAGGCTGTGCTCTCATGGGTTGATGTGACTTTCACCCGAATTGGTGCAGTGCAACACCGATTTGGGTGAACCTTCCGCGCCCCCTGTTGAGAGGGGCCGGTCCCCGTACAGGGGACGGCCGGAGCCCGCGGCGCGATCGCTCGCGACCTTCTGTGCCGATCTGACTCTGAAGGGGATGCCTTCGGCGGCCCGTGAGCGCGCGGCGGAGCTCCTCCTCGACCACCTTGGCGTCGCTGTCCGAGGGAGCGTCGCGCAGTCGTCCAAGGCTGTCATCGAATTCGTCGCCTCACAGCCGCTCGGCGCCGCGACCGTGCTGGGTGGCCGCCGCGGCGCGCCTTTCACGGATGTAGAGGGCGGGGTGTCGCGTGAGGGTATGGGGGAAGTTCGCACCTCGGAGATGCGGACCCGCAGCGGAGAGATGCAAAACCACCACAGACCCGCAGCGAGAGGGGAGGGTCGGGGAGCCCTCCGCGTGTCCGCGGCCTGGGCCGCGCTCGCCAATGGCACGTCAGCTCATGCGATCGAGATGGATGACGTGACCACCGAGTCCTCGCTCCATCCGGGTGCCGCGGTGATCCCCGCCGCACTTGCCGTCGCCGAGGAGATCGGGGCGGGCGGATCCGCCGTGGGCCCCGTAGGCGGTCAAGGGACAGCACCCCTTCAAAGGAGTGCCGCCCAAGGCGGAGATGATTCGCTGCTGGGCGCACGTGTCATGGAAGCCGTGATCGCCGGCTACGAGGTGACCATGCGCGTGGGGAACGCGCTCGGCGCGGCGTCGGCCTACCAGCGCGGGTTCCACCCCACCGGCGTGGCCGGCGTGTTCGGCGCCGCTGTCGCCGCCGGGAAGCTGATGGGCCTTGACGCGCGCGGGCTCGAACGGGCCATGGGCATCGCGGGGACCATGGCGTCAGGGTCGCTGGCGTACCTGGACGACGGCTCGTGGACCAAGCGGCTGAACCCCGGCTGGGCCGCGCATGGCGGCGTGGTCGCCGCGGGCCTCGCCTTCGCCGGCTTCACCGGCCCGGTAACGGCCCTCGACGGGCCGCACGGGGTGCTGCGTGGATACACCGACGCGCCGGACCCGGAACGGCTCACCGAAGGCCTCGGCGAGAGCGAGCTCCAGCTGATGCGGGTGTCGATCAAGCCTTACGGCTGCTGCCGGTACTCGCACGGGCTCATCGACGCGATGCTCGCTCTGCGCGTCGAGCACTTTGCCGCCGGCAGCCCGTCTCCGGTCCCGCTCGAGGACATCGAGCGGATCCGGCTCGGCGTCCTCTCCGGCGGCTGGCCCCTGATCGCCGAGGACATCGAGCGCAAGCGCGACCCCCAGAACACAGTGGACGCTCAGTTCAGCGCGCCTTACGCGGCCGCGGTCGCCCTCGCCCACGGACGCGCCGGGATGCGCGAGTTCGAGATCGGCCGCCGGGACCCGGCCACCAGCGAGCCGCACATGGGCGACGAGACGATCCGCGCGCTCATGGCCCGGACGGACTGCTACCGCGACCCCTCGCTCGACGCGGAGTACCCGAGGGCCTGGCCCGCGGCGGTCGAGCTCCACCTGAAGGACGGCCGCGTCCTTCGGCAGCGCGTCGAGCACGCCCTCGGCGAGCCCGAGAACCCGGTAAGCCGCGCGACTCTGATCGAGCGGTTCGTCCAGATGCTCGTACCAGAGGATCCGGCTCCGGCGTCGCTTTCCGAAGCGGTAGCGATGCGGGAGCGGCAGGCGCGCGAGACGGCCGAGCGCATCCTGCACCTCGAGCGTGAGCCCGACCTCTCCGTCCTGGCCGCGCTCGCGTGAGCGCCAGGCCCGCGCCCTTCCAAGATGTCGAGACCCCGCAGGGCCGCTTCGTGATCGTCACGCGGCATCCGCGGAGCGGCCGCGAGATAGACGCCTTCGGCGGGGCCAGACGCTTCCGCGGCAAGACCGTCATCGACATCGGGACCGGCAACGGCCGCCTGGCCCTCGACGCCGCGCGCTACGCACGCCGGGTGCTTGCGGTGGACCCCAACCCCGAGGGCATCGAGATGGCCCGCCGGACCATCCGGGAGCGGGGGATACGGAACGTCGAGCTCCGCCTGGCCGACGCGCGCGAGCTGGACACGGGCCGGGAACGCTTCGACCTCGCCATCCTCTCGTGGTCCCTCTGATGCGTCCCGATCGAGGGCATGGTCGATGCCCTCAGGCGAGCGCACCGGGCGCTCAAGCCGCGCGGCCTGCTCTTCGACGCGCGCCCTGACGCGAGCCGCATCCCGCGCGTCATCGCGCGCGGTCGCGTGCGCGCGCACCTCCGGCAGAGCGAGAACGCCGATCGGCGCGACGCCGCGTCCGACGCGGCCATTGCGCGCGTCAAGGCCGCCGGCCTCTTCCGCTCTATCGAGACCGGCTGGATCTGGTACCAGAACGTCGTCGGCGACCTCCGCGCCCTCGACGAGTACGCCGAGGCCAGCTCGCGCTACGAGGGCTACCGCCGCGGCGAGCGGGCCAAGCTGGTGCCCTTCCGGTCCGGCCCCTTCACGCTGCGCCGCGGCATCAGGTTCGAGGTGCTCCAGCGGCTCTGAGGCGATCACCGCTCCAGCTCGGCGAGCTCACCGGAGGCGCGCCGTGGATGACGCGGCGAATGGGGATCGCGCGTGAGCCTGCGCGGCAGGACGCGGATCGGGACTGCGCACATCGTGGCTGTCCGTGCCTCTGGGCGATCTGGAGCGAGGTGTAAGAGGGCCGCGCGCCGCGAGCCGCGTCGGGTACCGCGGCGCGCCGACACCGAAGAGAGCCCAGACCAGGTGTTCTATACCGCGCACCAGGTCGGACCTGCGGCCGGCGGGCGTTCTAGACGACCGCTTGCTTGCCTTATCTACGCTGCCCTGACTAGGCCAAACTGGCCACTCGGCGCTAGGATCGCCCGGCTGAGCGCGATCCGTACAGGGCAGGGGGTAGCTGGAATGTCCGAGGAGCGCCTTTCTATGGCCGTCGCCGAGCCGCCGACCGGTGACGGCATCTACGTGTACTCGATCATCGAGGCGCCCGACCCGCGGACTTTCGGCAAGATCGGCATCGGCGGGCGCGGCGACGAGGTCTTCACCGTCCACTTCCGCGACCTCGCCGCGGTGGTGAGCAACACGCCGCTCGTCGTGTATGACCCCACGCGCGAGAACGCGCTCGCCCACGAGCACGTGAACGAGGTGCTCATCGAGGCCGGCTTCACGCCGGTGCCCATGAGCTTCGGCACGCTCTTCAAGACCGAGGACGACACCAGGGAGTTCCTCAAGGACACGTACGACGCGCTCCGCGACGTGCTGGACAAGATGAAGGGCAAGCTCGAGTTCGGCCTCAAGGTCAACTGGGACCGCGACGCGGTGCTCCAGCAGATCGAGGAAGAGAACGAGGAGATCCGCCGCCTCAAGGAGGAGATCACCAGCGACCAGGCGCGCTCGACGTACTTCGCGCGCATGCAGCTGGGGCGCCTCGTGGAGCAGGCGCTGGCCGAGCGGAGTGACTCCTACGTGCGCGAGATCTACGCCGAGCTGCAGGACGCGGCCATCGCCTCCCGCTCCAACAAGGTCATCGGCGACAAGATGATCATGAACGCCGCGTTCCTGGTCGCCCGCGAGAAGGCCGACTCCTTCGACCGCCAGGTCCAGGAGATCGGAAAGCGCTACGAGGGCAAGCTCACCTTCAAGTACACCGGCCCCTGGCCCCCGTACAACTTCGTCACCATCCGCCTCTCGCTCGAGCGGTCGGCGGGCGTGTAGTGCGTCACTGATGCTGCTCAAGCTCCTGGGGCTGCCCGTCTCGCTACCCGCGGCCGGGATCCGCTACTGCATCGAGAAGGTCGCGGAGGTCGCCGAGGCCGAGATGAACAGCGAGGAGCCCATCAAGGACGAGCTGCTGCGCCTGCAGATCGAGCTCGAAGAGGGGCGCCTCGACGAGCAGGCTTACGTGGCGCAGGAGCGCGTGCTCCTCGCGCGCCTGCGCGAGTTCCGGGACCGGCAGAAGCAGCGGCTCCGCGAGGAGCAGGAGGAGCGCGCCGACGAGGAGGCCGCCTCGGGCAGGCGCGTGTACATCGAGATGCCGGACGAGCTCCAGTGACCGCGCACGCCGGCACCGCCACCCTCGTGTACATGTACGCCGTGGCCACCGCCGAGGCGGCGGACCGCTGGACCTCGGGCGGAGCGCCGAAGGGCCTCGAGGGCGGCTCGCTCCGCACCATAGAGGAGTCGGGGCTCGCGGCGATCGTCTCCGACGTCCCCGGCGACCTGTACGACCAGGAGGCGCTCGACGAGAGCGTGCGCGACGCCGGCTGGCTCACCCCGCGCGCCACCGCCCACCAGACCGTGAACGCCGCGGCCCACGCCGCGCTCGACGCGGTCCTGCCTGTGCCCTTCGCCACGATCTTCACCACCGAGGACCGCGTGCGCGAGATGCTCCGCGTACGCGCCGAGGAGCTCCGCGCGAAGCTCGCTGGCGTGCGCGGCCAGGCGGAGTGGGTGGTGGGCCTGTACCGCGACGTGACCCAGGCGGCCGAGCACCTCTCGCAGGTGAGCGACGCGGTCGCCCACAGGGAGCACGACACCGGTCCCGGCCGCCGCTATCTAGAGGAGCGGAAGGCCGAGGGCGCGCGCCGCGCCGAGCTGGGCGGCCTGGACGGCGCCGCCGCCGACTCCGCGCACGAGATGCTGGCCCGCGCCAGCCGCCACAGCTTCGACGAGCCCGTGGTGCGGGAGGCGGGCGACCTGGTGGCGCGCACCACCTACCTCGTCCGGCGCGAGGACGAGCACCGCCTCGAGGACACCATCCGGCGGTTCAACTCCGACTGGCAGGACCGCGGGTACGAGCTGCGCGCGACCGGACCCTGGCCGCCGTACCGCACCAGCGGCGCTGCCGAGTGAACGTCCTGGGCGGGAGCGACCAGGTCACACTGCTCGACATCGCGGACCGCCTCCTCGACACCGGCGTGGTCCTGGACGGCGAGGCCACCATCTCCGTCGCCGACGTGGACCTCATCTACCTCGGCCTGAACGTGGCCCTGACCTCGGTGGACAAGATGCGCAGAGTAACGAGCGAGGAGCCGGCTCCGCCGGTCCGAGCGAGTCGTGAAGTGATCGAGCGGAGCGAGGCGGCGAGGCACGGCGCTGCGAAAGCGAGCCGGGTCGAGCGCGAAAGGCGGGGTCCTGGTGCCATGAGCGTGAGCGAGCTGGAGCAGGAGGCAGCGGCCGTCCGCAGCGAGCTGGACCGGGTGCGCGCCGACATCCCGGAGCGCGTCAACGTGGACCCCGACGAGGTCGAGCGCGGCCTGGCCAAGCTCGTCCTGACCATCGTCGAGTTCGTGCGGCAGCTGCTCGAGCGGCAGGCCGTGCGGCGGATGGAGCACGGCTCCCTGACCGAGGACGAGGTCGAGCGCGTTGGCCTGGCCCTGGAGCGGCTCGACAAGAAGATGACCGAGATGGCCGCACGGTTCGGCCTGGCGCGAGAGGAGCTCACGATGAAGCTTGGCCCGCTCGGCGACCTCGTATGACGATCGAGGGCCGGCGCCCATTCCAGCAGCCCGCCGTCAGCGTCATCGACATCCTCGACCGGGTCCTGGACAAGGGACTCGTGATCGCGGGCGACATCAGCGTTTCGCTGGCGAACGTCGAGCTGCTCACCATCCGCATCAGGCTCCTGGTCTGCTCCATCGACAAGGCCGAGCAGATCGGGCTCAACTGGTGGCGGCACGACCGCAACCTCGTCGCGCCCGCCGGCGGGGCGGGCGAGCTGCAGCGCCTCGAGCAGCGCATCCGCTCGCTCGAGCAACAGCTCGGGTCTGCAAAACCAGAGAGACCGAACGCCGCGAGACCCACGAGCGCGCCCAGCGGCACCCGCGGAAGAACCCGCAAAAGGTAGGAGGGGAACATGCCCGTCGAACGCGCATCAGGTGGCAGCAGCCTCATCGACGTACTGGACCGTATCCTCGACAAAGGCATCGTCATCGACGCCTGGATCCGGGTGTCCCTCGTGGGGATCGACCTGATCACCGTCGAGGCTCGGGTGGTCGTCGCTTCGATCGACACGTACCTCCGGTACGCCGAAGCCCTCGGCCTCAGCCAGCCCGTCGCACGCCCGGCGCTCCCGCCGCGTGAGCGCGAGGGTCGGGAGGCCTAGCGGAGCCTCTCTGGGGGTATAGGCCCTGACCGACATCCTGGACGCGACTCGGCGTCCACCTCGCGCCGGACGCACAGGCGCGGCCGACGCGGTCGTCCCGATGCTGGACGAGGTGGCGCGCGCGTTCGGCTGCGACCACGGTCTGGTCGTCGTGTACGACGCCCTGAGCGGGTCGCTCCGGGGAGCCTCGGGCTTCAACGTGCCGGCGGAGCTGGTGGCGAGCTTCCAGCTCCCCATCACCGAAGAGCCGAGCATCCTGGTAACCGCGCTCGAGTCCGGGGAGCCGGTGCGCGTGGACAGCCTGGCGCGGGACCAGCGGGTCCACGAGACCTCGCGCGCGATCCTGCTCGAAGCCGGGTTCGACCGCGCGGTCTGCGTGCCCGTGCACAGCGCCGCCGGCGAGCCGCTGGGCGTTGTCGTCCTCTCCCGGCCCCAGCCCTTCGGCACGCAGGAGCTCCGCGCGCTCGCCGCGGTGACTGGCCGTGCCCGGGACGCCCTCACGCGCGCCCGGGACGCGACCGAGAGCCGGGAGGCCAGCGAGTCCGACGCGGTCGAGAAGGAATGGCTCTGGTGGATGGTCAACGCGCAGCAGGACCCCGTCGTCCTCACCGACGAGGGCAACGAGATCGGGCTGCGCAACGCGCCCGCCGAGCGGCTCTTCATGGCGCGAGACGACGACAGCGAAGGCCGGCGCCACGCCGTCTGGATGAACAACTTCCTGTTCACCGCCGCCCTCTCGTCCTGGAAGCTGGAGCCGGCCACCGCCTCCTCGCCGCGCGAGGTCACGCTGGTGGACCCGACCGAAGGCACCGAGATCGTCTACGAGGTCATCGCCCGGCCGGCCACCAACTACCGCGACGGCAGCCGAGGCACGGTGTCGGTGCTCAAGGACGTGACCGGGCTGCGCCACGTGGCCGAGGAGCTGGCCCGGGGGCAGCAGCAGCTGCAGACGGCGGGCGAGGCGGTACGCGTCGAGCGCGACCGCCTGGAGCTGGTCCTCCGGAGCGTGCCCAACCCCATCGTGGTGCTCGGCGGCGAGGACCAGCCCATGAACATGAACGCCGCGGCGCTGCGGCTGTTCGGCGGCCGCGACGCCCGCTCCACCGTGGGCGGCCGCGCCCAGCAGCTGCAGATCTCGAACGAGACGCGGCTCACCTCGTTCATCTCGGGGTTCACCCTGGACCCGGGCGAGCGCAAGACCGGTGAGCTGGCCATCACCGACCCCGAGACGGAGGACCCCCTCGAGATGTCGGTCACGGCCACGGAGGTGCTGGACCACCGCGGCGCCGTGATCGGCGTGGTCGCCGCGCTTCAAGATATCGGCCGCCTGCGCGAGCTCGAGCGCCGCCGCGTGGAGCAGATCCTCTTCGACTCCGAGAAGCTCGCGGCGACCGGGCGCCTCGCGGCGTCGATCGCCCACGAGCTGAACAACCCCCTCGAGGCGATCCAGAACTCGCTCTACGTCCTGCTGGAGCGCGTCCCGGAAGGGCACCCCGACCGCGGCTTCGTGGAGATCGCGCGCAAGGAGACCGCGCGCATGTCGCGGATCCTCCGCGAGATGCTCGGCTTCTACAAGCCGCAGCTGGAGATGGGGAAGACCGACGTCAACGCCCTGGTCGAGGACGCCGAGGCGCTGCTGGCCAAGCGGCTGCGCGAGCGCGGCGTGAAGCTCGACAAGCGCCTGGACCTCGAGCTGCCCGTGATCCGCGCCTCCGCCGACCAGCTGAAGCAGGTCATCCTCAACCTGCTCCTGAACGCGGCCGACGCCATGCCCCAGGGCGGCACGATCACCCTCACCACGACCGTGATCGGGGGCGCGAGGATCGGCCTGCCCAGCGGCCGCAGCGTCCAGGTCCAGGTGCGGGACACCGGCGTCGGCATCAGCGAGGAGCACCTGCAGCGCGTCTTCGAGCCGTTCTTCTCGACCAAGGGCGCGAAGGGCAGCGGCCTGGGCCTCTGGGTCTCGTCCGGGATCGTGCAGGCGCACGGCGGGACGCTCCAGGTGCGGAGCGTGATGGGCCGCGGCACGGTCTTTACGCTGGTCCTCCCGGTCGAGGGCCCCTCCAAGGACGTGCCCCTGACCGGCGGCCTGGCCCGCAAGGGGTCGGCCGCGTGAACGGCCGCGTGCTCGTGGTGGACGACGAGGAGAACGTCCTCGTCACGATCGAGGCCATCCTCAAGATGGACGGGTACCTCATCGACACGGCCCAGAGCGGGGAGCGCGCGCTCGAGCTCCTGCGGGAGCACGACTACGACGTCGTGTTGACGGACCTCCGCCTCGAGGACATGAGCGGCCAGGACATCCTCATGTCCATCCGCGAGACGACGCCCGCGACCGTGTCGGTGATGCTCACCGGCTACGCGTCCCTGGAGACCGCCCTGGCAGCGCTGCGCGAGGGCGCCTATGACTACCTGATCAAGCCCAGCGACCCCGAGGAGCTCCGCGCCACGGTACGCCGCGGCATCGAGCGCCGCCAGCTCCTGCGGCGCATCACGCGCCTGGAAGAGCTGGACGAGCTCAAGTCGCAGTTCCTCTCGATCGCCTCCCACGAGCTGCGCACCCCCATCACCGCGGTGTCCGGGTTCGCGCAGCTCGCGGTCCGCTCGCTCGAGGAGCGCCTCCGCAGCGATCCGCCGGCCGACCCCAAGTGGCAGGCGGACCTGGAGCGCCTCGTCCGCCAGCTGAACGTCATCCAGGACCAGTCGTCGAAGCTCGGCCGCCTGGTGCGGGAGCTTCTGGACGTCTCCCGGATCCAGTCCGGGCGTCTCGAGTTCCGCCTCGCCCCCGTGGACATGACCGGCCTGGTGAACGAGGTCGCGGAGCAAATGCGCCTGGCCGCGCCGGCGTGCATGATCAGGGTCGAGGCGAACGGCAGCGGACCGATGGTGGTGGGCGACCGCGACCACCTGGAGCAGGTCGTGGGCAACCTCATCGACAACGCCATGAAGTACTCGCCCGCGGGCGCGGATGTGACCACGAAGGTCAGCACCGTGGGCGAGGAGGCCCGCATCGTGGTGGAGGACAGGGGCATCGGCATCCCGCAGGACCAGCTGAGCCGGGTCTTCGACCTCTTCTACCGCACCGCCGAGGCGGAGGCGCGGCGCACGCCGGGGCTGGGCCTGGGGCTCTACATCACGCGCGGCATCGTGGAGCGCCACGGCGGGCGCATCTGGATGGAGAGCGAGCCGGGCAAGTGGACCCGGGCCACCGTGGCGCTGCCCGTCCAGGGATCGCCCGCCGGCAGGAAGGTGGAGCGCGAGCAGGGCGGGGTGCGGGCGGAGACGCCGACCTAGGTCGAGGCGTGCTCCCGGGCGGGCGCCGTCCTTGTGAGCTCGATCGCAGTCGCCACCGCCGCCAGCAGCTCCTCGATCCCGAAGGGCTTCCCCACGGACGCGGCCGCGCCGATCGAGGCCGCCCAGCCGTGGGCGTCCACCGAGGCGCAGAGGGCGACGACCGGCGCGTGGTCTCCGGGCCGGGCGCGGTACGCGTGGACGAACTCGGTGCCGCCCAGGCGCGGCAGGCTGCGGTCGAGGACGATCACGTCGGGCCTCGCTCGCTCGACCAGCTCGAGGGCGTCGAGCCCGTCGCGCGCCTGCTCCACGCGGTAGCCGCCCTCGCGGAGCACCATCTCCAGCAGGCCGCGGGTGGGCTCGTCGTCATCGACGACCAGGACAGTCTTCGGCATCGCTAGTCACCTTAGCGGCCTTGCGGGCGGTTTGACCGAATGTTCCCCCGCTGTTGACCGATCGTTGACGCTCTTTCCCCGAATCTTGCCGGGCGACCGGAGAGCGCGCGAAGCCGTGCGGTCTTGCGGACCGCTCGGATCCCCCCGCGCGCTCCCGATCGCTCTCTGCCCGTGTGGGGGAACGCCGCCGCAGCGAATGGAGGGACCATCAAGTGAGACGCACGCTAAGCATCCTCGCGACCGTCGCCATGTTCGCCTCGGTCGCCGCCATGGGCCCGGCGTACGCGGGGTCCGCGATCATCGAGATCGACCAGGTCGGCGGTCGGCAGGTCCGGGACGCCGAGGTCAGGGGAACGCTCTTCGGCAAGACCCTCGTCGAGGGCGTGGCCGTCCCCGGATCCGCGGCGCCGACCGAGCCCGTCGCGCGCCCGCTCGTGGCCGACGCCGGCGACAGCGGCTTCGCCCCGGCCGGCACCACCGTCACGCTCCTTGGGAGCGGCTTCGGCGGGACCGAGCCGTACGCGTTCAGCTGGACCACGACCGGTGGGACCCTGGACGGCGCCGACTCGGCGACCGCGCAGGTGGACACGGCCGGCTTGGCCGGCGGCACCTACACCGCGACGCTCACCATCACCGACAGCACGGGCGCTACGGCCAGCGACGACGTGCGGTTCGTCGTCTTCGTCGCCGAGGAGCGCACGCTCCTGGACGAGACGCAGCTCGAGCCCACCCCGGGCGTGCTCGGCGTGGGCGCGCCGGGCGTCGTCGAGTTCCCGTTCACCGTCCCCGAGAACACCGTGAGCATGACCATCGACCTCACCTGGCAGGTCGAGCTGAACGACTACGACATGCGCGTGCTCGACCCGAGCGGGACCGAGGTCACCGGCTCCGCCGGCGGCGTCCCCCAGACCTCCGAGAGTGCCGGCGTGTCGGCGCCCGTCGCGGGCGTCTGGACCGTCGCCGTGGACAAGTTCCTCGTCGCCGGGGACGAGCTCCGCGTCGTCGTCGGCGCGCAGGTCGGCCCGGCCGACCCGCGCCCCTCCGTCGAGTCGGGCGGTCCGTATCGCTTCGGGCTGGACGACACGCAGACCATCTCCGGCAGCGTCACGGGCGGAACCGCGCCCGTGTCCGCCGGCTGGGACACCGACGAGAACGGGCTGCTGGACACCAGCGGTACCTCTTTCACCGGTGACTTCGACGAAGGCCGCCGGCTCATCACGCTCAAGGCGACCGACGCGAACGGGCTCGAGCGGCGCGAGACGACCTCGGTGCTCGTCGCATCGCAGGAGCGGCTCGCCGCGGAGACGACCGCGATCACGGTCATCGCGATCAACGACACCGGCGTCAACCCGTACCACGTCGAGTTCAGCGCCGAGACGTACCCGGACCCGGACGTCCTCGCGCTCACCGACAACTTCCAGAAGCACCCGTCTGAGTACATCCCCGGCTACCCGTCGGACGCGCAGGCCATCCGCGCGACGTTCGGCCAGGGCTACTTCCCCGAGGCCGACCGCGACCTGTGGGACCTCAGGAGTCCCGACAGCCCGAACGGGCTGGAGTTCGGGAAGCTCTACTGGATCCCCGGCACCAAGATCGTCGGCGCGATCCAGCCCGGCACCTTCAGCTGCGCCAACTGCACGGCGGGAGCGCACGTCATCCTCGACGACGACGGCCACGGGTCGGGCTCGACCTCCGTGAGTACTGGGAACAGGTACGGCTACTGCCCGACGTGCCTCCTGGTGATCTCTAAGGGCCTCAGCTCCGCCATGCGGGTGTCCAGCGCCCTTGACTGGGTGGACATCCAGTCCAACTCCTGGGGGACCATCGCGAACCTGCCGCTCGACCTCGGTCTCCAGCTCGTGGGGCTCGACCCGGGCGCCGTGACACGTGAGGCCGTGGAGCGCGGCCAGACCGTGCTCTTCGCGTCGGGCAACGGCTCGGCCAACGCGTTCGAGTCCACCAGCCCGACCTACGGCACCAGCACCACCGGGCCCGACTGGAACGTGGTCGTCGGCGCGCTGCGCCGCGACAACGAGCGGGCCATCGTGGGCGACGGGACCCCGGCCCATCTCTCGGCCTGGGGCGACGGCAACCTGCCGTCGGCCTGCCGCACCGGCGTCGTCTCGCAGTGCGCCTTCAGCGGCACCAGCGCGGCGACGCCATACACCTCGGGCATCTTCGGAACCGTGCTGACGGCGATCCGCCAGCAGATCGGCGACGGCGGCGCGGGCCAGCGGCCCGGGCAGGTCATCGCCGACGGCTTCGCCATCCCCGGCAACCCCTACCTCGGCGACGGCAAGCTCACGCGCGCCGAGCTCCGCGAGGCGGTGCTCAAGACCGCGTTCCCCCTGAACCAGGACAACACGCAGCAGATCCCGATCTTCCCGTACCCGTGGACGGCGCCGTACAACGGCGAGATCAACGTCCTCTTCGAGGGCTACGGGGCGGCGACGCCGAACTCGGCGAAGCGCGCCATCGACGTCCTCCTCGGGAAGACACCCATGCCGACGAGAGAGGCGGAGGACTCCTTCTTCCGCATCGACCGGCAGATCCGCGACTCCCTCTGGGGCGGCTACGACCGCGACGCCGACGGGACCACTGACAGCGAAGCGGCCCTCGGCCAGTTCGGGCTCGCGGAGGCGGACGTCGTGTCCGCCGAGGCGACCTGGGCCACGATGCAGAAGGTCGTGCAGCTCTCCGCGCCGGAGGTCCCGCAGACGCTCGGCGTGAGCGGCTCGCGCTACTACCTGCACCGCCTCTTCGAGAGCGAGCCCGGCGCGACGGAAAGCTGCGCCAGCAACGTCACGTTCATGGACGCCGACGACACCAGCGGCGACAAGGAGCTCTGCTTCGACAGCCGCATCACGAGCGTCGTCGCGGCGTTCCGTCCGCTCGCGATGTACCCGACCACCACGGACACGGACATCGCCATCCCCGCTGGCTCCGACGTTTTCGTCGAGCTCTACGCCGCGGGCGAGACGCCGAGCGCGTACCGACCGACCGGCGTGCTCATGGCCACCGACCGCGTGCTGGGCACCGGCGCGGCGGCCCCCCAGCCCGTCCTCGGCAGCGGCCCCGGCGGGGCGCTCTGCGAGACGATGGGCGAGCTCTGCTGGACCAAGTTCACCTGGCAGTTCCAGACGACGCGCCACGCCATCGCGGGCGAGCAGATCACCTTCCAGGTCCAGCTCATCGGCGCGCGGTCGTGGGCCTTCGGGTACGAGGGCAGCCACGCCTCGCGCATCACCATCATCGCGGCACCCATCCCGTCCGAGCTCGAGTGGGGCGCGAGCTTCGCCGAGCCGGCCGACGGCGCGAGCGTGCCCGACCAGACGCCCTTCAGCGCGTCAGGCTTCGTGACCTTCCCGGCGCTCGGGACGACCGAGGCCGGCGATCACCCGACCGCGAAGCGCGTTGACGTCTCGGTGGACGATCCGGGTTTTGGCAGCCCCATCCAGGCAACGCTCACGCTGAACGACGAGGAGACCAGCGGCTCGTGGAGCGCGCCCATCCCGGGCCTCGCCCCAGGGACGCACACGCTCTACGCCAAGGCCCGCCAGGGCGACATCGACTCGGAGATCACCTCGGTGACCATCACCGTGGAGGACATAAACACCACGCCGCGCGTCCAGTGGCAGATCGTGCCCGCGGGCACGGCGCCCGCGTCCGACGGCTGGACGGCGGCTAACGGCGTCCTCGAGTACTCGTTCGAGTTCGACACCCGCGACTACGGCAAGGGCACGTTTGACATCTACACCCGTCTCCTCGAGGGCGGAGCGCAGACCGCGATCACAAGCGTGCGAGCGAAGTTCCGCGGCTAGTCCCGGAGATCCGATCCACGCCTCGGGAAGACCCCGGCCACAGGCCGGGGTCTTCCCTGTTACCGCTTTTTGACCTTGGCGACAGGCGTGTTACCCGAACGTTGACGTTCGTGGCCTGTCGGCCGCTGGATGATCTAGCGCGCAGCCGGAAGGCTTCCGTGCGAGCCATCAGCTAATGGGGGAACAGATGGATCGGCGTTCGGTCTGGCCCGTCCTCGGCGTACTCGTGATGGTCCTGGCGGCGATCTCGCCCGCCGGAGGCGGGGCCGCCCAGGCGGCGGAGACGAACGGCACGGCGCCGGCGGCGACGCTCGCGGACGACGATCCGACCCGGTACATCGTCCAGTTCTCCGACGAGCCGCTCGCCCTTTATGACGGGGGAGTCGCGGGCCTCGCCCCGACCATGCCCGCCGCGCGCGGCGAGCTGCGCCTCGATCCCTCGACCCCGGACAGCGTGGCGTACCTCTCCTATCTCGACACCCAGCAGGCGGCCCGGATCGCGGCCATCGAGGCCGCGCTCAATCGCTCCGTCGATGTCGTCTTCACGTACCGCACCGTCTTCAACGGCGTCGCCATCGCGCTCACGTCGAGCGAGGCGGCCACGGTCGCCGCCGTCCCCGGCGTGGTGCGGGTGGAGCGGGACCAGGTCCTCGAGCTGCTCACCGACAACGGCCCGGCGTGGATGAACGCCGACGAGATCTGGTCTGGGGATGCCACGGGCACCGCCACCATGGGCGAGGGCGTCGTCGCCGGGATCATCGACACCGGCATCAACGGCGACCACCCCTCCTTCGCCGACATTGGCGGCGACGGCTACGACCACACCAACCCGCGCGTCGCGCACTTCGGCGAGTGCGCCATCGACCTGACCAAGTGCAACGACAAGCTCATCGGCATGTACGACTTCACGGGGACCGGTGCCGAGGACGACAACGGGCACGGCAGCCACACCGCCAGCACGGTCGCCGGCAACGTGGTGGACGCGACCCTCTACGCGCCGACGGTCACCGTAGGCCCGCGCCGCATCTCGGGCGTGGCGCCGCACGCCAACATCATTTCGTACAAGGCCTGCACCGATCAGGTGTTCATCGCCCTCACCGGATGCCAGCTCACCGCGCTCTACGCGGCGATAGAGCAGGCCACCATCGACATGGTCGATGTCATCAACTTCTCGATCGGCGGCGGCTCACAGGACCCGTGGGCGGGCATCTTCGCCCAGCCCTTCTTCGGGACCCAGGCCGCCGGCGTCTTCGTAGCGGCGTCGGCCGGCAACTCCGGCCCCGGCCCGCAGACGATCGGCGCTCCCTCCAACGCGCCGTGGCTCATGTCGGTCGGCGCGAGCACCCACGACCGCCGGCCGTCCGGCACGGTCACGACGAGCTCCGCGGGGGGCGCGGGCCCATCGTTCACCGGCATGACGGTCGCGGCGGGCCTCGCCTCGACCGTGCTCATCGACGCCGTCGATGTGGGCAACGAGCTCTGCGACCCGTTCAACGCGACGCAGGCGGCGCAGGTGGCCGGCAAGCTCGTCATCTGCACGCAGGGCCTCATCGGCCGCGTGGCCAAGGGCCAGCATGTGAAGGACGCCGGCGGCGCGGGCATGATCCTGACGGCCCAGCCCGGCGTCGCCAAGGCCAGCGTGGTCGCGGACACCCACGTCCTGCCGGCCGTGATGATCAGCGAGTGGGACGGCGAGGCGCTGCGCGCCTGGCTCGCTGGCGCCACCGACCCGCAGGCGGCCCTCTCCGGAGTGTTCCTCGAGGAGAGCCCGGCCCTTGCGGACCGCATGGCCTACTTCTCTTCCCGCGGGCCCGACCTCACCAGCCCGAACGTCATCAAGCCCGACGTGACGGCGCCGGGCGTCGCCATCTGGGCGGCGTTCGCGAGCCACTCCGGCCCCGCCACCGCGGCCGAGTACAACGTGATCCAGGGCACCTCGATGTCGAGCCCGCACGCCGCGGGCGCGGCCGTACTGGTGCGTGGCCTGCGGCCCTCCTGGACGCCGGACAACGTGAAGTCCGCGCTCATGAGCACCGGCTTCACCGCGCCGGCCGGCGGCAAGGAGACCGTCGCGGTCACGAAGGAAGACCACACCACCGCGGCCGACCCGTTCGACAGGGGCGCCGGCCGCGTCGATGTCGCGAACGCCGCGAAGGCCGGCTTCGTCATGCAGGAGAGCCTCGCCGGCTACCAGGGCGCGAACCCCGCGCTCGGCGGCGACCCGCGCCAGATCAACCTGGCCAGCCTCGCGGACGAGAACTGCGCGGCCACCTGCACCTGGACGCGGACGCTCACCAGCGCCGCGGCCTCGTCGGTCACGTGGACCGTATCGGCGACCTCTTCGAGCGGATTGCGCCTCTCGGTCGAGCCGTCCGCCTTCACGCTCGCGCCGGACCTGCTCGGCCTCCCGACCACCCAGGCCATCACGGTCACCGGGACGAACACCGGCCTGGTGCCGGGCTCGTGGGAGTTCGGCGAGATCACCTTCACCCCGGACGTCGCCGGGATCCCAGAGCAGCACTTCCCCGTGGCGGTGAAGACGACGGGCGGGACGGTGGAGCCGGCCTGCGAGATCCCGGAGACCGTCGTCGCGACCGATGGCAATGAGATCAACGTCGCGCCGCAGCACAACATCCGCGAGGTCGCCGTGAGCGGCCTCTACCCGACCTTCGCCGGTCAGGCGACGCCGGTCATCACCTTCCGCCTGAAGGTGACCCACCTCGACCCGCTGCCGCCGGAGTCGCACTGGCGCGTCGCGTTCGTGCCCCCGGGAACGCCCAGCGGCACGACCTACTTCGTCCAGATGGTCCAGGGCCTCTCGGGCGAGCCGAGCTTCGTCTACGGGACCATCACCGGCGGCTCCTTCACCGTGCTGGGCGCTCCCGAGTCCGGGAGCTGGTCGCCCGACGGCAACATCACGATCACCATCGCGGCGAGCAAGGTCCTCGACCCGAAGGTCGGCGACACGCTCACCGGGATCATCGGCGCGGCCGGACCCGCGCACCCGGGCGCGCTCACCACGAACGTGGACTCGACAACGGCGGGCGAGTACACGCTCCGCGCGTGCGAGGACTCGGGGCCCATCGCCAACGCGGACAGCGCGACCACCACGGAGAACACGCCGGTCGTGATCGACGTGCTGGCGAACGACGCCTCGCCGAGCGGCGGCGAGCTCACCGTCACCGAGGTGACCTCTCCTGCGAACGGAACGGCGACGAACAACGGCGACGGCACCGTCACCTACACGCCCGCCGCCGGGTTCAGCGGCGTGGACAGCTTCAGCTACACAGTCACGGACCCCGAGGGGCGGACCGCGTCGGCGCCGGTCAGCGTGACCGTCGCGCCGTTCTGCCCCACCGAGGAAGAGCTCCACGACTTCGAGTCCGGCTCGGGCGACTGGCGCGTCGAGACTGCTGAGAACGAGTTCGGCAACGACCTGAGCCCGGCGTGGGCGGTCACGACCGACCTCCTCGCCAAGAGCGGGACGAGCTCCTTCACCAGCGACGGGCCCACCTGGACCAAGGACGACCGGCTCATCGCGCCGGCCGCCGACATCACCTCCGTGGGCACCATCACCTTCTGGCACCGCTTCGGCTTCGAGGAGGGCTTCGACGGCGGGGTGCTCGAGGTGAGCACCGACGCCGGCGCCACATGGCGCGACGTGACCGACCCGCTCTCCGGAGGGTCCTTCGTGAAGGGCGGCTACAACGGCACCATCTCGCCCTCCGACGGCAGCGCCATCGCCGGCCGGGACGCCTGGACCGGCGGTGACGGCAGCGAGGTCACCGGCACGATGACCGAGGTCGTCGTGAACGTCGGCGCCCTGGCGGGCCAGGACGTGCTGTTCCGCTGGAGGCTCGTGACCGACGCCCTGGTCATCAGCATGGGCTGGTGGGTCGATGACGTGACCTTTGCCGGCCTGGCCACCGAGTGCAACGAGCCCCCGGTAGCTCAGGATGATTCGGCGGTCACCGAGGAAGGCCGGGCGGTCACCATCGACGTCCTCGCCAACGACAGCGACCCCGACGGCGATGAGCTCACCGTGAGCACCGTGAGCGACCCGGCCGACGGGACCACGACCATCAACTCGGACAACACCGTCACCTACACGCCGGACGCCGGCTTCGTGGGGACGGAGACGTTCACCTACACCGCGTTCGACGGCGAGTGGGAGGACACCGCGACGGTCACCGTGACCGTGGAGGAGCGTCCCAACACCGCGCCCGTGGCGAACGACGACACCGTCACGACCGCGCGCAACACCGAGATCGTCATCGACGTCCTGGCGAACGACCACGACGCGGACGGCGACCCGCTCGACGTGACGGCGGTGACCCAGCCCGCGGAGGGCCGGGCCATGCTGAACGCGGACGACACCGTCACCTACACGCCGGCCATCAACTTCAGCGGCACCGAGACGTTCACCTACGACATCGACGACGGCCACGGCGGGACCGCGGTCGGGAACGTAACGGTGAACGTGGGCGAGCCGGGCGCGCCGGTCGCCTGCTTCACCTTCTCGCCGCGCAAGCCGAAGGCGGGCAACGAGATGAAGTTCGACGCCCGCTGCACGACCGACGACAACACGCCTGACGACCTGCTCCTCTTCGAGTGGGACTTCCAGAGCGACGGCACCATCGACGCGACGGGCATGCGCCCGAGGCACACCTTCGACGTGGGTGGCACCTACACCGTCACCCTCCGCGTCACCGACACCGGCGGCAGCACCGACGTGCTCCGCCGCGACATAGACGTACGCGACTAGCCACTGAGCTTCGGGGCCGCGGCCTTCGGGCCGCGGCCCTTCCACATTCAGGGAGGTCCAGATGAGGCGGTTCGTTTCGATCACCTGTGCGGCGCTGCTGGCCATCACGGCGCTCGCGCCCGGCGGCGGCGTGTTCGCGCAGTCCGACTGGACCTCCAAGGTCGATCCCGCGGTCCTGGACGCGGCTTCTCTCGGCCCGACCGACTTCATCGTCTATATGGAGGCGAAGGCCGACCTCAGCCCGGCCGCGCGCCTCTCGACAAAGGCGGCCAAGGGCTTCTTCGTCTACGACGCGCTCACCACGACGGCGCGCACCACCCAGTCAGGGCTCGTCACCGACCTCGGGAGCTTGGGCGCGTCCTATCGCCAGTTCTGGATCGCCAACGCGGTCCTGGTCCGCGGCGATCTCACGGTCTTGCAGGTCGCGGCCTCGCGGCCAGACGTGAAGGCCGTCTACCCGCTTGGCAAGGGCCGCTTCGACCCGCCCGTGGTGGACGAGCCCGGCGGCACCGAGTCGGCGGACCTCGTGAGCGCCGCCGAGCCCAGCCTGGTGCACGTCGGCGCGGACGACGCCTGGGCCCTCGGCTACCGCGGGCAGGGCGTGGTCGTCGCCGGCGCGGACACCGGCGTCCGCTACACCCACAGCGCGATCGTGCGCCAGTACCGCGGCTACGACGCCGCGACGGGCACCTTCAGCCACGACTACAACTGGCACGACGCCATCCCGGTCCCGAATACGGTCTGCCCGGGCAGCTCCCCGGAGCCGTGCGACGACAACCAGCACGGCACTCACACGATCGGAACGATCGTCGGCGACAACGGCATAGGCGACCAGATCGGCGTGGCGCCGGAGGCGGAGTGGATCGCCTGCCGGAATATGGTCGAGGGCTTCGGCGTGGTCCCCACCTACATGGACTGCATGCAGTGGCTCATCGCCCCGACCGACGGGAACGGCGAGAACCCGGATCCGTCGAAGGCCCCCGATGTCGTGAACAACTCGTGGGGCTGCGTCGAGGGCTGCGCCTCGCCGCT
>JBOGTE010000026.1:0-20059 GCA_050692015.1 Candidatus Limnocylindria bacterium
GCGCGAGGTCGAGGAGGCCCTCTAGCAGCTCGCGGACGAGGTCGCCGGAGCCGGCCTCGTGCAGCTTGACGTCGATGCCCGGGTACGCGGAGCGGAAGCGCGCCAGGGCGCCCGGAAGGACGGCGGTGGTGAGGCTCGGCGTCGCCCCGACGCTGAGGCGGCCGCGCCGCAGCCCCGCCAGCTCGTGGACCTCGTCGGCCGCCGCGCCGAGGTCCGCGAGCACCCGCCGCGCCCAGGGCAGTAGGGCCTCCCCGGCGGGAGTGAGGGTCACGTTCCCGCGCATCCGGTGGAAGAGCGGCGTCCCCAACTCCTGCTCGAGCAGGCGGATCTGCCTGGAGACGGACGGCTGCGCCACCGCGAGGTCGCGCGCCGCGCGGGTGAAGTGCCGGTGCTCGGCGACCGCCAGGAAGTACCGCAGCTGGTGGATCTCCACGGCCCGATCATAGCGACCGGCTATCGACATGAGCGTGTCCATGTCTTTGCCTTCTCGCGGGTGCCTGCCTACCGTGGGCCCATGGCCGCAGGGACGCTTTCGCTCCGCCAGCGTGTCATGCGGCGGGACGTCTGGTGGCTCGAGCCGCTCGTCATCGCGGGGGTGCTGGGGACCTTCGTCGTCTACTCGACGTTCGCCGCGCTGGCGAACGCGCACTACTACGTCGCGCCGTATCTGTCGCCGCTGTACTCGCCCTGCATATCCGCGAACTGCGCCCACCTGACGTTCGGCGTACCGGTGATCGGCGAGTGGTGGAACCTCGCGCCGGCCATCTGGATCCTCGGGTTCCCCCTGGCGTTCCGGGCCACCTGCTACTACTACCGGCGCTCGTACTACCGTGCCTTCTTCTTGGCACCGCCCGCCTGCGCCGTGCCCGACGTCCGCTCGAGCTACGGCGGCGAGACGAAGTTCCCGTTCGTCCTGCAGAACATCCACCGCTACGCGTGGTACGCGGCCGTGGTCTTCATCTTCATCCTGAGCTACGACGCGCTGCTGGCGTTCACGTTCCCGACGGCAAGCGGTGTCGCCTTCGGTGTGGGCCTGGGGACGGTGATGATGACCACGAACGTCGTCCTTCTCGCGCTGTACACCTTCTCCTGCCACTCTTGCCGCCACCTCTGCGGCGGCTTCCTCGACCGCTTCCAGGGCCGCCCGTTCTGGTACCGCCTCTGGTCGGGCGTGACGCGGCTCAACGCGCGCCACGGCCTCTTCGCCTGGCTCAGCCTCTTCGGCGTCGCGCTGACGGACCTCTACATCCGGCTCCTCTCCATGGGCGTGATCCCGTCGGATCCGCGGATCCTGTTTTGATCCCTACCTTCGGGGCTCTCGCTCCGCTCAAGCCCTCGGTGGGGGCCCACTGGACGCTCGCTCGCGGCGGAGCCGCTCGCTCGTTGAGCGTCAACTACGAATTTGACGTCATCGTCATCGGTGCCGGCGGCGCGGGCATCCGCGCGGCCATCGAGGCCAAGCGCCAGGGCGCGCGCACGGCGCTCGTGTGCAAGTCGCTCTTCGGCAAGGCGCACACCGTGATGGCGGAGGGCGGGATCGCCGCGGCGCTGCGGAACGTGTGGAAGGAGGACGGCTGGGAGGTCCACTTCCGCGACACCATGCGCGGCGGCAAGCTGCTCAACAGCTGGCGCATGGCCCAGATCCACGCGCAGGAGGCACCGGAGCGCGTCCTCGAGCTCGAGGAGTGGGGCGCGATGTTCGACCGCACCGAGGACGGGCTGATCCTGCAGCGCGACTTCGGCGGCCACCGCTACGCGCGCCTGGCGCACGTGGGCGACCGCACGGGGCTCGAGATGATCCGGACCCTCCAGCAGAAGGCCGTCGAGCTGGGGATCGACGTGCTGATGGAGTGCACCGTCCAGCGGCTGCTCGTGAGCGACGGGCGGGTCGCCGGGGCCATCGGGTACTGGCGCCAGACGGGCGAGCCGGTGACGCTGCGGGGGAAGGCCGTGGTCCTGGCCACCGGCGGGGCGGGCAAGGCCTGGCGCATCACGTCGAACTCGTGGGAGTACACGGGCGACGGCATGGCCATGGCGCTCGACGCCGGCGCCGAGCTCATGGACATGGAGTTCGTGCAGTTCCACCCCACCGGCATGGTCTGGCCGCCGAGCGTGCGCGGGATCCTCGTCACGGAGGGCGTGCGCGGCGACGGCGGCACGCTGCGCAACAGCACGGGCGAGCGGTTCATGTTCCGCTACATCCCCGACTTCTTCCGCGCCGACACCGCCGACACGGAAGCCGAGGCCGATCGGTGGTACGACGACAAGACCGCCAACCGGCGCACGCCGGACCTGCTGCCGCGCGACGAGGTGGCGCGCGCCATCCACGCCGAGGTCAAGGCCGGCCGCGGGAGCCCGCACGGAGGCGTTCTCCTGGACATCGCGTCGCGGCGCCCCGCGGACTACGTCAAGAGACGGCTCCCCTCGATGTACCACCAGTTCAAGGAGCTGGCGGACATCGACATCACGAAGGACGCGATGGAGGTCGGGCCCACCTGCCACTACGTCATGGGCGGCATCAGGGTCGAACCGGACACGGCGGCCACCAGCGTCGAGGGGCTCTACGCGGCCGGCGAGGTCGCGGCGGGACTGCACGGGTCGAACCGCCTGGGCGGCAATTCGCTCTCGGACCTGCTCGTCTTCGGGCGCCGCGCCGGGCTCCACGCGGCCGAGTTCGCGAAGAAGCGGCGCGGCCAGCCCGCCACGGACCGCCGTGCCGTGGAGCGCGAGGCGCGGCGCCTCGCCGCCCCGCTGGAGCGCAGGACCGGCGAGGACCCCTACGCCATCCACTCGGACCTTCAGGAGGTCATGCAGACGCTCGTCGGGATCATCCGCACGCAGGCGGACCTGGACGAGGCCCTCGTCCGCCTCGCGGCGCTCCGGGACCGCCACGCGCGCGTCGCGGTGTGGGGCAGCCGGAAGTTCAACCCGGGCTGGAACCTGGCGCTCGACCTCGAGGCCATGCTCACCGTCTCCGAGGCGGTGACGCGGTCGGCGGCGCTGCGGACGGAGAGCCGCGGCGGCCACACCCGCGACGACTTCCCGAAGGCCGACGCCGAGTGGGGGCGCAAGAACGTCGTCGTGCGCAAGCGCGACGGGCGTCTGGAGCTCGCGACGGAGCCCATCCCCGAGATGCCGAGAGAGCTCAGGGACCTGGTCGGCGACCAGGCCAGGCCGTCCGCCGAGACGACGGACATGGAGGCCACCGTGCCGGCGGGCCGCGCGGTCGGCAGCGGGAGCGCACCGTGACGGGCACGTCAGGGCCCAGCGGCGCCGAGCGCGACGTCACCCTGCGGGTGTGGCGGGGGGAGGACC
Organism: Candidatus Limnocylindria bacterium; assembly: GCA_050692015.1. Lineage (GTDB taxonomy): Bacteria > Chloroflexota > Limnocylindria > P2-11E > P2-11E > GWC2-70-10. Next base: position 3,316 of record JBOGTE010000026.1, read on the forward strand.
GCGCGACCGGCGGCTTCGTGCAGTACGACGTGCCGGCCGACCCGGGCATGGTGGTGCTCGACGTCCTCTTCCGCGTTCAGGCGCTGCGCGCGCCGGACCTGGCGGTCCGCTGGAACTGCAAGGCAGGCAAGTGCGGCTCCTGCAGCGCCGAGATCAACGGGCACCCCAAGCTCATGTGCATGACGCGCGTTTCCAGCCTTCCCGAGGGCGAGCCGATCACGGTCGCGCCGATGGCCACGTTCCCGGTCGTGAAGGATCTCGTCACGGACGTCTCCTTCAACTACGAGAAGGCCAAGACCGTACCGGCGTTCAGGCCCGCGCCCCTGGAGGCGGACGGCACGCGACGCATGTACCAGCGGGAGGTCGAGCGGGTCCAGGAGTTCCGCAAGTGCATCGAGTGCTTCATGTGCCAGGACGTCTGCCACGTCATCCGCGACCACGAGGAGAACAAGGAGGCGTTCTCGGGGCCGCGCTTCTTCATCCGGCTGGCCGAGCTGGAGATGCACCCGCTCGATGTGAACGACCGCGTCGAGCTGGCCCGCGCGAAGCACGGCCTCGGGTTCTGCAACATCACCAAGTGCTGCAGCGAGGTCTGCCCCGAGTCCATCAAGATCACGGACAACGCGATCATCCCGCTGAAGGAGCGCGTGGTCTCCGAGTTCTACGACCCGCTGGTCTGGGCCAAGCGCAGGATCTTCGGTCAGCGCGGATGAGCGGCCGCAGCATCTTCATGGTCGCGGCGAGCCTGGTCCTCGCGTTCGCGCTGTACGCGGTCGTGCTTCAGCCCGCCGTCGCCCGCGGAGGCTGGTCCGAGCTGTTCCTCGTGGGGCTCGCGTTCGTCCTCGTGATCGGGGCCGAGCGCTGGATGCGCACGCGCTAGGCGGCTCGGCGGTGGCGCCGCTCGCCTGGCTGGAGTACACACACGGCCATGCCCACGCTCGCCGAGCTCCGAGCCGAGCGCATCCGGCTCTGCCGGCTGACCTCGGAGCGGGCCCTTGCGACGATCGACGAGGCCGAGGCGTTCCTCCAGGACCGCCGGCTCCTCACGCTCGTCGCCGACTCGTCGCTGCCCAGCCTCTTCGGCGCGACACACGAGGAGGCCTACGCGCCGGGTAAGGCCGGCTTCGGGTCGTGGCCCAAGACGAAGTGGCGGTGGGGCGGAGAGCTCGCGGGCCGCCCGGGCGTGTTCACGCCGAAGGTCCACAAGGGGAAGCTGCTGTTCCTCTCGCGCGAGGCGGCGACCACCCTGGACCCGCTGTGCCGCGAGTCCCTCGCGCGCGCCGCCGACGGCGAGCTGGGGCCGGACGCGGCGGCGGTCGTGCGCCATCTGGCCGTCGCGGGCCCCACGACCGTGGACGACCTCAAGACCGAGCTGGGACTGGAGGCGCGGGCGCTGCGCTCCGCGCGCGAGAAGCTGGAGGCCTCCGGCGCGGTCGTCGCTAAGGAGACGCTGGTGCCCGTGGCGCTCGAGCCGGGGCACCGCCACTCCAGCACCCTCGCGCGCTGGGACCAAGCGTTCACGCAGCGCCGCAAGGCCTCGGCGGCCGCGTCGCTCGAGGACCTCGTGGTCCTCGGCGTGCGCGCGGCGGTGGTGACGCACCAGGAGGAGATCAGGACCTGGTTCAGCTGGCCCGTTACCGCCGGGGCGGTGGATCGCCTCGTCTCGTCCGGGCGCCTCTCGCGCCCCGGCCCCGGCTGGGTCGCCGCTCCAGCCTAGTTTTCGCGCCGTCGGCGGGGCCCTCGGCTTCGCCTTCGGGCTCCGCTGCTTGTGGACTCGCTCGGACCGGCTAAGCCGGATCCTCGCTCGACCGCTCTAGGTCGCGCTTGCGCCAGCGCATCAGCTCCGCGTCGCGTTCGGTCGCGAGGGTCCGCAGCGCCTCGGCCGCGGGCAGGTCGATGCGGGCCAGCGCCTCTGGATCGACCTCGCGGCCGACCTCGGCGAACAGCAGGCGCGCGATCTTGACGAACGTCTCGCGGCCGCCGAGGGCCATCGTCTCGAACGGGCCGATGAGGCTCCAGCGCCTCCCGATGGCGCGCTTCACCGCGAGGTCCACGTCCTCCGGGGCCACGCCGTGCTCGGTCACCAGGCGCGCCGCCTCGCGCAGCAGCGCGAACTGGAGCCGGTTCCAGATGAAGCCGGGTATATCGGGAGCGATAACAGGCTCCTTGCCCATGTCCCGGAGGATCCCGACCATCGTCTCGACGTGCCGGCGCTCGGTGCGGGCGCCCGGTATGACCTCGACGGCGGGCATGAGGATGGCCGGGTTGGCGTAGTGCGTTCCGAGGGTGCGCTCCGGCGCGCGAGCGGCCTCGCCGAGCGTGCCGATCGGGATGGACGACGTGTTCGAGCAGAGGATGGCCTCGGGCGCGGCCCGCGCCGCTGCGTCCAGGACGTCGGCCTTCGCGCCGAGATCCTCGGCCACGGACTCCACGACCACGTCGCGGTCCCGGCACGCGGCCATTAGGTCGGTGGAGGCGCCGAGCCGCGGGAGCGCGGCCTCCCCGCGCGCCACGGGCACCAGGCCGTGCGCGATGAGCCCGCGGACAGCGGCGTGGGCGCGGCCCAGTGCCGCCCGGCCGCTCTCCGCGGAGCGCGTGACCAGGACGACCTCATGGCCGGCAAGCGCGTACTCCGCTCCGATCTGGGCGCCCATCAGGCCCGCTCCGGCGACCGCGACCCTCTTCAACGGGCCGGTCCTAGGCGCGGGTCGGGGAGAGGAGGTCCTGCACCAGGTCCCGTTCGCGCTCCAGCTCGGCGACGGTGGCCTTCACCTTCGCCGCGGCGAACTCGTCGAGCTTGATCCCCTGCGCGATCTCCCACCAGCCGTCGCCCGCCACGCGGACGGGGAAGCTCGAGACGAGGCCCTTGGTCACGCCGTAGCTCCCGTCGGACACCACGGCCACGCTGGCCCAGTCGTCGATCTGCGTGGGCGATATCAGGCTGCGAACGTGGTCCACGAGGGCCTGCGCCGCCGAGAACGCGCTGGAGGCGCCGCGGGCCGCGATCACCGCCGCGCCGCGCTGCTGGACCGCGGGGATGAACTCGCTCTCGAGCCAGGCGGGGTCCACGGCCTCGGTCGCCTTCTTCCCGCCCACCTCGGCGTTGGTGAAGTCGGGGTACAGCGTCGCGGAGTGGTTGCCCCAGATGGCCAGCTTCTTCACGTCGCGCACGCGCGCGCCGGCCTTGGCGGCGAGCAGCGCGCGGGCGCGGTTCTGGTCCAGGCGCGTCATCGCGGTCCAGCGGTCCTCGGGCACGTCCGGCGCGGCCGCGCGGGCGATCAGGCAGTTGGTGTTGCAGGGGTTGCCGACGACCGCGACGCGCACGCCCGGTGAGCCGTGCTCGGCGATCGCCCGCCCCTCCCCCACGAAGATGGGCCCGTTCTTCCGGATGAGGTCGCCGCGTTCCATGCCGGGGCCGCGCGGGACGCTGCCCACCAGGAGCGCCCAATCGACGTCCTTGTGCGTCTCCGCCCGGTCGGCGCTCGCCGTCATTCGGGAGAGCAACGGGTACGCGCCGTCCTCGAGCTCCATGACCGTGCCCCTGGCCTTGTCGATCATCTGGGGGATGTCCGCGAGCCGCAGATCGACCTCGGTGTCGTGCCCGAACATCTCGCCCGCCGCGATCCGCGGCAGCAGGGCGTACGCGACCTGTCCGGTCGCGCCCGTGACGACCACCTTCACCGTGCGGCTACCCACCGCGGGCCCCAGCGGCGCCGGGATTTCCCGCGGCGCCGCTCGACTTGTCGTCCGCGCCTCCGTATACGGCTTCGGCCTCGATCTCGACGAGGATCCGCCGGTCCACGAACTCGCTCTTCACGATCGTTGTCGCCGGGCGGATGTCGCGGAACACTTCACCGTGCACGACCGCAGCGGTGTCGGCGTCCCTCATGTCCGCCAGGTATATCCGCGTCATCACCACGTCCCCGAGGTCGCCGCCGAGCTCCCGCAGCGAGCCGCGCATGATCTCGAGCGCCCGGCGGAGCTGTCCCGATACGTCGTCCGAGACGACGTCGCCGTCCTCGTTGAGCCCGGCGGTGCCCGACAGCCTGATCACGCTGCCGTGCCGGATCGCCCGCGAGTAGCCGAACTGGAACTCGTACTTCGTGCCGGTCGAGACGAGATACCGGCCGGGCTTCCCGCTCACCGCCTGTGCCGCAGGCTTTGCCGCCTCCTCACCCTTCTCGTCAGGCATGGACCTTCCCTCCCATGCGCCGGATCACGGCGTCCGCGAACTCGCTCGTGCCGACGGCGGACGGGTCCTCCCGGTCCGCCTTCAGGTCGTAGGTCACGTCCTTGCCCTCCGCCACGACGTCGCGGATGGTGCGCTCCAGACGGTCGCCGGCCTGGCGCTCGCCCAGATGCCGGAGCATGAGGGCTCCCGCGAGCATGAGCGCCATCGGGTTCACCTTGTTCTGGCCCGCGTACTTCGGCGCCGAGCCGTGGATGGCCTCGAACACCGCGACGCTCTCGCCGATGTTCGCGCCCGGCGCGACGCCCAGGCCGCCCACGAGGCCCGCGGCCAGGTCGCTGACGATGTCGCCGTACAGGTTCGGGAGGACCAGCACGTCGTAGAGGTCGGGCTTCTGCACCAGCTGCATGCACATGTTGTCCACGATGCGGTCCTCGAACTGGATGTCCGGGTACTCCTGGGCGACCTCGCGCGCGACGCGCAGGAACAGGCCGTCCGCGAACTTCATGATGTTGGCCTTGTGCACCGCGGTCACCTTCTTCCGCCCGTTGGCGCGGGCGTGCTCGAAGGCGAAGCGCACGATGCGGCGCGAGCCCATCTCGCTGATGTACTTGATCGCGATCGAGGCGTCCTCGCGGATGGTGGCGTGCGCGGCCTTCTCGATGGCCGCGCGCACCTCCGCCAGCTCCGGCGTGCCCAGGTCGAACTCGATCCCGGCGTAGAGGTCCTCGATGTTCTCGCGCACGATGACCAGGTCGACATCACCCAGCGGCGCCTGGACCCCCGGGTACGTCTTGGCCGGGCGCAGGTTGGCGTAGAGGTCGAACTCCTTCCGCAGCGCAACGGTGACCGAGCGGAAGCCGGAGCCCAGCTCGGTCGTGAGCGGGCCCTTGAGCGCCACCTTGTTGCGCCTTATCGAGTCGAGCGCGGCCTGCGGGAACGGCGTGCCCTGCTTCGCCATGGCCGGCATGCCGATCTCCTGCGTGTCCCACCGGATCTCGACCCCGGTCGCGTCTATGGCGCGGCGGGTGGCCTCGACGATCTCCGGCCCGGTGCCGTCCCCCGGGATCAGCGTGACGACGTGTGTCACGGTGGTCACGGCGCCGTCGCGATGATCTGACGCAGGACGAGCGGCAGCACGCCGCCGCTCCGCATGTAGTCGAGGTCGATGGGATCGTCCACGCGCGCCGTCGCCTCGAACCGAACGACCTCGCCGCTCGGACGCTTGGCCTCGACCGTTACCGTCCCGCGGGGCACCAGATCCCCGAGCCCGCGGATCGTGTAGGACTCCTCGCCGGTCAGGCCGAGCGAAGCCGCCGACTCGCCCGGGCGGTACTGCAGCGGAAGGATGCCCATGCCCACGAGGTTCGAGCGGTGGATCCGCTCGAAGGACTCCGCGATGACCGCCCGGACCCCGAGCAGCAGGGGGCCCTTCGCCGCCCAGTCGCGCGAGCTGCCGGAGCCGTACTCCTTGCCGGCGAGGATCACGAGCGGCGTCGCATCGCCCTGGTAGCGCATCGCCGCGTCGTAGATGGTCATCTCCTCACCGGACGGAAGGTGCCTCGTCCACCAGCCCTCGCGTTCGACGAGTGCGTTGCGCAGCCGGATGTTCGCGAACGTCCCCCGGATGAGCACCTCGTGGTTCCCGCGCCGGGTGCCGTACTGGTTGAAGTCGACCGGCTTCACCCCGAGGCCGATGAGGTACTGGCCCGCGGGGCTGGCCTGCGGGATCGAGCCGGCGGGGGAGATGTGGTCGGTCGTGACGGAGTCGCCGAGCACCGCGAGCACCCGGGCCCCCGTGATGTCCGCGAGCTCGCGGGCCGCGCCGGCCTCCTTGAAGAACGGCGGCTCCTGAACGTACGTGGATGCCGCCTCCCATTCGTACATCAGGCCCGTGGGGGCGGGCATGGTCTTCCAGAAGCGGTCGCCCTCCAGGATGCGGCCGTACTCCGTCTCGAACATCTCCTCCGTGATCGACGAGGCCATCACCTCGCTCACCTCGTCGGGGGTCGGCCAGATGTCCTTCAGGTACACAGGCTTTCCGTCCTTGCCGGTGCCGATCGGGTCGCGGGTGAGGTCGGTCTCGACGGTGCCGGCGAGCGCGAAGGCGACCACCAGCGGCGGCGACGCGAGGTACGAGGAGCGCACGAGGGGATGGATGCGACCTTCGAAGTTCCGGTTGCCGGAGAGCACCGAGACGACGTTCAGGTCGTGGTCCTTGACCTCCTGCTCGATCTCGGGTGTCGCGAGCGGCCCTGAGTTCCCGATGCAAACGGTGCATCCGTAGCCGACGAGGTAAAAACCCAGCCTATCGAGGTACTGCGTAAGGCCGGCCTTGTCGAAGTAGCGGGTGACCACGCGTGAGCCGGGAGCGAGCGTCGTCTTAACGTGACGGGGCACCTCGAGCCCGCGCTCGACGGCCTTCTTCGCGAGCAGCCCCGCGGCGATCATCACGGACGGGTTCGAGGTGTTCGTGCACGAGGTGATCGCGGCGAGCACGACGGAGCCGTCCACGACGCCGCCCTCGGTCGGAGCGCGCTTCGCGACCGTCGCCGTGGCGGCCGTCGCGGCCGTCGCGGCCGCGACCTGGGTCTGCATCGCGTCGTTCAGCGGCTTGGGACCCTCGGTCTGGCCCGGGGGTGTGACGCCCTTCGTCGGCTGGGGCCCGGTGAACGACTCCCAAACGTGAGGGAGCTCGACGCGGTCTTGCGGCCGCTTCGGCCCCGCCAGGCTCGGGCGGATGGAGGCCAGGTCGACCTCGATCATCTCGTCGAACCGCGGGCTCGCCGCGCCATCGACCCGGAACAGACCCTGCGCTCTCGTGTAGCGCTCGACCAGGTCGATGAGGTCGCCGCGCCCCGTCTGCTTCAGGTAGCGGAGCGTCTGCGCGTCGACCGGGAACAGCGCGGCCGTGGCGCCGTACTCGGGGCACATGTTCGACACCGTCGCGCGGTCCGCGACCGTGAGCGAGGACAGCCCGTCCCCTGCGAACTCGACGAACTTGTTGACGACGCCGTGCTTGCGCATCGTCTCGGTGAGCGTCAGCACCAGGTCCGTCGCGGTGGTCCCGATCGGCAGCACGCCGGTGATCCGTACGCCGACGACGACCGGCCACGGCAGGTACGTCGGCTGGCCGAGCATCGCGGCCTCCGCCTCGATCCCGCCGACGCCCCAGCCGAGCACGCCGAGCCCGTTCACCATCGTCGTGTGCGAGTCGGCGCCGAAGAGCGTGTCGGGCATCGCGACCCCGTCTCGCACCTGCACGACGCGCGAGATGCGCTCGAGGTTGACCTGGTGGCAGATCCCGGCGCCCGGCGGCACGACGCGGAACGTCTTGAAGGCTTGGCCCGCCCAGCGCAGCAGCGCGTACCGCTCACGGTTGCGCCCGTACTCGCGCTCGAGGTTCCGCTCGTACACGTCGCCCGCGCCGAAGAAGTCCGCCTGGACCGAGTGGTCGATGATCAGATCGACCGGGACGAGCGGCTCGATGCGCGCGGGATCCTTCCCGGCGCGCTGCACCGCGGCGCGCATGGCCGCGAGATCGACGGCGGCCGGCACGCCCGTGTAGTCCTGGAGGAGGATCCGGGCCGGCCGGAACGGGACCGACGAGCCGGCGGGCGGTGGGGCCGGATAACGCGTGAGTGCCGCGACGTCCTGCTCGCTGGCGCCGCCGTGCGCGGCACTGCGGACCAGCCCCTCGAGGAGGATCTTCACGGTCATCGGCAGCGTGTCCGCCCCCTCCAGATCCGCGATCGGGAAGTACGAGACGGACGCACCGTCAAGGGGTCCGAGCTGCGGTAGAGAACGCGTCCCCATCAAGCCTCATCGTACCCGCGCTCTGCCGCCCTCGCGCCCGCACACCGGGTCGCGCCACTAGCATCGGCGGGATGCCGCAGCGCGGTGCGACGGTCGAGCTTCGCGGCGTCTCGAAGCGTTACGGCGGTGGGACGCTGGCGCTCGACGACCTCTCCCTCGAGGTGCCCGCCGGCTCGATCTGCGCCCTGGTCGGCCCGAGCGGAGGCGGGAAGACCACGGCGCTCAAGGTCGTGAACCGGCTCGTAGAGCCGACCTCGGGCAAGGTCCTGATAGACGGCACCGACGTACTGCGCGAAGACCCTGTCGCGCTGCGCCGCCGCATCGGCTACGTCATCCAGCAGGTGGGGCTTTTCCCGCACCGCACCATCGGCGAGAACGTGGCGACCGTCCCGGAGCTGGTCGGGTGGGACCGGGCGCGCGTACGGGCGCGGGTCACCGAGCTCCTGAAGCTGGTCGGCCTCGATCCGGCCGCCTACGCCACGCGCTATCCGGCGCAGCTCTCGGGCGGCGAGCGGCAGCGCGTCGGCGTGGCTCGCGCTCTGGCCGCCGAGCCGCCGGTGATGCTGATGGACGAACCCTTCGGAGCGGTGGACCCGATCGTGCGCGAGCGTCTTCAGGACGAGTTCCTCCGCATCCAGGAGCGCCTGGGCATGACGGTCCTCTTCGTGACCCACGACATCGACGAGGCCATCAAGATGGGCGACCGCGTCGCGGTCCTCCGCGGCGGGCACCTGGTCCAGTACGCGCCGCCGGCTGACCTGCTCGAGCATCCGGCCGACGACTTCGTTGCGCGGTTCGTCGGCGCCGACCGCGGCCTGAAGCGCCTCTCGCTCATCCCCGTAGGTGATCTCGAGCCGCGCCAGGCGCGGACCGTTCACGAGGGCGACGCGGTCGAGCGATCGGCTAGGGACGGCGACCCCCACGTGCTCGTGCTCGACGCCGCGGGCCGCCCGCTCGGCTGGGTGAACGTGCTCCGCGTGCGGGGCGAACGCTTCGACCGAGCGGCCGCCGATCCGTCGTCGCCGGTCTTCTCCCGCACGACGCGCGCGCGCGACGCGCTCTCGATGCTCATGGCCGGCGGGGTGCGCCACGGCCTGGTCGTCAACGACCAGGGCGCCTACGAGAGCCTGGTCGCGCTCGATGACCTCGTGTCCCTGCTCGGCCGTCGCGAGCCGGACCGGCCCGCGCCGGGGCCGGCCGCACCATGACCCCGGGCCAGCCGCTGATCCGCTGGGACTGGATCGCCTCGAACGCCGATGAGATCGCCCTCAGAGTGGGGGAGCACGTCCTGCTCACGGGCATCGCCGTCGGCGCCGGGTTCGCCATCGCGTTCGCGGTCTCGCTGCTCGTCCTGCGGGTGCCGGCGCTGGAGCAGCCCGCGACCTTCGTGACGGGCACCCTCTACACGATCCCCAGCCTGGCGCTGTTCGCGCTCCTCGTGCCGTACACCGGGCTCACGATCGTGACCGCCGAGATCGGGCTCATCGGCTACACGCTGCTCATCCTCATCCGCAACATCGTCGGCGGGATCCGTTCGGTCCCCGGTGACATCAGCGAGTCCGCGCTGGGCATGGGCTACACGCCCCTGCAGGTCCTCTGGCGCATCGAGCTTCCCGTCGCGCTCCCCGTGATCGTCGCGGGCATCCGCATCGCGACGATCACGACCATCGGCCTCGTCACGGTCACCGCGCTCATCGGCCAGGGGGGCCTGGGCTTCCTCATCCTCATCGGGATCCAGCGCTTCTTCTCGACGCCGCTCATCGTCGGCGCGACGCTGTCGATCGCGCTCGCGGTCGCGGTGGACGCGGCGCTCGTCCTCGCGCAGCGCGCCCTGACGCCGTGGAGCCGCGCCGTGGCGGCCACGGCCGGGGCGAAGACGGCGTGAGCTTCCTCGCGTCCGTCGCGCAGTGGTTCGCCGATCCCGCGCACTGGCAGGGCAGCGACGGCATCCCCACGCGCGTCCTGGAGCACCTCCAGCTCTCCGGTCTGTCCGTCGCGGTCGCCGCGGCCGTCGCGCTTCCGGTGGGCATGTACATCGGCCACACCGGCCGCGCCGCGTTCCTCGCCGTGAACGTCGCGAACCTGGGACGGGCGCTGCCGTCGCTGGCCGTGCTGGCTTTCGCACTGCCGGTCTCGTTCGCGCTGGGCCTGGGCCTCGGCTTCTGGCCGACCTTCATGGCGATGGTCCCGCTGGCGATCCCGCCGATCCTCACGAACGCGTACGTCGGGATCCGCTCGGCCGACCCGGACACGGTAGAGGCCGCGCGGGGTATGGGCATGCGCGAGCTCCAGGTCCTGCGCGCCGTCGAGATACCGGCGGGCCTGCCCATCCTCCTAGCCGGGCTTCGCACCGCGAGCGTGAACGTAATAGCGACGGCGACGCTCGGGGCCATCGTGGCCGGACCCGCGCTGGGGCGGTACATCGTGGACGGCTTCGCGCTCCGGGACCACGAGCGCGTGTTCGCGGGAGCGCTCCTTGTCGCGATCCTGGCCCTTGGAACAGAGCTCGGCTTCGGCTTGTTGGAGCGCAAGAGCCGCCAGACTCGGCTGGCCGCGGGAGGGCCCTGAGAGTGCGCCCGCGGAGGGGGAGATCCACGTGAAGCGACAGCTCGCTGTTACGTTCCTGGCGCTGGCCGCCCTGGTGGCCGGCGCCTGCGGAGGCGCCGCCGGACCCGCCGGCGCGAAGCCCACGGTCATCGTCGGATCCACGAACTTCTACGAGCAGGTGATCCTGGGCGAGCTCTACGCCCAGGTGCTGGAGGCCGACGGCTACACGGTCGAGCGCAGGTTCAACCTCGGGAACCGGGAGATCGTCCAGCCGGCCCTCCAGTCGGGGCAGATCGACCTGCTGGCCGAGTACCTCGCGACCCTAGTCGTATTCCTCGACAGCGAGGCCGAGCCCACGACCGACAAGACCGAGACCGCCGAGGTCCTACAGGGCCTGCTGGAGCCGATCGGCCTGACGCTGCTCGAGCCCGCGGACGCGACGGACCAGAACGGCATCGTCGTGACGAAGGAGACCGCCGACCGGCTGGGGCTGAGCAAGGTCAGCGACCTCGAGCCGGTGGCGGGCGACCTGGTCTTCGGCGCACCGCCCGAATGCCCGGAGCGGGAGTTCTGCGCCATTGGCCTGCGGGACAAGTACGGCATCACGTTCAAGGAGTTCCGGCCGCTGGACGCCGGCGGTCCGCTCACTGTCGCGGCGCTCGAGGGGAACCAGATCGATGTGGCGCTGCTCTTCACGAGCGACCCGAGCATCGTCGCCAAGGGCTTCGTGCTGCTGGAGGACGACAAGCAGCTGCAGCTCGCCGACAACATCGCGCCCGTCGTGCGCACCGAGCTGCTCGATGAGGATCCCGGTGAAGGCATCGAGGCGCTCCTGAACTCGGTCAGCGCGAAGCTGAGCCAGGACGAGCTCAACGGCCTGAACACGGAAGTGGCGGTGGAGCAGAAGGACCCGGCGGACGTCGCCGCCGCGTGGCTGAAGAAGCAGGGCCTGGTCAACTGACAGCACGCGCGGTCGACGCGTTCGACATCGTCGTCATAGGCGCCGGCGCGGCGGGCGAGGCGGCCGCCGACCATGCCGCGCTGCGCGGCGCGAGCGTGGCGCTCGTGGAGAAGGACCTCATCGGGGGGTCCTGCGCGTACTGGGCCTGCATGCCGTCGAAGGCCCTCCTGCACGCCGCGGAAGTGCGCGCGGCCGGAGGCGAGTACCCCTGGGGCAAGGCCTCGGACTTCCGCGATTGGATGATCAACCGGGTGAAGCTCCCTTACCCGGACGACTCATCGCACCAGCGCGCTCACGAGCAGGCCGGCGTCACCGTGATCCGCGGGACGGCCAAGCTCGCCGGGAAGGGCCGCGTCGAGGTCACGGGCGACGCGAAGACGCGCGCGCTCACGGCGCGGACCGCGGTCGTCCTGGCCACGGGCTCGCGCGCCAAGGTCCCCCCGATCCCCGGCCTCGAGGAGGCCGGCTACTGGACGAACGTCGAGGTGACGGCGCTCCGCGAGCTCCCGAGGAGCGCCGCGGTGCTCGGGGCCGGTCCGTCCGGCGTCGAGTTCGCGCAGTATCTCCATCGCTTTGGCGTGCGCACGACGATCGTCCAGTCGAACCGGCGGCTCAACCCGACCGACCATCCCCGCAGCTCCGAGCTCCTTGCCGAGGCGTTCAGGGGGGAGGGCATCGACGTGCGCACCGGCGCGCGGGCGGCCCGCGTGCGCCCGGCGGCGGGGCCGGACGGCGAGCACGTCATCGACCTCGCGGACGGGTCGAGCGCCACGGGGCACGTGATCGCGCTCGGCATCGGACGTACGCCGAACGTGTCGGGGATCGGGCTCGAGACGGTCGGCGTGACCGTGACCGAGGGCGAGTACCTCAAGCCGGACGATCGGCTCCAGGTGGCCGACGGCGTGTACGCCGTCGGCGACCTCATCGGCCGTGAGATCTCGACCCACCTGGGCCACTACGAGGGCGAGCTCGCGGTGCGCCTGGCGCTCGGCGACGACGTCAGCCCCGACCTGCGCGCGGTGCCGCGCTGCGTGTACACGGACCCCGAGCTCGGGGCCGTGGGGCTGACGGCCCACCAGGCCGGGGAGCAGGGCATCGACGCCCTGGAGCTGACACAGGACCTCGCGACGACGGCGAAGGGCTACGTCGCGGAGGCCAAGGGACACGTCACCATCACCGTCGATCGGAAGGCCCGGACGCTCATCGGCGCATTCATGGCGGGTCCCGGAGCGACCGAGGCCATCCACGAGGCCGTGCTCGCGGTGAAGCTGGGCCTGCCGCTGGCCGTGCTCGAGGACACCATCCACGCCTTCCCGACGACCTCCCGCGTCTTCGGCGGCCTCGTCACGAAGGCCTCGCGCGACCTCACACTCGGGAAGTGAGCGCCTACCAGCGCTGGGTGCTGGTCGCGGCCATCCTCGGCTCGGGCCTGGTGTTCCTCGACTCGACGGTCGTCACGGTCGCCCTGCCGCGCATCGGCCAGGACCTGCCGGCGCTGTTCCTGGGCGTTCTCGAGGGCCAGTCCTACGTCTACAACGGCTACCTCCTCACGCTCTCCGCGCTGCTGATCCTGGCCGGAGCGGCCAACGACCACTACGGGCGCAAGCGGATGTTCCAGCTGGGGATCGCCGGGTTCGGGGTGACGTCGGTGCTCTGCGGCCTGGCGCCGAACCTCGAGGCGCTGGTCCTCTTCCGCGTCCTCCAGGGCGCCGCCGGCGCGCTCCTGGTCCCGAGCTCGCTGTCGCTGATCACCGCGTGCTTCGAGGGCGAGCAGCGCGGCCGCGCCTTCGGCTTCTGGTCCGGAGCATCCGCGGGCACGACGATCCTCGGACCGGTCGTGGGCGGGCTCCTCGTGGACTCGATCTCGTGGCGGGCCGTGTTCTTCATCAACGTGCCCTTCATCCTGGCGGCCCTCTACGCGACGAGGCGGATCGAGGAGAGCCGCGACACCGCCAGCACCGGCCGGTTCGACTGGGCCGGGTCGCTGCTCACGGCGCTGGCGGTCGGGGGTCTCGCCTTCGGCACGATCTACGGGCAGCAGCGGGAGTGGCGCGACCCGGTGGCGTTCGTCGCGCTCGCGATCGGCGCCGGCGGCACGGTCGCCCTGCCGCTCTGGATGGCGCGCGCGAAGCATCCGCTGGTCCCGCTCGCGCTGTTCCGGTCCCGCAACTTCTCCGTGGTCAACGTCTCGACGTTCCTCATCTACGGCGCGCTCTACGTCGTCTTCTACTTCCTCACGCTGTTCCTGCAGGGTGTGATCGGGTACACCGCGGCCGCGGCGGGGCTCGCGGGGCTCCCCGGGACGCTCCTCCTGGTCCTCTTCTCGTCGCGTGTCGGCGGGCTGGCGGCGCGCTTCGGGACGCGGATCTTCATGGTGGTCGGGCCGGCGGTCATGGCGGCCGGCGTGCTGCTCTTCGCGCTCATCCCGGGCACGAGCGAGGCCTGGATGCTGGGCCCGGGCGAGCCGCTGCCGCCGCTCGACTACTGGATGTGGATCTTCCCGGGCCTGCTGGTGTTCGGCATCGGGCTCACGATCATGGTCACGCCCCTCGTTACGGCCCTGATGGGTAGCGTGCCGCAGGAGCGGTCGGGCCTCGGGTCGGCCATCAACAACGCCATCTCGCGCATCGGGCCGCAGCTGCTCGGCGCCGCACTGTTCGTCGCGATCACCGCCAGCTTCTACGCCGGCCTCGAGTCCCGGCTCCCGAGCCTCGACACGTCCGACCCACAGGTCCGTCAGGCGGTCTCCCCGCTGAACCCCCCGCAGGTCACCGCGACCGGGGTCGGGCTCGGCGAGATCGAGGGCGCCGCGCGTGAAGCCTCGACCGACTCCTTCCACCTCGCGATGCTTGCGGGGGCGGCCCTGCTGCTCGCGGGTGCGGCCGCCAACCTGGCGATCAGAGACCGCGCGGCGCAGCCTTCGCCGGAGGTGCCGGTCGCCGCGGACTGAGGCTCTAGAGGGGCCCGGTCAACGCGGCAAGCGCGTCGGAGAGGCCGGCCCGGCGCTCGGGTGTGTCGAAGCGCAGCGTCTGGTCGGCGGGCAGCAGGTGCTCGCTCACGCGGCCCGCCCGGCGGACGTACGCGGCCGGGTAGTTCTCGCCCTGGGCGTTCGCCTCGATGGTGACCGCGACAGCATCGGGTCCGGCGGCATCCACGAAGTGCGCCAGCGGCCAGGTCCCCTCGTCCCGGATGCCCTCGTCCGCGGTCACGCTGACCACACGGCACAGGTAGGAGCGCTGGTGCCACATCTCGGGGCCGTGGTCGAGCTCGCCGAGCAGGAAGGGCACGAGCTGGTCGGGCCGGAGCGCGGGGCGGGGGATCTCGACGCCGAAGCGCGTGCGCGCCAGGTGGCGCGCCAGCACGCGCGCGTTGTAGCGGTGGCCGTTCACGCCGCCCGAGTTCGAGGGGATGCCGTTCTTCTTGAGGCCGGCCGCAGCCTGCGTGATCGTCCCGGCGAAATGCACCCCCGGCGCCGAGACGCTCTCCCAGAACGGCGTCAGGGCCGGTAGGCGGTTGCGCCCGAAGGTCACCACGCCCAATTCGGGCAGGTCGCGGAGCGGAGGCACCCAGCCCGTGGCGGCGATCACGTCGTCCACCTCGTAGGCGAGCTCCTCGCCCGAGTGGCTCCGCCTGACCCGAACGCGGAAGCGCGAGCCGCTGCGCGCGATCTCCACGATCGACGCGTTCAGGACGACGACCCCGCCGCCCAGCACGTTGTCCTCGTAGGGCTGGACGTAGCGAGCGCGCACGCCGACGAGGGAGTTGGTGGTGACCGAGAGCTTCGTCGGGCTGGGGGACGCGAGCACGATGCGCCGGGCCCACTGCAGGAACCCGCTGGCCAGCTCGAACGCGGAGTTCTCCTTGCCGACGATGAAGACCTCCCGGTCGGCGTACGTCTCGGGCGGGCGCGTGTCCGCGTAGTGGGTCGCCAGCTCCAGTCCCGGCGTGTCGGGGCGCCAGGGCTCGGCCACCCCCACCGCGAAGACCGGGACCTGGCAGCGGTACTCGCCGTCGCTGGTCTCGAGCACGAACCGGTCGCCATCGCGCCTCGTCGCCTCCCAGCGGCAGCCGTAGCGGACCGGCACAGCGGCACGGCCGGCGAACGCCGCGAGGTTGCGCTCCATCTCGGGCCGCGAGGGGAAGTAGCTCGTGCCGTCCATGAGCCCCGGCATGATCGCGCGCGCGCCCGCGGTCTCGCTGATCAGGCTGTTCCAGTCGTAGCGCTCGTATTCCCTTGAGCTACGGGGGCACGGCGCGTAGGGCTTGGTCCAGGAGAGGAGCCGCTGGAAGAAGGGAAAGCGCCGGAACATGCCTCCGGCGGAGGGGTCCTGCGACACGACCGCGTGCCGGACGCCGAGCTCGGTCAGCGAGTGGCTGAGCTGGAGGCCCCCCGGTCCGCTCCCGACGATGACGACCGGGTAGTCACCCGGCGGTGACGCCCCCTCTAGCTCCGCCATCTGGTCGCGTTCCTGAGCTTGCGGGCTTCCGCCTGGAGCATCCGGTAGGCGACGCGCGGGTGCGCGACCACGAAGTCCTGGAGCTGGGGCGCCGCCAGGACCGCGCACCGGAGCGGCCGCAGCGCGACCACGTCCGCGCTCGGCGGCTCGCCCAGGAGCACCGAGACCTCGCCGAAGAAGTCCCCGCGCCCGAGGCGGTTCACCTCGGTCTCGCCCACGCGCGCCGAGGCCTCGCCCTCGAGGATGATGAAGAAGCCCGACCCGGTGAAACCCTCCCGCAGGATGCGCTCGCCCTCGCCGAAGTAGCGCTCCTCGAGGGTGTGGCCGATGGCTTCCAGCTCCGGCGACGGGATGTCGGCGAAGAGCGCCAGCCCCGCGAGGGTGTCCTGGAGCTCCGTGGAGCCCGTGCCGCTCTTGGTGTCCACCCTATTGACCCCTTCCGCCAGCCTCCGCGCCACGATAATGCCCGGGCATGGCCGAGCTCCGGGCCCCCAAGGCCGAGACCGGCGCGGCGCTGGTCCTCCCGCTCCGGCGTGAGCTCCCGACCGGCACGGTCACGTTCGTATTCACCGACATCGAGGGCTCGACGAAGCTCGCGCGCGAGCTCGGGACCGGGCGCTGGCACGAGGTGCTCGAGCAGCACGCGGCGCTCGTGCGCGCCGCGGCGCGGGCTCACGAGGGCGTGGAGGTCCGCACCGAGGGCGACTCCTTCTTCCTCGCGTTCCGGAGCGCGCGCCAGGCCGTGGCCGCGGCCGCCGAGGCGCAGCGCGAGCT
>JBOGTE010000027.1:0-19939 GCA_050692015.1 Candidatus Limnocylindria bacterium
CGCTCCATCACCAGCTCCCGCATGTCGTCGTCGAAGGGCGGCGTCACGCGGTCCACGCGCACGCCGGCCGCGCCCGCGGCCCGGTCCAGCGTCTCCGCGTCGAGGGGCGCCGCGGCGATGGGGTCCCAGGTCGCTTCGTCGATCGTCGTCGTGAAGGCCGCGCCGCTGGCGCCCATCAGCTCGTCGTAGTCGGCGCCGGTCGCGGCGGCTAGGGAAGCGTGAAGGCTGCACTCCCGGCCCTCCCCGGGCCGCATCCGCGGGATCGGGAGGACCTTCCGTCGCGCGGCGGGCAGGCTCAGTCCGCGCCGGGGAACGCGTGCTTCAGGAGCGTGATGGCCTGGAGCGTGACCCACTTGCTGGAGTCGATCTTGGAGGGCATGCGGTCGGCGTACGGAGCGCGGCCGCCCCAGCGTCCGCGCTCGTCCTGCCGCGAGAGCAGCCAGGCGATCGCGGACTGGGCGCGCGGGTCGTCGATGGCGCCGGCCGCGTCGAGCGCGCGCAGCACGAACAGCACGTCCGCCTGGTAGAAGAGCGGGAAGCTCAGCTGGCGCCAGAGGTAGCTCGTGCCGTAGGGCTGGAACCGCTGGTCGCGCTTGTCGGGGCGGTAGGTAAGAAGGAACTCGACCCCGCGCCGGATGGCCCGCTCGACCTCGCGGGTGCGCGAGGCCTCGGGCAGCGCCGCCAGGCCCCAGACCAGGCGGGCGTAGCCCCAGGCGCAGGGCTGGTCGTCGTTGATGTGGCAGGCGGCGTCGAACTTCTTGGCGTCGCGCACCAGGCGCTGGACCACCGGCTCCAGGCGCGGGTCCGAGCCGTAGCCGGCCGCCGCGACGTAGCGGACGACGTTGCCGAAGAAGCAGGAGACGCCGTGGTCGCGGTCGGTCGCCCAGTCCATCCCGGCCTTGCCGCTGCCGAGGTCGTCCAGGATCCGCCGAGCGGCCAGGCGCACGCGCTGGTCGGACCCCTCGACGCCGTACTCGGCCAGAAGGAGCATCGACCAGTGCGAGCCGGTGTACTTCGGCCCGTACATCCCGCCGCCGTTCCAGCGGCCGTCCGTCCCCTGGCGCCGCAGGATCGTGGACATCGGGGGCAGCGACATCGCGCGCTGGCTCGCCTCACGCAGCTCCGCGTCGCGCGAGGAGCGGTCGAGCACGTTGCGCAGCGTCATCGCGCGCACGGCTGGATCCTTCTTCTCTAGGAGCCAGGGGATCGGATCGCCGCGCAGCAGCGCACGCCATGAGCTCATGGCGTGGTCGCTCCTTGTGATGACGGATCGAAGATGCCGTGAGTCGCGATGGCGCCCTCCCCTAGAGGTGCCGATATTAGACCTGGGTCTCACCGATGCAGGTAATGGTCGCGGATCGATCGCGAGGTCCGTCGAACTCCGCCAGGTAGACGCCCTGCCAGCGTCCCAGCTCGAGGGCTCCGCCGCGGACCGCGAGGGTCACGGTGCTGCCCGTGATGACGCTCTTGATGTGCCCGGGCGAGTTCCCTTCGGCATGACGGTATGTCGCGTCCTCCGGGACGAGGCACTCGAGCGACGCGAGCAGATCGCGCGGCACGTCCGGGTCGGCGTTCTCGTTCACGAACACGCCCGCCGTGGTGTGGAGCACCGAGATCGTGCAGAGGCCGTCGCGGATCTTCGAGCGGCGCACCTCGGCCAGCACCTGCTCCGTGATCTCGACCGTGTCCACGTGCGCGCGGCTGCGGACCGAGACCCGTCCGTGGTGGACGGTCACGCGCGCGTGCTTGCGAGCTGGCGCGAGCGCTCCGAGACGATGCGCCCGAGGACCGCCGGCGAGGCGTTCCCGCCGCTCACGACCAGCACCACCGGGCCCTTCGCGCCCGCCAGGCGCCCCGAGCGCAGGGCCGCCAGCGGGGCCGCCCCCGAGGGCTCGACCAGCAGGGAGAGCCGCTCCAGGTAGTGGAAGGTGGCGTCGGCCAGGGCCTCCTCCGAGACGGTCACGACCTGATCGACCACCGCGCGGCCCAGCTCCACGTTGAGCGGCTGCGTGCTCTTGGCCACGAGCTTGTCGGCGATGCTGTGCGGGCGCTCCAGCTCGACCGGATGGCCGGCCTGCAGGGACCGGCCGAAGGCGTCCGCGCCCTCCGGCTCCACTCCGACGATGCGGACGTCGGGCCTCGTGGCCTTCACCGCCGTGCCGATCCCCGTTATGAGCCCGCCGCCGCCCACGGCGACCACGACCGTCGCGGCGCCCGGGAGGTCCTCCAGGATCTCGAGTCCGACGGTGCCTTGCCCGGCCACGATCAGCGGGTCGGCGTAGGGATGGACGAACGTGCGGCCTTCCTCGCGCTCGATGCGGTGCGCGAGCGCCAGCGTGTCGTCGTACACGTCCCCCTCGAGGAGCACCCTGGCCCCGTAGGCCTCGCAGACGCCGACGATCGTGGGCGACACCCCCACCGGCATGACGACGGTCGCGCCGACGCCCAGGGCCCAGGCGGCGTAGGCCACGCCCTGGGCGTGGCTGCCGGCCGACGCCGCGACAACGCCCCGGCCCCGCGCCGCGCCGTCGAGCGACGCGATCTTGTTGAGCGCGCCGCGCACCTTGAAGGTCCGGGTGGGCTTGAAGGTCTCGATCTTCAGGTGGATCTCGACGCCCAGCTCGCGCTCGAGGAGCGGCGAGCGCTCCAGGGGGGCGCGCGGGAGGTAGCGGTCCACGACGCGGCGGGCCGCGATGATGTCCGCGATGCCGACGGGCGCGGCCACGGGAAGACTCTAGATACTTCCGAACGTGACGACGCGCGGTCGGGCGCGCGCCAACGGGCTGGCGCGGCTGCGCGCCGCCGGCGATGACAGCGCCGCGCTCGCCGCGGACCTCCTCCTGGCCCACGCCTGCGGCGTCGCCAAGGAGGAGTTGTACTCCCATCTCGACGCCGCTCTCGGTCCCGAGGAGGAGCGCCTCTACCGGGAGCTCGTCGAGCGGCGCGCCGCGGGCGAGCCGGTCGCCTACCTTCGCGGCTGGAAGGAGTTCTTCGGACTGCGCTTCGCGGTGGACGCGCGCGTCCTGGTGCCGCGCCCGGAGACGGAGACGCTGGTGGAGGCGGCGCTCGCGTTCCTGCGCGACAGGGGCGGGACCCGGGTCGTCGATGTGGGCACCGGCTCGGGGGCCGTCGCCATCGCCATCGCGGTGAGCGCGCCGCGGTCCCGCGTGATCGCTACCGATGTGTCCCCTGGCGCCCTGGAGATCGCTCGGGCCAACATGACCGCGCACGCGGTCGAGGACCGCCTCGAGCTGCGCGCCGGCGACCTGCTCGAGCCTGTAGAGGAAGAGGTGGACGTCATTACCGCCAACCTGCCGTACCTGCCCATCGCGCTCGGCCTTCGGCCTCGCCGCCTCGACCCCGCTCGTGGAAGCTCGCTCGGGCCGGCCGTACCCGGGGTCCCCGCGGACCCGGAGGGTCCGTGGGGTAAAGATCCGGACCCTCGCTCGCACCTCTCTTTCACGGAGCGCTCACTCCTGTTCGAGCCGCGCGAGGCCGTGCTCGCCGGCGGGAGCGACGGTCTCGACGTCATCCGGCGCTGCGTCGCGCAGGTGCCCTCGCGGCTGGCGCGCGGCGGCGCGGCCTTCTTCGAGTGCGACCCGCCGCAGGCGGCGGCCGTCGCCGAGCTCCTGGGCGCCCGGCTCGGCGGACCGACGCGCATCCTCCGCGACCTGATGGGCAACGAGCGCGTCGTCGAGGGGATCCGCGGGTGAGCGCGCTCCAGGCCGGTTTCCTCTGGCTCCTCTCGGGCGTGCCCGGGTCGGGGAAGACGACCGTCGCGGCCGCGCTCGCGAAGCGGTACCCGCGCGGCGTGCACCTGCCTATGGACGACCTGCGGCAGCTGGTCGTCTCGGGCCTCGCCGGCCCACTCGACTGGACCGAGGAGACGGCCCTGCAGTTCGCGATCGCCCGCCGCAACGCCGGCCGGCTGGCCGCCGACTACGCCGCGAGCGGCTTCACCGTCGTCATCGACGACGTCGTCCACGAGCAGGACCTGCCCCAGCTGGTGCCGCACCTGGGCGGGCTCGCCCCCCGCAAGGTGCTGCTCAGCCCTTCGATCTTCGTGGTGCACCGCCGGAACGCCCAGCGCACCAACAAGAGCTTCGACACCAAGATCCTCGAGCCCGTAGCGGCGCGCATGCACGGCGAGCTCGTCGCGAAGTGCCCGCCCGCCGCGGGCTGGCTGGTGCTCGACACCAGCACCATGTCGGTCGATGACACGGTGGACCGGATCCTCGCGCACTTCTCCGCGGCGGCGGCGGCCCGGGTCTAGCCGCGCCTATGATCGAGGCGTGAAGACCCGCCTTCTGAGAGCGGACGAGCGGGGCGCGGTCGAGGAGGCGGCGGCGGCCCTCCAGCGCGGCGAGGTCGTCGCCTTCCCGACGGACACCGTGTACGGGCTCGCCGCAGGGCACGGGAACATCGAGGCGCTCTTCGTGGCCAAGGGACGGCCGAAGGAGAAGCGCATCCCCATCCTCCTGTCGGAAGCGTCGAACCTCGAGACCAGCGCCATCGTCACGCCCGCCGCTCGCGCGCTGGCCGACGAGTTCTGGCCGGGTCCGCTCACCATCGTCCTGGCGGCCCCCCGGCGCGGGTCGCTCGCCTTCCGAGTTCCGGCCAACGATCTGGCCAGGCGCCTCATCGCGGCGAGCGGCGGCGGCCTGCCCGTCACCAGCGCCAACCTGTCGGGACAGCCCGACGCCGTGACGGCGCAGGAGGTGATGGCGCAGCTGGACGGCCGGATCGCCCTGGTGATCGACGGCGGGCGTACGCCGGGCGGCGTCGCCAGCACCATCGTGGACTGCACCGGCAGCGGCGTGCGCGTGCTGCGCGAGGGCGCCATTCCCGAGAGCGAGATCGACCGCGTGGTCACGCGGCCTACCTTCACGGGCGCGGCGTGAAGCTGGGGCTCGCCGCCGACCACGCCGGCACGGAGCTGCGCGACGTCCTGCGCGAGCATCTCCGCGCCGGGGGCCACGAGGTGGTGGACCACGGCGGCGAGGGCCAGGGGGACGACGACTACCCGCTGATCGTGACGCCGCTGGCGCGCGCGGTCGCCAAGGGGGAGGTCGAGCGCGCCATCTTCTGCTGTGGCTCCGGCATCGGTCCGGCGGTGGCGGCGAACAAGGTCGCCGGCGTGCGGGCGGCCGTGGTCACGGAGGAGTGGTCGGCGCGCGACGCCGTGTCCCACGTGGACGTGAACCTGCTCACGCTCGGGCAGCGCGTGATAGGGGTGGAGCTGGCCAAGAGCATCGTGGACGCCTATCTCGCGGCGAGCCCCGAGGGCGGGCGCCACGCCCGCCGTCGCGAGCAGATCGCGGCACTCGAGACCGACAGGGAGACGCACCGCAGGCCCGAGCGCGGCCTGGTGGCCGACCCGGCGAGCCGCTGAGGCGGCGGATGAGAGGTGAGTGATGACCGAGCTCCGTGAGATAGAGCGCGTGGACCCCGAGCTGTACGCGGCCATGACCGGCGAGGAGCGCCGGCAGGTCGAGAAGATCGAGCTCATCGCCTCGGAGAACTACACCAGCGCCGCGGTCCTGGAGGCCGTGGGCAGCGTCCTCACCAACAAGTACGCGGAGGGCTACCCCGGCCGACGCTACTACGGCGGCTGCGAGTGGGTGGACGTCGCGGAGTCGCTCGCCATCGAGCGCGCCAAGGCGCTGTTCGGGGCGGAGCACGCCAACGTGCAGCCGCACGCCGGGGCGCAGGCCAACATGGCCGCCTACGCGGCGGTCCTCGAGCCCGGCGACACCGTGCTGGGCCTGGCGCTCGACCAGGGCGGCCATCTCACGCACGGCTCGCCAGTGAACTTCTCCGCGAAGCTCTACCGCTTCGTCCCCTACGGCGTGAAGCGGGACACGGAGCACATCGACTACGACGAGCTGGAGCGCCTGGCGCGGGAGCACAAGCCCAAGATGATCGTCGCCGGAGCGACGGCCTACCCGCGGTTCTTCGACTTCCCGCGCATGCGCGCCATCGCCGACTCCGTGGGCGCGCTGCTCCTCGTGGACATGGCGCACTTCGCCGGCCTCGTCGCGGGCGGCGAGCACCCCAGCCCGGTGCCGCACGCGCAGATCGTCACGACGACCACGCACAAGACGCTCCGCGGCCCTCGCGCGGGGATGATCCTCTGCAACGCGGACCTGGCGAAGGCCGTGGACAAGGCCGTGTTCCCCTACTCGCAGGGCGGCCCGCTGATGCACGTGATCGCCGGCAAGGCCGTGGCCCTCAAGGAGGCGGCCACGCCGGAGTTCCGCGCCTACGCCGGTCAGATCCGCGTGAACGCTCGCACGCTGGCCGAGACCCTCGCCGGTGCCGGGCTGCGTCTGGTGAGCGGCGGCACCGACAACCACCTGATGCTCGTGGACGTGCGGCCGCTCGAGACCACCGGCAAGGTCGCGGAGAAGGCGCTGGACGCGGTCGGGATCACGGTCAACAAGAACACGATCCCGTACGACACCAACAAGCCGGCCGTCGCCTCCGGCATCCGTATCGGCACGCCCGCCGTCACGACGCGCGGGATGAAGGAGGCGGAGATGCGGCGCATCGGCGAGCTCATCGCCCGCGCGCTGCGCTCGACCAAGGACGAGCAAGCGCTCTCCGACATCGCGACGGAGGTGCTCGACCTGACCGCGCGCTTCCCGGTGCCCGGCATCGCGCGCCAGCCCGTCCGCGCATGAGGGACGTCGCCTCGCGTGACGCGGCCGCGGTGAGCGCCCGCCTGCACGTCTCGCCGCATCCACTGGTGCGCGAGAAGCTGTCGCGCCTCCGCGACGAGACCACGCCGCCGCCCGAGTTCCGGCGCCTGGTGCACGAGATGGCCACGCTGGTGCTCTACGAGGCCACGGCGGACCTGGCGCTATCAGACCGCGCCGTGCGCACTCCGCTGGCGGAGTGGAAGGGCGCGCGGCTGCGCGAGAAGGTGGGACTGATCCCGGTGCTCCGCGCGGGCATCGGCATGGTCGAGGCGGCCCTGGGCCTGATGCCCGAGGCCGAGGTGTGGCACATCGGCCTCTTCCGCGACGAGCGGACCCTGCGGCCGATCGAGTACTACAACAAGCTCCCGTCGGAGGCCACGGTGCAGGTCTGCCTGGTGCTCGACCCGATGCTGGCCACGGGCGGCTCGGCGGTGGCGACGGTGGACATCCTCAAGAAGTGGGGCGCCCGGCGGGTGAAGTACGTCGGCCTCATCGCGGCGCCCGAGGGGGTGGCCGCGCTGTCGGCGGCGCATCCGGACGTGCCCATCCACGTCGCGGCGCTCGACGACCACCTGAACGAGAAGGGCTACATCGTCCCCGGCCTCGGTGACGCGGGGGACCGCCAGTTCGGGACCGGCTGACATTCAGGTGCCACTCACTGTCGGCGCACGTAGATCGTCTTGCATCATTCGTAAGCACGCCTCCGGGCAAAGTCAGAGCTCGGAGGCTTGATCGGCGATCGCGTCCATCACTACGTCGGCTGGCCCTGCAGGTGAGACCATGAAGTGGACTGAACTGCTGAACGCGGAGCGACACCGGCGGTCGACCATCAGAGAGGATCATCGGGAGGAGTTCGAGAGGGACTTCGACCGGTGTGTCTTCTCCACGCCGGTGAAGCGGCTGGCCGACAAGACCCAGGTTTTCCCGCTCGAGACGCACGATGCCGTACGCACTCGACTGACGCACTCTCTCGAGGTCTCAAGCGTGGCGCGTGGCTTGGCGAGACTCACGGGCAAATGGCTGAAAGAGCGAGACGAGATAAATGAAACTCAGTCGCGGTCGATCGAGGCGATCGCCGCGACCTGTGGACTGCTCCACGATCTCGGGAATCCGCCCTTCGGCCACTTCGGCGAGGCGGCCATTCAAGACTGGTTCGCCACGGATCCTGGACGGACGGCGATCGAAGTGCTCCGCGGTGAGGCGGAAAGGGCCACGTCGCCGAACACTGAGCAACTTATCGCCGACTTCACGAGGTTCGAAGGCAACGCGCAAACCCTCCGGCTGGTCGGCACCCTGCAGGTGTTGGCCGACTACTCCGGCCTGAACCTCACGTTCGGCACCCTTTCCGCGCTCATGAAGTATGTGTCTCCGTCGGACCGCCTCGACAACACGAACAAGGCGCGGAAGAAGCCGGGTTTCTTCGCGTCAGAAGAACGCCTTGTCGAGGAAGCGCGTCGGAAGACAGGGACCGGCGACGTCCGCAATCCGATCGCATACATCGTCGAGGCTGCGGACGACATCGTCTACCTCACAACGGACATTGAAGACGCGGTAAAGAAGTGGGTCGTTTCGTGGGCCTACCTCGAACAGACGCTTGAGCAGGCGCAGTCGGCTTCTGCGGCGAGAGCCTTGGACCGCCTCAAGACCATCCTGAAAGCTGATCGGGCAACAGTTCCGGCCGAACTCGAGGACGACGTGCGAGCAACCGCGTTCCGGACAGCCGCGATCGGCGAAATGGTCGTCGCCACAGGAGAGGCGTTCAAGAACAAGTACGAAGAGATCATGTCAGGGACCTACCGCGGCGCCCTACTCGACGACAGCACGGCCGGTGACCTCGGCGAACTGCTCAGGGGTGTCGCCAAGCGGCGGGTGTATACGACCACGAGCACGCTGACGCTGGAGTTGCTCGGTCACAGGATCATCAACGAGCTGATGGACCTGCTGTGGAGCGGCATTCAGGCTCTGCCAATCGAGGAGGAGCCGAGCATCCGCGCGTTCTCCGGGAAGGCTGCAGCGATCATCTCGCCGAACTATCGCCGAGTGTTCCGCCACGAGGTGAGCACCAAGGAGCATCTCCCAGCGCAGTACCACCGCCTTCGTCTCCTTACCGACTACATCTGCGGAATGACGGATTCGTTCGCGAAGCGACGTCATGCGGAGCTGCTTGTTGGCGGCTAGGCCAGCCATCCAAGATCTGCGGGATCTCCTGCGCGAAGAGGTCCGCCTCCTGCTGCGAGACGACGGGACGCGCTGGAAGCAGCCAATCCGCGAAACAGTGCGGGCGTTGCAGGAAGCCGGGATCGAGGCCGTGCTATTCGGCGGAACTCTTCGGTCTCTATTGATTTCGCGGCTCTACAAGGACCGTCCGGGCCGTCCACGGGACATCGACCTCGTCGTCGCGGGACCTCCCTTTGCGGAGGTAGAAGAGAGATTTGGAGACCTAATCTCACGCCGAACCCGATTCGGTGGCATACACCTTCAAAAGGCGGAGTCATCGTTCGACGTATGGGCTGTCTGGGACACGTGGGCATTCCGCGAGCAGGCGACAGAGCCCAGTTTCGAGGCGCTTCCGTATACGACACCCTTCAATCTGGAAGCGATCGCAGTCGATGCGTGGGTGGCGCCTGGGCGCCCGCGCCGCATTTATGCGGGCGATGATCAGTTCTTTCGCGGCCTTCTGTCCCGGACCATCGAGCTCAACTATCCGAGAAATCCGTACCCGGCTCTCACCGCGATCCGTGCGATCGTTTTGGGCGCGGAGACTCATTTCAGCGTTGGGCCGGCACTCGCCAAGTTCGTGGCGCAGGTCGGTGCGGAACTTGAACCAGCTGAGATCGAGGACGTTCAGCGCCAACACTACGGTTATGTCCGTCTGAGCGGAGGGACGGTGCGGATGCTCATCGACCTGGTCGCACAGCGAGCTGACTCACGACTCGCATTCGAGTTTCCTTCGATCCAACCGTCGCTCTGGCCGGACGACGCGCTGCCACGCCTGCGGATCCACTGGTCGAAGAAACCTCGTGCCCGCGGCGCTTCTTTTCGGATGGGCGCCGTCGCCCCTGGCACCAGGTCCTAAAGGCCTTAGCGGTGGCACCGCCGAGCCACGACATGCGCCCGGGCTGGGGCGTCGTCCTCGTCGCGGCCGGGCTGTCTTCCTCGCGGATCGGACGCTCGGGCTCGAGCTCTCGGCCGGCACGGGTGGCCGATCATCGTGGTCGCTGTCGGGGCGCTCCTGCTCCTCGCCGGTCAAGTGGGGATCGATCCATCGCGCGCGAGCGCCGTCCCCGGCACGGTCGCCACGACGGTCGGGCTGATCGCGCCCATGTACCAACACGTGCGACCACTACGAGAGCTGGGCGTGCGCCTGGGCGCTCATTCCGACCGCCATCGGGCTCGGCTGCGCGACGCACGCCGCGATAGGGCCGATGACGCTCCGACAGTGCGGCAGGGACTCTCGATGACGGGCACATTCGCGTGATGTTCCTCATCGGACTCACGTTCTTCGAGGGCATCCTGGACATCAGTGGCCGCGGGTCCGACGCGCTCGTCGAGAACGCGCTGCCGGTTGGCCCATGCTGATCGGCGTGTGGCTCCTCATCGTCCCTACCGGGTGGCCCGGTGGCCGTCGAGAGCGCCCGGCCGACAGGGCCTAAGGCATGCCTCAGGTCCTCATCCTCTTCCTCGGGTCCACGGTGCTCGCGTTCCTCTCGGCGCTCCTCCTGTGCCCCGCCGTCGCCTGGGTCTCCCACCGCTTCTCGCTGCTCGACGTGCCGGGCGGGCGGCGCCTGCACCTGCACCCGATCCCGCGGCCCGGCGGCATCGCCGTTGCGGCCGCGTTCGGCGCCACGATCTTCACCTTCTGGCTCATCGACAGCGCCCTGGGCCGGCCCTTCCTGATCCCGGAGGAGGTCCGCTCCCCGCGCTTCACGCTCACGGCCTTCGCCGCCGTGGTCGGGCTCTTCGTCGGCTTCCTGGACGACGTGTTCGACCTGCGGGCGCGCTGGCAGCTCCTGGGCCACCTGGCCATCGCCTGGGTCGTGGTGTTCGCCGGCATCCGCATCGACTTCATCACCGACCCGCTCGATCCGAGCCAGCTGATCCAGCTGGCGCCTCCGCTGGCCGTCGGCTTCACCGTGTTCTGGATCCTCGGCATGAACGTCGCGCTCAACTGGCTCGACGGCCTGGACGGCCTCGCCGCGGGCGTCGGCATCATCGCCGCGCTCACGCTCGGAGGCACCGCGCTCCTGCCGACGGTCAACGAGCCGTTCGTGGCCTGGATGTCGTTCACGCTCGCCGGCGCCCTGGTGGGCTTCCTGTTCTTCAACTTCCACCCGGCGCGCCTCTTCCTGGGCACCACGGGTGTCACGTTCCTCGGGACGATGCTCGCGGTGCTGTCGATCTTCGGCACGGCGAAGGTGTCCACGGCGCTGCTCGTCCTGGCGGTGCCGATCCTGGACACGTTCTACGTGATCGTCCGGCGCCTCCTCCAGCGCCGCCCGCCGTTCGCGCCTGACCGTGGCCATCTCCACCACCGGCTCGTGGACATCGGCATGACGCACCCGCAGGCGGTGCTCGTCATCTACGCGGTCACGGTGGCTCTGTCTCTGATCACCTTCCTGACGACCACAGCGATCCAGGTAGCGGTCTTCGCAGTCCTGGCCCTCGGCTTTGGTGGGGTGATCCTGGCGCTACCCGAGCGCGCGAGGAACGAGCCGTAGCACGCCGATCATCTGACCGAATGGGCGCACAACGCGCGCCGAGAAGTGCGCGGTGAGCGCAATAAAAATAGGCACGTGCTCGTGGACCGACCCGACGCTGCTCGCGTCGGGCTGGTACCCGGAGCGCATCGCCAAGGACCCCGAGGCACGCCTGCGCTACTACTCCGAGCGCTTCTCCCTGGTGGAGAACGACGCCTCCTACTACGCCCTGCCCGACGCGAAGCAGGCGCTGCTCTGGGCGGAGCGCACGCCCGACGGCTTCACCATGAGCTTCAAGGCCTTCGCCCCCATCACCACGCATCCCACGGACCCCAGGCGCCTGCCCAAGGACCTTCGCGAGGCGCTCCCCGAAGACGCGCGCGCGAAGAAGCGCCTCTACCCGAAGGACCTGTCCAGGGAGACGCTCGAGGAGATCCACGCTCGCTTCTGGACCGCGCTCGAGCCCCTGCGGAAGGCGGAGAAGCTCGGGTCGATCCTGCTGCAGTACCCGGACTGGTTCCCGATCTCGCGCGAGAGCAAGGAAGCGATCCTGCGCGCGCGCGAGCTCCTCCCCGACGACCCGCTGGCGGTCGAGTTCCGGAACGCGACGTGGCTGAGCGACCGCAACAGGGACGAGACGCTGCGCTTCCTCTCCGACCACGAGCTCACGTACGTCAGCGTGGACGAGCCGCAGGGCTTCCCCTCGAGCGTCCCGCCGGTCGCCGCCGTGACGAACGACTCGCTGGCGGTGATCCGCTTCCACGGCCGGAACGCCGAGAACTGGAAGAAGAAGGGGATCACCGCCGCGGAGCGCTTCGACTACCGCTACTCGGAGCAGGAGCTCCTCGAGTGGGTGCCGAAGATCCGCGAGGTCGCGAAGCAGGCGCGCGAGGTGCATCTCCTGATGAACAACTGCTACGGCGATAAAGCCGTCAGTAATGCTGCGGAGCTAAGCGAGATGCTGTTCGCATAGAGGGCACGCCGCTTGCAAGGACCCTGACCATGCAGGTGGGGAAGCGGTCGCGGCCGGTGCTCCTCGTTGACGACGACCCGGACACGCTCGACGCCGAGAGGTCGGTACTCAACGAGAACGGCTTTCGCGTGAGCACCGCGCGCAACGGTGATGAAGCCCTGGTCGCGATGCAGCAGGATCCGCCCTCCGTGATCGTCCTCGATATCCAGATGCCGGGCGTGGACGGGCGGTCGTTCGCGCGCGAGCTGCGGCAGCAGCTGCGGCACGTGCCGCTGGTCGTGGTCACGGGCGCGCCGGACCCGCGCCGCGAGGCCGACCGCTGCAACGCCGAGGCGTACCTGGCCAAGCCGTTCGACACCGAGGATCTCGTCCGGGTGGTGCGGCGCTTCGCCGCGTAGGCGCGAGCCCGGCCGCGGCCGCCTGCGCCCCCGCGCCGTGCAGCCGGCCTGAGGCGCCCATACACTGACCCCGTCTTGGCCGCTGTCCGCACCCGGGGGGGAGCGCGTTGAAGAGCGCGGCGATCCTCGGCCAAGTAGGGATCGTGGTCGCGGTACCCATCGCTCTCGGCGCGTGGCTCGGGCTGAAGCTCGACGAGGCCATAGGCAGTGAGCCCTGGGGACTGCTGGGCGCGATCTTCGCGGGAATGTTCGTGGCCGGCGCGGGGGTCTGGGGCTTGATCAAGAAGCACATGGACGCGAACCCGATCCGGCCCTCGTCGGAGCGCGCGCGGGAAGCCGGCCGCCGCTGGGACGCCGAGATCCGCGAGCGCGAGCGCGAACGCGAAGAGGGTAAGGAATGAGGGTGAGCGAGTGTCCGGCTCTGCCGGCACGAGCGAACTCGACGAACGGCGTTGAGGCGGCGAGGCCGAAGGCCGAGCGCGAAGAGCAGGAGCGGTAGTGGAGTTCCTATTCCCGCACGGGTTCGAGTACCCGCCCGACTTCCACATCCCGCCGCTCACGGGGACCGAGCTGTTCCACGTCGGGCCACTCTCGTACACGAACTCCCACTTCACGATGCTGCTGGTCGGCACCTTCCTCGTGGCGATCGCGTGGCTCGGGACGCGCCAGAAGCGCGACGTGCCCAGCGGGCTCCAGAACCTGGTGGAGATGCTCGTCCAGGGCCTCGAGGACTTCGTGGTCTCGGTGGGCGGCGCGGGGGCGCGCCGCTACCTCCCGCTCTTCGGCACGCTCTTCCTCTTCATCGTGCTCTCCAACTGGCTCTCGGTGGTGCCGTTCTTCGGTCAGATCGAGCTCCTGCGCGCGCCGACGAGCGACTACCACATCAACTTCGGCATGGCGGTCATCGCGTTCATGGCATATCAGACCGACGGATTCCGGAAGTTCGGCTTGCCATACGCCTCGCGCTGGTTCAACTTCAGCGGCTTCAAGGAAGGCGCGGCGGTCGGCGGGATCATGTTCTTCGTCGGGCTCATCGAGCTGTTCAGCGAGCTCTTCCGGATGCTCACCCTCACGCTCCGGCTGTGGGGCAACGTCCTGGGCGGCGAGATCATGCTCGTCGTCATGAGCGGGCTCCTGTTCCTGCCGGGGCTCGCCATCCCCTTCGCCGGCTTCGAGGTCTTCATCGGCCTCATCCAGGGCCTCGTGTTCGGGCTCCTCGTGCTCATGTACTTCGTGCTCGCCCTGGAAAGTCACGGTGAGGGACACGGAGAAGGGGGGGCCGACACCGCGGAGCATCGCGACAACTCGTCCGTATCGCACGCCGCGCTTCAGAGCGCTCACTGACCAACGAGTAGGGAAGATCTCTAAAAGGCAAACGCCCGAAGGGCGAAAAACAGAAAGGCACAACGATGGAATTCGCTAGCCTGGCCGCCGGCATCGCCGTCGGCTTCGGCGTACTCGGACCCGGCATCGGCGTGGGCATCGCGACCGCGGCGGCCAACGAGGCGATAGGGCGCAACCCCGACGCGGCCGGCGCCATCCGCGCGAACCTCATCCTCGGCGCGGCCCTGGCCGAAGGCCTGGGCATCCTCTCGTTCGTCCTAGGCATCCTGCTCTGGACCCGGATCGGCTAACAGCTTGTTTTACGGACCGCTCCTTCAAGAGGAGCCCAACGCCTTCGCGCTGGTGGTGGACCCCTGGTGGGTGATCGTCTCGATCGTCCAGTTCGGTGTGCTCTTCTTCCTGCTCCAGAAGATCCTGTGGGGCCCGGTGACCCGGGCGCTCCAGGCGAGGGCGCAGCGCATCCGCGAGGGGCTCGAGGCCGCCGAGGCCTCGCACCGGGAGCGCGAGCAGATGAAGCAGGAGGTCGCGAGCCTCCTCGACGCCGCGCGCCGCGAGGCAAGGGAGATCTCGGACCGGACCACCAAGGCCGCTGAGGCTGCGGCGGCCGAGATCCGGCGCGAGGGCTCGGCCGAGGCCGACCGCATCCGCGAGCGGGCCCGCGCCGACGCCAAGCAGCTCCACGACCAGACCCTCGCCCAGCTCCGCGGGGAGGTGGCCGCGATGGCCGTCCTGGCGGCGAGCCGGGTCCTGGGCCGGGAAGTGGACGAGCGCGCTCACCGCGAGCTCATCGAACGTTCCCTGGACGAGGCCGGCGGCATGCTCGGCGACCGGAGCAACTGATGGCACTGACAGGCTCCGCGGCCCGGCGGTACGCGGAAGCGCTCATGGACATCGCGACCGAGGCGAAGGCGGTGGACGGCTACCGGGCCTCGACCGTGGCGGTGGCGGACGCGTTCTCCGAGGACTTCCTGCGTGTCCTGCGCGACCCGAGCCGCCCCCTGGAGCAGCGGCTCCTGGCGGCCGAGGCCTCGACGAAGGGCCAGCCGGACGCCATCGCGTCGCTGGTCTCGATGCTGGTCCGGCGTGGCCGGATCGCGCTCATCGGAGCGATCGCCGCCGCGTACGGCGAGCTGGTCGACGAGCGCGCCGGCATCGCGAAGGCCCGCATCACCACCGCGGTGCCCTTTCCCGACTCACAGCGCACCTCCTTCGTCGGCAGGCTGGAGAAGAGCACGGGGAAGCGGATCGTGGCCGAGTTCGCGGTAGAGCCGGAGCTCATCGGCGGCGCGACCGTGCAGGTCGGCGACCACCTCATCGACGCATCGCTGCGCGCGCGGCTGGACGCACTCCGCGAGCAGCTCGCGAGCGCGTAGAAGGCTGGGAGAAATATGGCAACGACGTCATCTGAGATCACCGAGATCATCAAGGCCCAGATCAAGGGCTTCCGCGGCAAGGCCGAGTCCGTTGACGTCGGCACCGTCGTGGAGGTCGGTGACGGGATCGCGCGCATCTACGGCCTCGCGGGCTGCATGGCGTCGGAGCTGCTCGACTTCGGCCGCGGCGTCTTCGGCCTGGCCTTCAACCTGGAGGAGGACACCGTCAGCGCGATCGTCCTCGGCGACTACACCGAGATCAAGGAGGGCGACGAGGTCAGAACGACCGGCCGCATCGCCGAGGTCCCTGTGGGCGAGGCGCTGGTCGGGCGCGTGGTGGACACCCTGGGACGCCCGCTGGACGGCAAGGGGCCCATCGCCACGAAGGAGACGCGCCGCATCGACGTCGTTGCGCCGGGCGTGATCATGCGCCAGAACGTGGACACGCCGCTCCAGACCGGCATCAAGGTGATCGACTCCATCACGCCCATCGGCCGCGGCCAGCGCGAGCTGATCATCGGCGACCGCCAGACCGGGAAGACGGCCATCGCGATCGACACGATCATCAACCAGAAGGACCAGGGCGTCTTCTGCATCTACGTCGCCGTCGGCCAGAAGGAGTCGTCCGTCGCGAAGATCGTGGCCACCCTCGAGGAGCACGGCGCGATGGACAACACGACGGTCGTGATCGCCGGCGCGTCCGACCCCGCGACGATGCAGTACCTCGCGCCTTACTCCGGCTGCGCCATCGGCGAGTTCTTCCGCGACTCCGGGCGCGACGCCCTGTGCGTGTACGACGACCTCACCAAGCACGCCCAGGCCTACCGCCAGGTGTCGCTCCTGGCGCGGCGCCCGCCGGGCCGCGAGGCCTACCCGGGCGACGTCTTCTACCTGCACTCCCGGCTTCTCGAGCGCGCCGCCCGCATGAACGAGGAGAACGGGGGAGGCTCGCTCACCGCGCTGCCGATCATCGAGACCCAGGCCAACGACATCGCCGCCTACATCCCGGCCAACGTCATCTCCATCACCGACGGGCAGATATATCTCGAGACGGACCTCTTCAACGCGGGCGTGCGCCCGGCGATGAACACGGGCCTCTCCGTCTCGCGCGTCGGCGGCGACGCTCAGATCAAGGCCATGAGCAAGGTCACCGGCTCGATGAAGCTCGACCTCGGCCAGTACCGCGAGCTCGCCGCGTTCGCGCAGTTCGGGTCCGACCTCGACAAGGCCACGCTGGCGCAGCTGCGGCGTGGCGAGCGGCTCGTCGAGATCCTGAAGCAGCCCCAGTACCAGCCCCTTCCGGTCGAGAAGCAGATCGTCATCATCTTCAGCGGCACCGCCGGCTACCTCGACGACATCCCGCGCGACCGCGTCGCCGACTTCGAGCGCGACCTCTACCGCTACATGGACGTCCAGGCGACGGGTGTGGGCGAGCTGATCCTGAAGGAGCGCAAGTGGACGGACGAGGTCGAGAAGACCGTCCGCGCCATGCTCGACGAGTTCAAGAAGGCCCACTCGTACGTCGAGCCCAGCGCTACGCCCGCAGCCGAGCCGAAAGCCGGCGCGAAGACCGAAGCGAAGGCCGAGCCCAAGACCGAGGCTCGGCCGAAGGCGGAGGCGAAGGCCTAGATGCCCTCGGAGCGTGAGCTGCGCAGGCGTCTGCGCAGCATCCGGAACATCCGCCAGGTGACGCAGGCGATGCAGACCGTCGCCGCGTCGCGGATGCGGCGTGCCCAGACCGCGGTGACGGCGTCGCGGCCGTACGAGGAGAGCCTGCGCACCGTGCTGAACGACCTCGGACCCTACGCCGACCCCGAGTTCGAGCCGCTCCTCGCGCGCCGTCCGGTGAAGCGCGTCCTTGTCGTGCTCGTCACGAGCGACCGCGGGCTGGTCGGCGCGATGAACACGA
This sequence comes from Candidatus Limnocylindria bacterium, assembly GCA_050692015.1. Classification (GTDB taxonomy): domain Bacteria; phylum Chloroflexota; class Limnocylindria; order P2-11E; family P2-11E; genus GWC2-70-10. The sequence continues at coordinate 17,396 of JBOGTE010000027.1, forward strand.
ACCTCCTCCGCGCGACCCTGCGCTTCGCTCAGACCAGGCCGGAGATCGGGTGGCTCGGGGTCGGCCGCAAGGGCATCGCCGCGCTCCGCCGCATCCGGGCTCGGACCGTGGCCGAGTTCCAGGGCCTCGGCGACCGCCCGAGCTCGGCCGACACGAGCGTCATCTCGCGCGTGCTGCGCGACGAGTTCACCAGCGGGAGCGTGGACGAGGTCCACCTCGCCTTCACCCGGTTCGTGAACACGCTGCGTCAGGTGCCGACCATCCGGCAGATCCTCCCACTCGTGCCGGAGGAGCTGGACATCGAAGAGCTGCCGCCGCTGCAGTACATCTTCGAGCCCGACCCTCAGACGGTGCTGAACGCGATCCTGCCGCGGCTCATCGACGTCACCGTCTACCAGGCGGTGCTCGAGAGCATCGCCTCGGAGCAGTCGGCGCGCATGGTGGCCATGCGCAACGCGACCGAGAACGCGGGCGAGCTCATCGACGAGCTCCAGCTCGCGAGCAACAAGGCCAGGCAGACAAAGATCACCAAAGAGATGCTCGAGATCGCGTCCGGCGCCGAAGCGCTGGCGAAGGGGTAGAGAGATGGCCGTGGCGGAGAAGGCGACGAAGGGGACCAAGAACCTCGGGAGGATCGTGCAGATCATCGGTCCGGTGATCGACGTCCAGTTCGAGGAGGGAAAGCTCCCCGAGATCTACCACGCGCTACGCGTGGAGCGCGAGGGCCAGAAGCCGCTCATCGCCGAGGTGCAGCAGCACCTGGGGAACAACTGGGTGCGCGCCGTGGCCATGGACACGACCGACGGCCTCCGCCGCGGCGTCGAGGTCGAGGACACCGGCGGCCCCATCACCGTGCCGGTCGGTCCGGGAGCCCTGGGCCGGCTCATGAACGTGACCGGAGACCCCATCGACGGGAAGGGGCCGGTCACCGCCGTGCGGCGCGACCCCATCCACCGGGCGCCGCCTGAGTTCACGGAGCAGTCCGTTGCGAGCGAGCTCCTCGAGACCGGCCTCAAGGTGGTCGATCTCATCTGCCCGTTCCTGAAGGGTGGTAAGGCCGCCATCTTCGGCGGCGCCGGGACCGGCAAGACCTTCGTGATCATGGAGCTCATCCGGAACATCGGGTACGAGCACGAGGGGTATTCGGTCTTCTGCGGCGTGGGCGAGCGCTCGCGCGAGGGGACGCAGCTGCTCGGCGAGATGCACGAGTACGGGGTCATCGACAAGGTCTCGATGGTCTTCGGCCAGATGAACGAGCCGCCGGGTGTGCGGCTGCGGGTCGGGCTCGCGGGGCTGACCATCGCGGAGTACTTCCGAGACGACGAGGGCAAGGACGTGCTGATCTTCATCGACAACGTCTACCGCTTCGCGCAGGCCGGATCGGAGGTCTCGGCCCTGCTCGGCCGCATGCCCTCCGCCGTGGGCTACCAGCCGACCCTGGGCACCGAGATGGGCGACCTCCAGGAGCGGATCACCTCCACCAAGAAGGGCTCGGTCACCTCCCTCCAGGCCGTGTTCGTTCCCGCCGACGACTACACCGACCCGGGTCCCGCGACCACCTTCGCTCACCTGGACTCGACCCTTCGCCTGGAGCGCAATCTCACCGAGCTCGGCATCTATCCAGCCGTGGACCCGCTGACTTCGACGAGCCGCGCCATCGACCCGACCATCGTCGGGGAGGAGCACTACCGGACCGCGCGCGAAGTGCAGCGGCTGCTGCAGCGCTACCGCGACCTGCAGGACATCATCGCGATCCTCGGAGTGGACGAGCTATCAGACGAGGACAAGGTCTTGGTGGCCCGAGCACGCAAGGTCCAGAAGTTCTTGGCCCAGGCGATGCACGTCGCTGAGAAGTTCACCGGCATCACGCCCAAGTACGTGAAGGTGTCCGACACGGTGCGCAGCTTCCGCGAGATCCTCGACGGGAAGCACGACGACCTTCCGGAGCAGGCCTTCTACATGGTCGGGGCGATCGAAGAGGCCCGCGAGAAGGCCGAGAAGATGGCGAAGGAGAACGCGTAGCGTGCCGCTCCACATCGAGGTCATCACGCCCGAGCGGAAGGTCTACGAGGACGACGTGGACATGGTCATCGCGCCCGGCACCGAGGGGTACCTCGGGATCCTGCCGCACCACGCGCCGCTGCTCACCGGCCTCGGGCCGGGCGAGTTCCGCGTGAAGAAGGGCGGGAGCGAAGAGACCCTCGCGGTCTTCGGCGGGTTCATGGACGTCCGCGGGGACCGCGTTGTCGTGCTGACCGAATCCGCTGAGCACCCCGAGGAGATCGACCTCCAGGTGGCCGAGGAGGCACGCGAGCGGGCGCGCCAGGCTCTCGCGGCCGGGGCGCTCAGCACCGCCGACGAAGCGCGGGCCCGCGCGGCGCTCCAGCGCGAGCTGGTGCGGATCCGCGTAGCGGAGCGGCGCCGCCGACGGGGCTAGCCTGTCCGCGTGCTCTGGCGCGCCCTGGCCGCGGTGTACAACCGGCTCCCGGTCCGCTTGCAGCGCCGCATCCTCGACCGCTCGCACCGGCGCTTCCTCGTCGGCGT
>JBOGTE010000028.1:0-19801 GCA_050692015.1 Candidatus Limnocylindria bacterium
CCCCCCCCCCCCCCCCCCCCCCCGCCTCGTTTGACCGATGTCCGTCGAGTACAAGGACTACTACAAGATCCTCGGCGTCCCCAAGGGCGCCAAGACCGAGGACGTCAAGAAGGCGTACCGGCGGCTGGCCCGCACCTATCACCCTGACCTGAACAAGGGCGCCGACGCCGAGCGGCGCTTCAAGGAGGTCAACGAGGCGCACGAGGTCCTCTCCGACCCCGAGAAGCGCAAGCGCTACGACCAGCTCGGCGCGAACTGGGACCGGTTCTCGCGCGGCGGCGGCGCGCCGGGTCGTGGGAACTTCGAGTGGGTCTTCACCGGCACGCCGGGCCGCGGCTTCGAGGGCGCCGGCGACCTGGGCGGGTTCTCGGACTTCTTCCGGACCTTCTTCGGCGACCTGGGCGGGGTCTCGCAGGAGGACATCCTGCGCGGCCGCCGCACCAACGGCCGCGTCCGCCAGCGGTCCGGCGAGGACCTGGAGGGCGAGGTCGAGATCCCGCTCGCCGAAGCCTTCAAGGGCACCGAGCGCAGCGTGGAGGTCCGCCGGAGCGACGGGGCTACGCGCCGGCTCGACGTGCGCATCCCGGCGGGCGTCCGTGACGGCCAGCGCATCCGACTCGCCGGCCAGGGCGGCCCCGGCCAGGCGGGCGGTCCCGCGGGCGACATGTTCCTGCGGGTCCGCGTGCAGGCGCACCCGTTCTTCAGGCGCGAGGGGGACGACCTCCACGCCGACCTCCCGGTCGCCCTCCACGAGGCGCTGCTGGGTGCGGAGGTCACGGTGCCCACCCTGAAGGGCCGCGTGACGCTCAAGATCCCCGCGGAGACGCAGAACGGCAGGACCATCCGGCTCGCCGGCCAGGGGATGCCGCGCGCCGGCGGCGGCTCGGGGGACCTGTTCGTGACCGTCAAGGCCGTGCTCCCGCAGAAGCTGACCGACGAGGAGCGCGCCTGCGTAGAGAAGATCGCCAAGAAGCGCGCGAACGAGGACGTCAGGAGTCACCTGCTCTGATGGACCCCAACAAGCTCACCGAGAAGTCGCAGGAGGCCGTCGTGGCCGCGCGTGCGCGCGCCACGGAGCACGGCCACTCTGAGATCGACGTCGAGCACCTCGCGGCCGCGCTGCTCCAGCAGGAGGGCGGCACCGTACCCGGCCTGGTGCGCGCTCTCGGCGCGAGCCCCCAGCAGCTGCTGGCCGCGTTCGAAGCGGACCTGGAGCGCCGCCCCAGCGTGTCCGGCGGCGCCGTTCAGGTCGGAGCGTCCGCCCGGCTCCTGCGCGTGCTGGGGCAGGCACAGAAGGAGATGGCGGCTCTGGCCGACGAGTACGTCTCGACCGAGCACATGTTCCTGGCGATGCTCGACGACACCGGTGCCGTGGGCGACCACCTGCGGCGCCTGGGGATCACGCGCGAGCGCACCCTCGAGGCGCTGCGCGGGATCCGAGGCAGCCAGCGGGTCACGGACCCGACCCCCGAGGGCAAGTTCCAGGCGCTGGACAAGTACGGCCGCGACCTCACCGAGCTGGCCCGCCGCAGCAAGCTCGACCCCGTGATCGGACGGGACGAGGAGATCCGCCGTGTCATCCAGGTGCTCTCGCGCCGCACGAAGAACAACCCGGTGCTCATCGGCGACCCCGGCGTGGGCAAGACCGCCATCGTCGAGGGCCTGGCGCAGCGGATCGTGCGCGGAGACGTCCCCGAGGGCCTCCGCAGCAAGCGCATCTTCGCGCTCGACCTCGGCGCGCTGCTGGCCGGCGCGAAGTACCGCGGCGAGTTCGAGGAGCGGCTCAAGGCCGTGCTCAAGGAGATCACGGCCTCGGAGGGCGAGATCGTCCTCTTCATCGACGAGCTGCACACGGTCGTCGGCGCGGGCGCGGCCGAGGGCGCCATCGACGCGGCCAACATGCTGAAGCCGATGCTGGCCCGCGGCGAGCTGCACAGCATCGGGGCGACGACGCTGGACGAGTACCGCAAGCACATCGAGAAGGACGCCGCGCTGGAGCGGCGCTTCCAGCCCGTGCTCATCGGCGAGCCGAGCGTGGAGGACACCATCTCTATCCTCCGCGGTCTCCGCGAGCGCTACGAGATCCACCACGGTGTGCGTATCCAGGACAGCGCCCTCGTCGCGTCAGCTGTTTTGTCAGACCGCTACATCAGCGACCGGTTCCTGCCGGACAAGGCCATCGACCTGGTGGACGAGTCGGCCTCCAAGCTGCGCATGGAGATCGACTCGATGCCGGCCGAGCTCGACGAGGTCGAGCGGCGCATCAGCCAGCTCGAGATCGAGCGCGAGGCCCTCCGGAAGGAGTCGGACGACGCCAGCCGCGAGCGCCTCGAGCGCCTGGAGCGGGAGCTCGCCGAGATCAAGGAGCGCGCGGGCGCGCTGCGCGGGCAGTGGCAGCTGGAGAAGGGCGCCATCGGCGGGATCCGCGAGAAGAAGGCGCAGGTGGACGCGGTGCGCGCCGAGATCGAGCGCGCGGAGCGGGCGGCCGACTACGCCAAGGCGGCCGAGCTCAAGTACGGGACCCTCGCCGGGCTCGAGCGCGAGGTCCAGGCGGCCAGCGACCAGCTGGCCGAGGTGCAGAGCACGAAGAAGATGCTGGCCGAGGAGGTCACGCCCGAGGACATCGCCGACGTCGTCTCCCGCTGGACGCGCATCCCCGTCTCCCGGCTGCTCGAGGGCGAGGTCCGCAAGCTCCTGGACATGGAGGGGCGGCTGCACGAGCGCGTCGTCGGGCAGGACGAGGCCGTCACCTCCGTGGCCAACGCCGTCCGCCGTGCGCGCGCCGGGCTGCAGGACCCCGATCGGCCCCTGGCGTCGTTCCTGTTCCTCGGCCCGACCGGGGTGGGGAAGACGCTGCTCGCCAAGGCCCTCGCCGAGTTCCTGTTCGACGACGAGAAGGCCATGGTCCGCCTCGACATGAGCGAGTACATGGAGAAGCACACCGTCTCGCGCCTCATCGGGGCGCCGCCCGGCTACGTGGGCTTCGACGAGGGCGGGCAGCTCACCGAGGCGGTCCGCCGCCGGCCATACGCCGTGGTCCTCTTCGACGAGATCGAGAAGGCGCACGGCGACGTCTTCAACGTGCTGCTGCAGATCCTCGACGACGGCCGCCTGACCGACGGCCACGGCCGCACCGTGGACTTCAAGAACACCGTGATCGTCATGACCAGCAACGTCGGCTCGACCTTCATGAGCGAGCCGGGGCAGGACGAGGACTTCGTGCGCAAGCAGGTCATGGACGCGCTGCGCGGCCACTTCCGCCCCGAGTTCCTGAACCGTATCGACGAGACCGTCTTCTTCCGGCGGCTCACGGAGGACCAGCTCATGGACGTGGTGGACAAGGAGACGAGGATGCTGGCCCGCCGGCTCGCGGAGCGGAAGATCGGCCTGGACCTCTCGCCGGCGGCGAAGAAGCTCGTGGCCCGCGAGGGCTTCGACCCCGTGTACGGCGCGCGGCCCATCCGCCGCGCCATCCAGCGCCTGATCCTCGACCCGCTGGCGCAAAAGGTGCTGGCCGGCGAGTTCGCCGAGGGCGACACGGTGTTCGTGGATGTCCGCGACGGGCAGGTCTCGTTCCTGAAGCAGGAGTACGCCAAGGAGACACCGGAGGCGGAACGTCAGCCGGTCGGGCGGAAGCTGAACTGAGGCACGGCCTACCCGCGCTCCTCGTTATCCTGATCGTGGCCGGCGCATGCCTCGGTAGCGGATCGCCCGTCGCCACTCCAACCGGTTCGGTGTCGCCGTCGCCGTCCGCGTCCGCCGCGGTCGCAAGCCCGACCAGGGCTCCGGCGCCATCGCCGTCGACGACGGACGAGCCGTGCCAGAAGTTCGGCACGGAAGAGCACGTCCGCGGGGCCATCGCCGCGATCGATCCGGGACGGCTCGACGCCCACATGCGCGCGCTCGCGGGCTTCGGCTCGCGCGACCCGCGGCACCCGGGGCACGCGCGGGCCATCGCCTACATCAAGGATCAGCTCGAAGCGATCCCGAACGTCACCGTGCGCGAGCACCGGGCCGTCTACCAGGGCATCCCACTCACGAACATCCTCGCGAACCTCGAGCCGGCTTCATCGAGCGACACGCAGGAACTCGACTGGGTGATCCTGGCTGCGCACTACGACTCGATCGCGGTTCGAACGCCGGGCTGGCGCCCAGGATCGGATCCGGCCCCCGGAGCGGATGACAACGCGACTGGGACCGCGGCGCTGCTCGAATACGCACGCGTGCTCTCGTCCTCGAACGCTTGTCTCCAGGGTCGCCTCTATCTCGCCTTCTTCGACGGCGAGGAGCTCTTCTTCAAGGGCAGCGCGGCGTACCTTCAGACGGAGTCCGGCGCAGGCCCGCGGCCGTTCAAGGCCGTCATGAACATCGACATGGTCGGCTTCAACCCCGTCGCCGACCGCCTCGACCTCATCTGGTACGGCGCGCAGTCGGACGTTCTGCGCGATCACGTCAAGGCGGTGAACGAGCGGTACGCGGTCGGGGTGCAGCTCGTCGACGTGTTCGCGAACGACCCGAGCCGGTACATCCTTGATACGGCACCGTTCGGCATGGCGGGGATCCCCTCCGTGACGCTGACGGAGCGCTACGGCCCCCCGGACGCGACGTATCCCGGGAACTCGTTCTTCCACACCGTGAACGACACGTCGGACAAGGTCACGAACCCCGGCCTCTGGCTCAAGGCGGCGAAGCTGACGCTGGCGACGGCCCTGGAGCTCGCGCGCCTCGAGTGAGCCGAACGAGCGACCGGAGAGCGATCCTCGCGCGATGCGCCTCTAGCGCAGCCCCGCCTCGTCCCAGCCGTCGGTAGTCGCGACGATCGTGACCGGGCCGTCGCCCTCGGTGTTCACTCGCATCATCGCGCCGAAGCGTCCGGTGGCGACGCGGAGGCCGGCGCCGCGAAGGGCGCCGCAGAACGCGTCGTAAAGGCGCTGGCCCTTCTCCGGAGGCGCCGCGCGCGTGAAGTCGGGCCGGCGGCCGTGGCGGACGTCGCCGTAGAGCGTGAACTGGGGGACGACCATGACCTCGCCGCCGGTGTCTGGGAGCGAAACGGACATCTTGCCGGCGGCGTCCTCGAAGATGCGCAGGCTCGCGACCTTGGCGGCGAGGCGCTCGCCGTCCTCGGGCACGTCGCCCGCGCCGACGCCCAGGAGGACCACCAGCCCCGGGCCCATGGAGGAGATGCGCTCGCCCTCCACGTCAACGCTGGCCGAGCGCACCCTCTGGACGACCGCCCTCAGGGCGACGCCACGCTTGCTCTTCGCGCGAGGCCTTCGGCCCGCGCTCGCTCCGCTATTACCGGCTCGCTCGGGCCGGCAGAGCCGGACCCTCGCTCGATCTCATTCGAGCATCCAGGGGTTGTCCCCGCGGACGACGGCCTCGACCTCTTCCGCGGTCAGATGTCCCGGCGTCCAGACGAAGACGCTCCGCTCGAGCGGGAGGCGCGTGATGTACGTGACCTTGCCGAAGCGGTAGCCGTGCTGGAAAAGGAAAGGCCTGCCGTCGATCTGGGTGGCCTGGCGACGGTCGGACGAGATGGCGGCGGGCACGCGGTGAGTATGTCGGAGCCGCGACTAGGCGGGGTCGATGCCCGCGACTACCAGCCGCCGCCGGGGTCGCCAGGGTCGGAAGCCGTGCTGTACGACGACTTCGAGAACCCGCCGCCCGGGTCGCCGGGATCGGCGGAGGCGACGGTGGCGAAGGAGAGCGCCAGGACCGCGGTGACCGCGAGCGTGACCAGCCACTGTCGGATGCGTGTCATGTCCTGCTCCCCCGCTTCCCGCGCCCGTTCAGCGCGGCTATCCTAGGCCGCAGTTTGGCGAGCAGACAGGCGTCCACGCAAGCCGCGGGCCTGTCAAAACCGTCTCCGATCCGGTAGCAGAGGAGGGTCAGTGGCCACGAGGGCGGGCAGCGCGCAGTCCGAGAAGCCGAAGGTGTCCGCCCTGCTCGGTGAGCGCGTCCGCGCGGCGCGCAGCCAGCTCGGGCTCAGCCAGGCGCAGCTCGCGGGCGACGAGCTGACCAAGGGCTTCATCAGCCAGCTGGAGTCGGGCCTGGTGCGGCCCTCGATCCGCTCCCTGCAGCTGATCGCCGGCCGGCTGGGCAAGCCGCTCGACTACTTCATCGGGGACGAGCCGCTCGCCGCGAACAAGCGCCTCGCCTTCCACCGGGTCGCGGCCGAGACCGCCGCCGAGCAGGACGACTGGAGCGAGGTCCGCCGCCACGTGGGGATCGCCCTCGAGCAGTCGCCCCACCCGCGCGAGAGGGCCGGCCTCCTGTACCTCCTGGCGCGCGCCGAAGCGTCGGAGAGCGCGTTCGAGCGCGTCTTCGAGGCCGTGTCCGAGAGCCTCGGCCTGGTGCAGGAGAGCACCGACCCGCCGCTCGTCGCCGGCCTGCTCTTCCTGCGGGGGACCGCCTACCTCGACCTGGGGCAGCTGGGCGCGGCGACGGAGGCGTACGAGGCGGCGCGGGATGTCATCGAGAGGAACGAGATCGTCGAGCCGCGGCTCCGCTCGCGGGTCCTCATCTCGCTCGGGACCGCCTACCGCCGCCTGAACCGCACCAGCAAGGCCATCGCGGCATACGAGTCGGCGCTCGCCATCGCCTCGCGTGCTTCCGAGCTGCGCCTCGCGGCCCGCGGCTTCATGGGCATCGCCGTCACGCACTACGACGCCGGCGAGCTGGACACCGCGATCTCGAGCTACCAGCGGGCGCTCGAGCTCTTCCGCCGGGTCGCCGACCTCGACTTCGAGCTCAACACGCTCCAGTCGATCGCCACGATCCAGTTCGAGAGCGGAGACGAGGCGGCCAAGGGCAGCGCTAAGCGGGCCATGGACCGCGCGCTCGAGGTGGGCAGCGCCCACTGGGCGGCGGTGGCCGAGGTGATCCTCGCGCGGATCGCGCTCCGGGAGGGGCAGGCCGCGGAGGCCCTGCGCATGGCGAAGCACGCCGAGACGGTCCTCCGCGACGCCGGCGACGAGATCCAGCGCGCCGACGCGCTCGGCGCGGCCGGCGCGGCGCACGAGGCGCTGGGACGCACCTCTGACGCGGACCGCGCGTACCGGCGGTCGATCGACCTCTACACCTCCATCGGGGACTTCGCCGACCGCTCGGGCATGGCCGCGGAGTACGCCCGCGTTCTGCGCGCTCGCGGTGAGGTGGACAAGGCCTTCGAGATGCTGGAGCTCGCCCGGGGTACCGCCCCCCGCGGCTAGGTTTCCTTTTCGCGCTCGTCCAGCTCGCTTCGCGTCGCTGGCCTGCGCCGCCTCGCTCCGCTCGATCACCTGCTGACTCGCTTCGGGCCGGCAAAGCCGGATCCTCGCTCGCTCTACGATCTAGTTCGTGCCCCGGGTCTCGCTCACCTACGACAACGAGCAGGTCGCGGCCGTCCTCGAGGAGATCGGCGACCTCAGCGACCTGAAGGGCGAGAACCCCTTCCGCGCCGTCACGTTCCGCGCCGCGGCGCGCGCCATCCGCGACCTGCGCGAGCCGCTGCGCGTGCTCCTCGAGGAGAAGCGCCTCCACGAGATCCCCAAGGTCGGGCCGGCGATCGCCGATGCCATCGAGCAGCTGCTCACCACCGGCACGGCCAAGCGTCACGAGGAGCTGAAGGCGCAGGTCGCGCCGGGGCTGCTGATGCTCCTTCGCGTGCCCGGCGTGGGTCCCGCGACCGCCAGGACGATCCACAAGCAGCTCGGCATCACCACGATCGACGAGCTCGAGGCCGCCGCGAAGACCGGGCGCCTGCGGACCCTGCCGAAGTTCCAGGCGCGGACCGAGGAGAACATCCTGAAGGCCATAGCCTCGCTCCGGCAGCGCACCGGGCGGGCGCTGGTCGTCGATGCGCGCGCGGCCGCCGACGGCATGGTGGAGTGGCTCCGGGAGCGCTGCGACCTGGAGAGGATCACCGTCGCGGGCAGCGTTCGGCGCTGGCGCGAGACCATCGGGGACGTGGACATCGTCGTCGCCGCCGAGACCGCGGGTCCGATCATGGAGGCGTTCACGTCCGCTCCAGACGTCGAGCGCGTGCTCGCCAAAGGCGATACGAAGTCCTCGGTCGTGGTGGAGCGAGGGCTGCAGCTGGACCTGCGTGTCGTGCCGCCCGCCTCGTACGGCGCGGCGCTCGTGTACTTCACGGGGTCGAAGGACCACAACGTCCACCTCCGCGGGCTGGCCCTCAAGAAGAAGCTGCTGCTCAACGAGTACGGCCTCTACCGGGCGGGCGAGGAGAACGGGGGCAGGCCCATCGCCTCACGCACCGAGGAAGAGGTCTACGAGGCGCTGGGCATGGACTGGATCCCAGCGGAGCTGCGCGAGGACCGGGGCGAGATCGAGGCCGCGGTCGCGCACGAGCTGCCGGCGCTGGTCGAGCTCTCGGACATCAAGGGCGACCTCCACGCGCACACCCGCTGGTCCGACGGGCGCGACAGCGTCGCGGAGATGGCGGAGCGCGCCAGGGCCAAGGGCTACGACTACCTCGCGCTGACCGACCACTCCGTCGCTCTGGGCATGACCAACGGCCTCACCGAGGACCGCATCGCCGCTCGGAACGTCGAGATCGAGGAGGCCAACCGGCGGCTTGCCCCGTTCCGCGTCCTGATCGGGAGCGAGACGGACATCCGCGCGAACGGGAAGCTCGACTACGACGACCGCGTCCTCGCGATGTTCGAGGTCGTGACGGCCTCGGTGCACTCCTCGTTCGCGCAGGCGCGCGACGTCATGACCAAGCGGATCCTGGGCGCCATGGACCATCCGCGGGTCAACGCGATCTCACATCCCACCGGCCGCCTGCTGGAGAAGCGCGACGCCTACGAGGTGGACCTCGAGGCGGTGATCCAGGCGGCCGCCCGCACCAAGACGCGCCTCGAGGTGAACGGCGGTCCCGAGCGGCTCGACCTCTCGGATGTCGCGGCGCGGCGGGCCATGGAGGTCGGCGCGATGCTCGTCTGCAACTCGGACGCGCACTCCGTGGAGGAGCTCGACCAGATGGAGTACGCGGTGGCGACCGCCCGCCGCGGCTGGGCCACCAAGGACCGCGTGCAGAACACCATGTCGCTCGAGGACCTGCGCCGCCACCTCCGCAAGGGATGAGGCGGCGCTTCGTCGTGCGAGGTCTGGTCCAGGGCGTGAACTTCCGGGCCGCCGTCGCGGACCAGGCGCGGAGGCTCGGCGTCACCGGTCGCGTCTGGAACACCGCCGACGGCGCCGTCGAGTGCGTCGCGGAGGGCGACGGACCCGCGCTCGACCGCCTCCGCGAGTGGCTCGCCGTCGGGCCGCGGATGGCCCAGGTCGAGCGCGTCGATGTCGCCGACCTGGACGGGGACGCGCGCTACGCGGACTTCCGGATCAGCTGGAACGCGGCGGAGTAGGCGGGCGCTTCGCGAGCACGATCGAGAAAGTGACGCCCAGTCCCGCCCCGATCGCCACCCACGTCCCCATGTTCTCCGTCGCCGCACCCAGCGCGGCACCGATGCCGACCCCGACGACGAGCCAGACCGGGTTCATCGCCTCCTCCTGCGGCGCCGCACCAGGCGGTCACCCTCGGGGATGTACTTGAGCCGCCGCAGCTCCCGCTGCCACGCGGCGTCCTGAGGCGGGAGCCAGTACGCGTACAGGTACACGAGCGTCCCGATGTTCACCGCGAAGGACGCCGCGAACCAGTAGAAGGGCACCTTGGCTATGAGCAGGACCAGGTACCAGATGCAGAAGATGACGTTGGCCCAGAACGCCCAAGGCCTGATCGACTCCTCGCCAGGCGAGGGCTGTTCGCCCTGGGGGCGCCAGTAGTACCAGACGATGTTGGCGACGATCGCGGCGAACACCGCGATGACCAGCGGCCAGTAGAAGCGCGACTCCGTGTTGAAAGGGTCGGCGAACCGACGCAGGAGATGTGCGAGGTCGATGGGCACCAGATGGCATACTACCGACGCTCACCGCGCATCGTTCGCCACACCGAGCAACAGGGGAGAACGTGCGAGCGCTGCTTTCTGTCTCAGACCCGACGAGCCTCGTTCCGTTCGCGCACGGCCTGCGCGAGCTGGGCTGGGAGATCGTCGCGACCGACGGGACCCGAGCGCTTCTCAAGAGCGAGGGCATAGACGCGCGCTCCGTCGAGGACGTGACCGGCCAGCCGGCCCTGCTCGGCGGCCGGGTGAAGACGCTTCACCCCAAGATCCACGCGGCGATCCTGGCGCGGCGCGCCGACGCCCAGCACCGCGCGGAGCTGGAGCGGGAGGGCATCACGCCCATCGACCTTGTGGCTGCGAACCTCTACCCGTTCCGTGACGCCGCGGCCGAGGGACTCTCCGGCGTGGAGCTCATGGAGAGGGTGGACATCGGCGGCGTGACGCTGCTCCGCGCCGCGGCCAAGAACCACGAGGACGTGATCGTCGTGGCGCGCCCGGAGCGCTACGTCGCGGTGCTCGAGGAGCTTCGCGAGCGCGGGACGCTGGACCCGGAGACCCGCCGCGAGCTAGCGGCCGAGGCGTACGCGCACACCGCGAGCTACGACGCCGCGATCACGTCGCGCCTCTACGCCGAGGGTGGCGTGTGCTTCCCTGACGAGCTGCTGGTCGCGATGCGCAAGGTGCGCGACCTGCGGTACGGCGAGAACCCGCACCAGCAGGCCGCCTTCTACGCCGTGCGCGGCGAGAACGGCCCCATCACGGGGATGGAGCAGCTGCACGGCAAGGCGCCGAGCTACAACAACCTCATCGACCTGAACGCGGCGTGGCGCATGGTGAGCGACTTCCGCCAGCCGAGCGTCGCGATCGCGAAGCGCGCCAACCCGGTCGGCGTCGCGTCGGATCCCGACATCGTCCGCGCCTACCGCGGAGCGTTCCGCTCGGACTCGGTCTCCGCCTATGGCGCGATCCTCGGCGCGAACCGCCAGGTGGACCGCGCCTTCGCGCACGCCCTCCAGGACACCTTCTACGAGGCCATCGTCGCGCCGGGCTTCGACGACGAAGCGCTCGCGATGCTGAAGCGCCAGGACATCGAGATCTTCCGCGCACCGGCGGCCGCGCGGGAGCGGGGGAAGCAGGGGCCGCTGGACTTCGCGCGCGTCGCCGGCGGCATGCTGGTCCAGACGCCGGACGACGGCGTGGCCGACGAGAGCAACTTCAAGGCGGTCACCGAGCGGCATCCGACGCTCGAGGAGCTGACCGACCTGATCTTCGCGTGGCGCTGCGTGCGCCACGTCAGCTCGAGCGGGATCGTCCTCGTGAAGGGCCTCACGACCGTGGGCATCGGCCCGGGCCAGGTCTCGCGTGTCTCAGCGGTGGAGACCGCCGTGCGCAAGGCCGGGGAGAACGCGCGCCTCTCGGTCATGGCGTCGGACGCGTACTTCCCGTTCCCGGACGGGATCGAGGTGGCCGCGCGCGCCGGGGTCACGGCGCTGATCCAGCCTGGCGGCTCGGTGCGCGATCAGATGATGATCGAGACCGCGAACCGCTCGCGGATGGCGATGCTCTTCACGGGAAGGCGCCACTTCAAGCACTGATGATCGCCGACGAGATCGTTCACGAGCTCGGCGAGCTGCACAAGCGCCTTCGCGCCGCGCTCGAAGGACTCAGCGCGGACCAGCTCGACCGTGTGCCCGCTGACGGGGCCAACTCCATCGCCGTGCTCGTCACCCACACACTCGGGTCCGAGAGCGCCTGGCTGCACCGCGCGGGCGGTCAGGAGATCCCGCGCGAGCGATCCAAGGAGTTCGAAGTGCGGAATGCGGCAGCCGGTCAGCTTCTTGCGGCCATCGACCGCGCTGACCAGGACGTGGCGGGCCTCGTCCGCGCCGCAGTGGATGCCGGACTCGAGACCGTCCGCCAGAACCCGGGCGGCAGGCAGATCACGGCGATCTACTGCCTCCTGCACGCCGCTGCGCACACCGCCGAGCACGTCGGCCATGCCGAGGTCACGCGCCAGCTGATCGCGCGCCGCTAAGCCGAGCCCCCAAGGCGGCGCAACGCGATGCATCCGTCGCACGCGTGAGACGACTTCGCGTAGGGCGCGGCGTACCGTAGGCGGCCGATGCGGATACGTGACACGGAGCGCGTCGCCAATGCCATCCAGGTCCTCAAAGGCGGGCGCTCGCTCGACGCGCTCGTAGACCGCCTCTACGACATCACCGAGGGATCGCTGGCGCTGGACCGCGCGACCCTTCACCGCATCGCGCGGGGCCGGACGCAGGTGGCGCGCTCGATCGACACGCCCGAGGACTGCATCCGGCTCTACTTCGCGCTGATGATCGTGGGCTGCGAGGAGGGACTTCCGGCCACGTCCGTGGTCGAGGAAGGCCACGCCGTGCTCACCGGGTTCGTCGGAGAGCCTCTGGCGGGGCTGATCTTCCGGGACCTGAGCGGCACGCTGGCGAAGCTGCAGGACCGCAGGGCGCTAAAGGAGTACCTGGAGGAAGGAGTGCGGATATGGCTGCCGACGTGATCCGCGAGGTCCCGATGAAGGCCGAGAGCTTCACGCTGCGCGCCTTCGAGGCGCGGCTGCGCGAGCACCTCGAGGACCGGCTGCAGGTCCGGACGCGCTTCGCCGATCTCGGATCGACGCGCGCCTTCCTGGTCAGCCCGGCCGACCGCGACCGGCCCAAGGGTCTCGTCATCGACGTGCGCGCCAGCGCCGCGGAGCGCATCTACCTGTACGTGCACGCCGCCGCGCACATCGCGCTCGGCCACAACATCCCGCTCATCACCATCGTCGAGGGGGACGACGAGGAGCCTTCCGACGGCCTCCGGCACGACCAGGCCGACCGCCTGGCGCGAGCGATGTGGTGGCGGCGCGGCAGCCCGGAGATGGTGTCGTCGCTGCCCTCGGCGCAGCGCTCGCGCGTGCTGCGGCCGCTGCTGGCGCACGCCGCGACCCGCTCCGCGCTACACGTGCTCCTTCGCGGGATGCGCTCGGCGTTCTACGGCTCGGGCCTGGCGCGGATCGCCGGCGACGGCGGTCTCACCAGCTGGCTCCGCCAGGCGCTGGCCGCGACGGCCGTCGTGGACGCGGCGCCGCAGCTGGCGGAGCGCCGGTAGCTCGGACCGCCGTTCGAGCTACCGATCCCGTCTACCTCGGCGCCGGCACCCTCTCCAGCACATCGAGGCTCGCGCGGATGAATACCGGCAGGTCCTGCGGCCTGGCGCGAGGTCACGAGGTTGCGGCCAGGCGTCTCGCGGACCTCACACGTCATCTCTGGCACCGTCTCGATCGCGAGCAGTCGCACACCTGCGATGCGTGCCGAGCCGTGCTCGACGCCGAGGGGCAGCCGGCCGGCGCTGACCCGGCCCCGACCAGCACCAGCGCTCGTCGGCGCAGGTTTAGCCTCTCCTGATCGACCTCGCCGACATCGCCGGGTTGCGGCTCCGAAACCAGCGCCTCGCCGGGAACTCGCTGGACAAGCCGGAACGGGTCGTCTCCTGGCTCGGGGCCGTTCAGGCTCAGGAGTACCAGTGGGCGAAGTGGGCGCTCGCGCTGCGCACGAAGGCCGCCACGAGCGCGGCGATCGACCGGCTCCTCGCCGACGGCAGGATCGTCCGCACCCACGTCATGCGACCGACCTGGCACTTGGTGCACCGGGCCGACGCGCGGTGGCTCCTCGAGCTCACCGGGCCCCGCGTGGAGGCGGCCAGCGCCGGCTACTACCGCAGGCTCGGACTCGACACTTCCACCCGCAAGCGAAGCAACGCCGCGCTCGAGAGGGCACTGCAGGGGCGGCAGCTGACCCGTCGCGAGCTCAAGGACGTGCTCGCCCGCCGCGGGATCGACGTCGATCCCCTGCGCCTCGGGTTCCTGCTGATGCACGCGGAGCTGAGCCGCGTCATTTGCAGCGGTGGCCTGCGGGGCAAGCAGTTCACGTACGCTCTCTTCGACGAGCGCGTGCCAGAGACGGACCCGCTCGAGCGCGACGAAGCGGTCGCGCGGCTGGCCACCCGGTACTTCACGACCCATGGGCCCGCCACACCGCATGACTTCGCCTGGTGGTCCGGCTTCACGATCGCGGACGCGAGACGCGCCATCGAGGCCGCCGGGCGAGCGCTACATCGCGAGACCTTCGGCGAGACCGCCTACTGGTACGGCGCGAAGGTCGTTGCGGCCGGTGAGAGCCCGGTCGCGCACCTGCTGCCCGTCTATGACGAGTACCTCATCGCCTACCGCCACCGGGCCGCGGCCTTCGAGCCGTCGGTCTACGAGACGCAGCGCGAGTACATCGAGACGGACGACGTCCGCTGGGCCCACTACCTGGTCGTACGCGGCCACGTCGTCGGCGGCTGGAAGCGGACGACGGAAAAGGGGACCGGTGTCGTCACCGCGCGCCTGCTCCGACCCCTGAAGGTGCGCGAGCGCGCGGCCGTGGATGCCGCCGCGGAGCGTTACGCGGCGTTCGTCGAGATGCCGGTCCGGATCGAGTACGCCGGCCCGGCGCCGCAGCGCGTTGATCGCTGACCCAGCGGCCGACGGCCTCAACTCATGCGTCGGCGCGAGCCGCCCCCTCGTCCTCCCGCCAATATGCTGTTCCTGGGCACACCCGTGGGTCTTAGTTGGGGTCGGCGATCTGCGGCGGAGCGGGTGCGTGGGCTTCGGTGGCCCGCGCCGCTCCTAAGCGCGATAGTCCTGGCCGCGGCCGTCGCCAGCCCACCAGATCCGTTCGTCTCACGTCCGGCGAGCATCGTTGGGCCTGATACTCCCGCGCGCATACAGGCACTCTTCGACGCACACCGAGCGGCGGTCGATCGCGGCGACCTCTTCGCTTATGAGCGGACGCTCGATCCCAGGTCCACGGGTTTCGTCCAGTGCATGCGTGATCTCTTCGAGCTTGGGCCACTCCGGGCGCAAGCACTCCACCCCAATGAGGTGCTGAGCGTTCGGCAGATCGAAACGACGAGCCTGGCTCGAGTCGAGGTGCAACAGCGAGACGGCGTAGCGCTCCAGTACGTACGGCGCCTTCAGTCCGTCCGTCTCCTCGCAGAGCCACCGTTTGACATCCGCAGCGCCTTTGACGCCTGGTACCTCTCGCAGCCTGAGCTGTCGGAGATCGGAGATCCGCGGACGAGAACGTTCGGCCAAGTAGATCTGACCTACTGGGAGATCGACGACTGGGTCAGCGATCTTATGGGCGAACAGATCGCGGCCTCGCGCGAGTTCGCGGAGCTACGTGCTCCTGTGCCGATCGACGCAGACCTCAGCGCGAGGCTAGTACCCAGGCGGGACCTATCGCTGGCTGGCACGACGTGCCTCGCGACCGGCCGTTACGAGCGATCAGTCGGCGAGATCGTCGTCTTCCGGTACACGCTGGATCCATCCGGGCGCCTCTCCGCGGGAAGCCGCGAGGCGTTGCGCCACGAGGCCCTCCACTGGGTTCAGTGGGAGGTCGCGCCACAGATGCAGCGCGTCGATTGGTGGCTGCGAGAGGGCTGGGCGGCCTACATCTCTGGCGAGGAGCCGCGTCACGACCTCTTGGAGGCGCACGCCTGCGGCTCCGAAACAGACCTGCCGACGATAAGAGAATTCGCAAGCGGGATCGCCTCGGGACGGAGTGGTGCCGCGCGCTCTCTCCTGCTCTATGCAGCTGCCAGCAGCGCGGTCGAGTACCTCTACGACGAGCTAGGCGCCGCTGAGACGTACTGGGACATGGTCAGGTCCATGAGCAGCGGCACCTCGCCGGCCGACACGTACATGGAGGCGCTCGGGGTGCCTCTCGAGCGCCTCCACGCCGCCTGGATCGAACGCGTCAAGGCACGGTACTGCGGTGGTTCCTGAGATCAGCCCTCGTCTTCCTCCCCCTGGCAAAATTTGCGATGGCCGATCGTATACCGAGGGTCAATCGCAGCTAAGAGCGTGGATAAGACCGGCTAGTGGTGTAACAGGGCACAGGCCGCTGAAGGCATGACCAGGCGCTCGCCGCGGCGGCCGTAGTGGACGCGGTCCCACAGCTTGGGACCGCGGCTAGGTCCGCGGTCCGTGCGCTAGGGCGATCGAACGCTGGGTTCGGCCTCGCTCAGCTTGGCGACATGGGGCTCACGAGCTGGAAGTAGTTGCCGTCGGGATCCGAGAATGTGGCGATCCGGCCCTCGTCTGGTCCACCCGGGTGGTAGGGCTCGCGGACCACGGTCGCGCCGGCAGCCTTGAACTTCTCGAAGTCGCCATTCACGTCGGCGCTCTCTAGGTTCCAGATGATCCGGCCGGGCTGCGCGTTCTCCCCCTTGACCTGATCGTGAGGCCCGATCGTGATACCGCCCGGGCCGATCTGCCACCCGATGTAGCCGCCGTCGTCCCAGCCGGGCTTGCCTAGGAG
Organism: Candidatus Limnocylindria bacterium; assembly: GCA_050692015.1. GTDB lineage: Bacteria > Chloroflexota > Limnocylindria > P2-11E > P2-11E > GWC2-70-10. Next base: position 16,286 of record JBOGTE010000028.1, read on the forward strand.
CTTGGTGTAGTAGTCCGCTAGTCGCTTCGGTCCTCGGACCCGACCAGGATGCCCATGAACTTCATGTTCGGTCTCCTTCGATTCGCGCCGGATGCGCTGATGGCATCTCCCATCATGCCCCTGACCGACCCGGGCTAGGGATCCGGGTTCGTGCGGCCACGACGAGCCCCCACAGCAGGACGAACACGATGACGACGTGGAAGACCGCATCTCCCATCGTGCTCACGCCGGGGAACCGCAGGGTGAAGTACGTGCCCACGAGCGTGAACGCGAGGGCGAACCCTTGGGCGCCCAGTCCCGCGGCACGTGCGCGCGCGGGCGAGATGAATGTGAGCCCGAATGCCGCGAGCAGGACGACCGCGATGACGCTCTCGGCAATGGAGGCGATCGGATCCAGCGAGCCCACGGGTATCACGCCGGCGTGCACGAGGGCCACGGTCGCGAAGGTGACGCCCTCGGCCAGCATGAACAGGCGGATCTTCCGTTGAAAGTCTCGGACGGCGGGGCTGACAGCGCTACTCGGCACGGGTGGCGCGTCCTCGTAGCGCGACGACCAGTCCCCACGCCATGACGAGCAGGATCCCGACGTGGAACGGCACGTCCCACGGGTTACCGGACCCGAACCGGATGTTGAGGTACGTGCCGAGCAGCGTGAACGCGATGGCGAAGACGTGCACCGCGATGGCGAGCCCCCGGGTGCGAGCGGGCCAGACCCAGGTGAGCGCGAGGGCCGCGATGAGCGCGACGGCGATGATGCCCTCCGACCTCGCGGCGGCGGGCTCCGGTGCGCCGAACGCGAGCACCTGGGCGTGGATGAGCGAGACGATCCCGAACGCGATCGCTTCCACGACGAGGAACAGCCGGATCGCCGCCACGAACGTCACCTCCGGCCGCCCCGCACGGCGACGATGAGGCCCGCGATCAGCGTGAGCAGGATCCCGATGTTGAAGGCGATGTCCGGAACGGTCGAGGTACCGATCCCGATGATCGTCAGATAGATCCCGTAGATCCCGACGAGCGTTCCGAGCAGGGCGAACGCTTGCGCGGCGATCGCGAGTCCGCGAGTTGCCGCCGGGAACGCCCAGGACACTGCGAGTGCGACCAGGAGCACGGTCCCGGTCACGGCCTCGGGGCGCGCGGCACCGCTGTTCTCGTACCCAGTGATGCCCACGCCGAAGTGGATGAGCCCGGCCAGGATGAACGCCACCCCCTCGATGAGCAGGAAGCGTCTCATGGTGTCGTTGGCGGTCGTCATCACTCGGCCTTGATGGTGCCGTGCATCCCGCCGTCGGCGTGGCCCGGCACCGAGCAAACGAACTTGTACGTACCCGGACGATCGAGCGTGAACGTGGCCGTCGTCGTACCTCCGCCGTCGACGGCGATCTTGACCGGCTCCTCCACACCGTCCGCGATGGAGAAGTCGTGTGCCGCGAGTCCGATGCTCCGCAGGGTCAGCTCGATGGGCATGCCCGCCTTGACGACGATCTGGGACGGCGAGAACCGGTTCTCGTTCGACACGAGGACCGTCAGGCGTTGGACGCCGTCCGCCGACACCACCTCGGGCGTTGCCGGTCCGGACTCGGCCGGGAGCTGAGCACAAGCCGATGCGAGCGCCAGAGCGGCGAAGAGCGTGATCCCTAGCAGGCTGCGCGGGTTCATGTTGTCCTCCTCCTGCGGCCGGGTCGTCCGGCACGGCCCAAGGTTCGCCCGACGCTCGGCCGGCGTCGTCCGCCGGAGGGAGGCGATATCGCTACGTCAGCTGGAGCAGGCTGCGCGTGCTTTGCCCGTTCGCTACATCGAACGGCGTACCTCGGCGCACGCCTGCGGGGGTATCGCCGGCTGTTCGGAGATCGCGGGCGAGAGTCACAGAGGTCGGGATCGCCCTCGATCGCGCTGAAGCGCTAGGCGCGCGCGGGCTAGAAGAGCTCGATCGGATCGCCCGAGGGGTCCTTGAGAAGGATCTCGCTTACCGTCGCGCCCGCACCGGCTCGAGCCGATCGGTGGTCATCCGGGCACCGAGCGCCTGTGCGGCGACGACGGCGGCTGCGGCGACGAGCACGATGTCCTTGAAGACGTACTGGCCCTCGATGGTCGGCGCATAGATGGCCCCGCGGAACATCTCGTCCCACATGAGCAAGATGGGCGACAGGATCCCAACGAGCGCGATCGCGAGCAGGACGAGTCCGAGCCGCAGCCAGCGGCCCGTCAGCAGGAGCGTGCCGATGGCGACCTCGAGTCCGGCGACGGACGCCGAAGCGATGCCGTCGGGAACGAGACCTAGCGTGATGCTCTCGATCGTCCGCACGGCAATCCCTTCGGCGGGACTCAAACCCGGAAAGAACTTGAGCACGCCGAAGGCCAGGAACACGATGCCGAGGCTGATCCGGAGCAGGTCGATGCTGTAGCGGGCCAGGAACCGCGTGAGCCGCGTTTCGGCGCCGCGGAGCTGGGACGGGAAGTCACGAGCGATCGCCATGAGTGGCCTCTTTCCCCGGCGCTTCGCCGGTCTTGCTGCTGGACCGATGATCGAGCCGGCGAAGCGCGACGTCGTCAGGCCGATGGAGGCTCTTTCACTACGACCTTCGGCTCGCGTGGGTGTCGCCAAGACCGCGGCCGTACTCCAGCGGGAGTACTCGCGCGTCCACCTGCGGGCGGATGGCGGGTATGCACCTGCTCCACTACGTTTCTCTCCATGGCCGCCCAGGCGCTCCGCGTAACGATCTTTGACGTCGGGCTCGCGCTCGCCGCCGGCGCGGCCGCCATCGGAGGCACGGCGATCGTCGCGCGAGGCGCGCAAGAAGGTCCAGCGCTCGACTGGTTGGGCTACGGACTTCTGGTCGCGACCGCCGCGCCGCTGGTGGTGCGCCGCCGGTTCCCGACCGGCGTGCTCGTCGCGACCGTAGGGATCGCGTTCGCGTATGACGCGCTGGCCTATCCCGGGGCCTTCTACTCGATCCCGATCTTCGTGGCGCTCTACACCGTGGCCGAGGCCGGTCTCCGCGCCCAGGCGTTGGTGGGTGCGGCGGCCGTCCTCTCCATCTTCGCGGTCGGCGACCTGCTCTTCCAGCGAGGCCACGTCATGGGCTGGGTCGGTGCGCTGTGGTTCGCGGGCTGGCTGGCCCTGAGCATCGTTCTCGGTGAGGTCTCGCGTGGGCGGCGCGAGTACCTCGAGCAGGTGGAGCAGCGCGCACTGGCGGCGGAGCGCACGCGCGAGGAGGAGGCGCGCCGCCGTGCCGGGGAGGAGCGCATGCGGATCGCGCGGGAGCTGCATGACATCGTTGCGCACAGCATCTCGGTCATCAACGTCCAGTCGAGCGTCGCGCTCCACGTCATGGACAAGCGGCCGGAACAGGCTCGGACCGCGCTGATGGCGATCGATCAGGCGAGCAGGGACGCGCTGCGCGAGCTGCGGGCCACGCTCGGTGTGCTCCGAGGCGTCGAGGAGGACTCGCGCGCGCCGGCGCCGAGCCTCGCGCGGGTCGATGACCTCATCGCCGCAGCCTCCGCCGCCGGCGT
>JBOGTE010000029.1:0-18943 GCA_050692015.1 Candidatus Limnocylindria bacterium
GCGCACCGCCTACGTGGGGCTCGGCGCCAACCTCGGTGACGCGCGGACGACGCTCCGCCGCGCGGTCGCGGCGCTGGCGCGGGTCGGGCGGGTCCGGGCCACCAGCTCGCTTTGGCGGACCGCGCCGATGGACGTGAAGGACCAGCCTCACTTCCTGAACGCGGTCGTCGCGGTCGATCTGCCGGCCGCCGGCGCCGCCCGCCTGGTCACGACGCTGAAGTGGATCGAGGTCGCGCTCGGTCGCGGGCCCGGGCCGCGATCCGGCCCGCGGGTCGTGGATCTCGACCTGCTCATGTTCGCGGAGGGCCGCGAGGAACGCGATGGCGATGTTGTCGTGCCGCACCCGCGCCTGGCCGAGCGGCGATTTGCGCTCGCACCGCTGGCGGAGATCGCGCCCGACCTCGTCGAGCCGCGGACGGGCCGCGCGGTCCGCGGCCTCCTCTCGGACGTGAGCGACCAGGACGCTGAGCGCGCGGAAGGGCCAGAGCGGTGGACCGCATCGTCCTGAGCGGGATCCGGGTGACGGCCCGGCATGGCGTGTCGGACGAGGAGCGCGCTCGCGCGCAGGAGTTCGAGATCGACGTGAGCTGCTCGACCGACGCGCGCGCCGCGGCGCGTGCCGACGACCTCGCGGCGACCATCGACTACGTTCGGCTCCGCGACCTGGTCGTCACCGTGGCGACGCGGAACTCGTACCGGCTCCTCGAGACGCTCGCGGACCGCATCGCCGTTGCGATCCTCGACGAGCTGCATCCCGCCTGGGTGCGCGTGCGCGTCACGAAGCTGAGGCCGGCCGGCCTCGGGCTGCCGGCGAGCGTCGAGGTCGAGCGAAGCGCTGAGCGCCCCGACCCCCGATAGGCTGGCGAACGATGCCTGGAGCGGCGCGGAAGCGCGTTCGAGCGACGACCCGCCGTCGGCCGGCGGGGACGAGGTCGGCCGCGAGGACGGCGATCGCGGGGCACGTCCGGTCGATCCTGGAGCTCCTCGGCCTCGACGCGCGGGAGCCGGACTTCCTCAGGACGCCCGCGCGCGTCGCGGACCTGCTCATCGAGGTGGCGACGCGCCCGGGCCCCGGACCGGCGCTCACGACCTTCCCGAACGTCCAGGGCCGTGACGTCGTCTCACTCGGCTCACTTCCGGTGTACGTCCTCTGCCCGCATCATCTGCTCCCGTACTTCGGGGAAGCGTCCGTCGCGTACGTGCCCGGGAACCGCATCCTCGGGCTGAGCAAGATCCCGAGGCTCATCGACCACCTCGCGCGTCGGCCGCAGACCCAGGAGCGTTTGACCGCCGCCATCGCCGACGAACTGGCGCAGGCCCTCCGGCCGGTCGGCGTGCGAGTGGTCATCGAGGCAAGGCATCTGTGCCTTGAGATGCGTGGGGCACGGCGGCCGGGCGTCCGCACGACGACGAGCGCGGAGCGCGGCGAGGCCCCGCCGCCAATGCGATCTGAACAGCGCGCGAGCCAACTTCTCGGCCCGTGAGGCGCGGCCCACGGCCCACCCTCTGCCACTTCGTGGACGCGGCCGTTCACGCCCAGGGCTCCCGCGCATCGGCGAGGAGGTCGCCTCCTGCAGATAGCCGAGTTGCTCCGGCGCGTCTTCGGGCACACTCGTCGCCATGACCGCGCACCCGCTGGTCCTCGTCTCGCTGGTGCCGACGACGCTGCTGGCGCGCGCGCTGCTCGCCGTCGCAGGGTCGCTGCTCATCGCGCTCGCGGCGCAGGTCACCGTGCCCCTGCCGTTCAGCCCCGTGCCGGTCACCGGGCAGACGTTCGCGGTCCTTCTCATCGGCGCAGCGTTCGGCGCGCGCCTCGGCGCGGCGACGGTCGGGCTCTACATCGCGGAAGGGGTCGCGGGTCTGCCGGTGTTCGCGCCGGGCGGTCCGATAGGGCCGGCGCGACTCCTCGGCCCGACCGGTGGCTACCTCGTCGGGTTCGTCGTCGCGGCGTACGTCGTCGGCGCGCTCGCGGAGCGGGGCTGGGACCGGCGCCTGCTCACGGCGGCGCTCGCGATGCTCGTCGGCGAGGTCGCCATCTACGCGTTCGGCCTCGCGGGCCTCGCGCGCTTCGTGCCGGCGGACCGGCTACTCGCCGCCGGTCTCCTGCCGTTCGTGCCCGGCGACCTCGCGAAGCTGGCGCTCGCCGCCGCCGCGCTGCCGACCGCCTGGCATCTCATCGGCCGCACTCGCTGAGCAGCGGCCTCGCCTACCGAGAGGTCGATGATTTTGCGCCGAGGCATCTTGCGCGTTCCCGACCAGCGCGGGGAGCAGGTGCTCGCGAGCATGAAGGAGGACCCGCGCACGCGCGGCATCCCGGTGATCGTCGTGACGGTCGAGGACGACGAAGGACGCTCGCGACCGCTCGGCGCCGATGACCACATCACGAAGCCGATCGACCGCCAGCGACTTGGCGCCTGGCTGGCGAGACTGCGCGAACGGAGAGGCCCGGCGAGTGCGCGTACTGCTCGCTGAGGACAACGAGATGAACATCGAGCTCGTCCTGGCCGCGACCACCGGTTGGACTCGTATCAGTGAGGAGCGGCATCCGCGGCCGGGCCGGTCGGCCGTGTCCGCCGGCGAGTTCGAGCGTAGGGTGAGGGTCTCGGCCCACGCGGTGATTCATTCAATCGTCGGCGCCGTCGATTGGTGGCCCAACCGACCACAAGGAGGACTTATGGCACGTCCACGCACGCGCTGCCGGCTCTGCGGTATGAGCACGAAATCGCCTCACGGCCTGTTCATCCATGACCTGCGCATCCACAGGCGCCACAACTGGAACAGCCAGGGTCTGTACAGCCAACGCAAAGAAGGCGAAGAAGACGGTGTAACCACCGAACGCGCGGGAGGTCGGAGGGCTATCAGAAAGGAGCGTCCGATGAGCGCAGCGGCCTCGGACTGATTAGCGGGGCGTTTCGACTGCCAGACCAGACCGGCATTCGGCATTTTCGGCGCTGCGCAGCGCGATTGCGGCCTGAGAAGGCGCTTCAGGATGCGACCCCGGCCAGGCAGCGGCGACACGTCGCCATCTGCGGTGGTCGTGCGCCACTACAGGCAGCGGCGACATGTCGCCATCTGCGGTGGTCGCGCGCCAACTACGCCACGAGAAGAACCCAGTCGCCATCGGCCCGGAGCCGGTGGGGTGGTCGTGCGGAGGACTCCCGTCTTCCGCTCCGTTCCTACGCTGGCACGTACGACTGGAGCACCGCGCCGGACGCGAACTTGCGGCTCGTCATGAGGCGCACGCGGAGTGGCGCATCCAGCTGGGGCCAAAAGGGCTTCCCGGCACCGAGGACGACGGGATGCACTACCAGTTGAAACTCATCCACCAGACCGCGACGCACGAATTGCCCGGCGAGGTCGGGACCGCCGACATCGATGTCGCCGTCGAACTCGCGACGAACGTCCGCGAGGACCGCCGCGACGTCGCCGCGCACCAGGCGACTGTTGTGCTCGACTCCAGCAAGAGTTGACGAGAACACGATCTTCGGCATCGGTTTCCAGATCCGCGAGAAATCGCGCACCGTGGCCGATGGATCCTCCTCGGCGGTTGGCCAGTACGCCGCCATGAGCTCGTACATGCGCCGTCCGTAGAGCGAGGCTGCGAGCGTTCGGGCCTGGTCGTTGAACCAGGAGTGAAGCTCGTCATCGACAGTCGCCCATTCGAGACCGCCGTCCCGCGTTGCGGCGAACCCGTCGAGCGACACGTTCAGGCTGTAGATCAGCTTGCCGATCCTCGTCCCTTCCCAGTCGCACGGGCCAGCAACTTCACTCGTTGCCGCCGGCGCACACGTAGACCGCCCGGCACGAAGTCTGGCAGAGCGCGGGCAGAAGTCTTCGTGGCAGCATTTTAGGCGGCGAGCCTCCGCAAGTTGAGCCCGCCATCCCTAACCAGGGCGCGTATAGCGCGGTAAGGCCCCGTCTTCCGCTCAGCAGCCATCGCCCTGCAGCGTCCCGTTCCTCATCGCCGGTGGGCCCAGGCGTAGAGCCGGCTCGATGACGAAGCGCTACGCGCTGAGACGCGTCAGCGAGAACGCGCGCCGATCACGCTCCGCTCGTGCCGCTCGGCCTCCAGGCGAGGACACTCCTCACATCGGCCGTCGTGGAGCGTTTTCTCCTCGTCGTGTGCGACCTCGAGCGGTCCATGGATGGTCTCGCCGCAGAACATGGCCGTCGTAGCGCCCTTGTCGCGCGCGAGGTGCCACGTCGATGATGCGTCGGCGGTGCGAAAGAGCGGACGTACCCATTCGGACATATCGACCCCCACAAGAGTTCTCGGCCGCGCTGGCGATCCATCTCGACGCTACCGCGCTCGGCAAGCCCCTGCCCTGCTTGCTCGGTCGGCGCAGGTCGGCGGAGGCGTAGACGCGCCGGAAAGGCCGCCGCCGGTCCGCTCACGCCGGGAACCAGCGCTCACATCGTCCCTTGCCCGCCGCGTCTCTGGGTACTACAACGGCGCCAGCACGCGCGAGGGGAGGCGGCGATGGGTGAGCCTACCGGCCTGCAGCGCCTCGATACGCTGATGAACACGCTCATCGAGGCCGATCAAACGGGCACTGAGATCGATCCGCTCGACGTCGCACGCGAGCTCGGCGAGATCAGGTCACTGTTGATGGCGATGCCCACGGTCCATCGGAGCGCAGACGACCAGCGCCACTTCCGCTGTGAGGGATGCGGCACCATCTCACACGGTGACACGCCGCCCGCGCGCTGCGCCCGCTGCGGGAAGGCGGCGTTCGTCAACGTCGATATCGAGGGACCACAGGTGGGTGCGCAGGCCGGGTAGGCGGGCACGCGAGGATTTCGCCGGCGTCAGGCGTTCGGATCGCGTCTTCCGCTAGTTCTGGCCGGCGGCCTCCAGGCGACAACGCGTCGGGCTCCAGGGAGGATGCGCCGCGCCGCCGCTTCAGTGATAGCCACTGATCTCTCTCTAGAGCGTCGCCACCAGCTCGTGCGAGCGGCGGCCGGGCACGTCGAACCGCAGCCGGAGGTGTCCGCCGCATGCGTTCGCGATCTTCCGGAGCGTCTCGAGGTTCGGGCTGTGCTCGCCGCTCTCGAGCCGGGAGATCGCGGAGGCGGTCGTACCGATCATCTCGGCGAGATGCTCCTGTGTGAGGCCCCGGACCTCGCGCAGCGCGATCACCGCCCGAGCGGTCTTCTCGTAGGCGCTCGTGCGCTCGAACTCGGCACGGTACGTGGCGTCCTCTCGCATGTCACGCTCGTGCGACGACCCCAGGCTTGAGCCGATCGGGCTAACGGCCTTCGCACGTCCCTTTCGGACGTGGCTGCGGGTACCCCGTTGGCTGACCTTCCTTGCCATGCCCCTACCTTAGCAAATCTGCTAATATGGTGCAGGCTCAGGGAGTACTCCCCGTCGGCGCCGCTCTGCAGGGCTGGACCAGCTGGAGACCAACACCGCTCCGACCTACTGGCTGGCTACGTCACGGCCCGATGGCCGGCCGCACGTTGCCGGGGTCGGCGCGATGTGGCTGGACGGGAAGATCTACATCGTGACCGGCGCGGGTACTCGAAAGGGCCGCAACCTCGCCACGAACCCGAACTGCGTCGTCTCGGTGGCGCTTGAAGGGACCTCGACCTCGTCATCGAAGGTTCAGCGGTCAAGGTCACCGATGACGCGACCCTCCGCCGTGTCGCCAAGCGATATGCCGACAATGGATGGCCCGCGAGGGTCAGCGATGGCGCGCTCACCGCCGCATACAGCGCGCCGAGCGCCGGGCCACCGCCGTGGGACCTGTATGTAATGTCGCCCGCGAGGGCATTCGGTGTTGCTTCCGCCGAGCCGCATGGTGCGACGCGCTGGACCTTCGACGGCAAGTGAGCGTCTAAGCTGCTTGCCGCGGAGTCGGCTTGAGCCTCGTCCAGTAGAGATGCGTCTCCCACTCCCGCCGATAGTCACGATCCTCGAGGAGTGACCTGACCTGTTCGAGCAGGGGCAGACGCTGCGCGTCCGCTAGATCTGCGAGCCATCCCATGGACGCGAAGAACGCCACGAGCCCGTCTCTGTCGAGCGTCTGCTCATTCCGCAGGGTCACCTCCTGGAGTTCATCGAAGGTGGAGCCGTGGAAGGCTCGACGCCATTCACCCGAGGCGTAACGATGCGTATTCAGGTCCAACGGGTCATATCCGAGCTCGGCGTCTGACGGTATGCGCGAGGTGAGCAGGTCCTCCACATCGGCGATGGGTGGGTCCCACGGCCTCGCTGGCAGGTTCCACATCGCCACGAGCATCCCGGGCGGGCGCAGGACGCGCGCGATCTCGGCAACGGCGCGCCGGGCGTGGAACCGGTGAAAGGCCTCGGCTACGAAGACCGCGTCGGCGGCGCCGTCCGGAAGCGGGATCGCTTCGGCGGTCCCGTCGAGCACTTCGGCCTCAGGGCACCGAGCGACGAGCGTGCGGGCCATCGCGGCCGCGGGCTCGACCGCGATCACGCGGTCGAATGCCCGAACGAGCAGGCGCGTGAGCTTCCCGGTGCCGGCGCCGAGATCGAGCACCGTCGCCGTCCGAGGAAGCCGGAGGACGTCGATGACCTGAGCGGGATATCCGGGTCGACCCCGCTCGTAGTCGTCCACCCACCGGTCACCGCTGCCGGCGGGCAGACTCCACGCCGTCGTCATGTTCCCGGGGTCCACTTGGCGACCGGGCTCGAGCCCTTCAGATAGAGGGGGTGCCTAGGGCGACCGCCCTTCGTCAGGGCCATGTGGTCCAGCTCGGCGTCGAGCAGCCGGATGACGTCGCGGTCGCGGTCGCCGATAGCGCGGTGATTGCCCCAGGCGGCCACGCTGCGGTCGGACGCCACGTGTGCCCGCAGGATCCATCTGTCGTTCTGCGGGCCGATCCGCTCGGCGAATGGGACCTTGAGCAGGTCCGAGGGGTGAGTGGCGCGGAGCGCGAAGAGGTTGACGACGATGAGGCTGCCGTAGCCCCACGCACGCCCGAAGGCCATACAACGCCGGATGGTGGGATCGTCCACATCGGCGTCCGCCGTCGAGGGGTTGAGCATGACGAAGCAGATCCCTGGACCCGGCGCCCAGCGCCGAGTCAGCTGATACCGGTAACGTCCGTCGGCGCTCAACGTCGCGGAGCCAGCCATCTCTAGCGCAGGTCGGTCGAGCTGTAGAGCCGCTCGATGCGGAACCGGTACGAGACCCGCTCATCCTTCCGGAAGCGCTCTATGGCCTGGGCGGCCGCCTTCTCCCCGTCGTAGCGGACCGCGAGCCGGTGGATGTCCGCGAGGGCGGGCTCGCCCGTCGCAGCCTCTCGCGCACGTCCGCTGACCCGCACGAACGTGTAGCCGTCGAAGACGAGCAGCGAGACGCGCGGGTCGCGCAGGAGGTTGTCGGGCTTCCTCCGGCCCCGGGCGGTGTTGAACATGATCTCGTAGCCGTCGAGCAGGTACCACATGACCGTGAGGTGAGCGCTGCCGTCCGGCTCGACGGTGGCCAGCGCCCCGAAGCGCACCGCCTCGAGGAACGCACGCTGCGGCACGTTCAAGATCCCCATCTGTCTCTTCAGCATGACGAACTCGTCCCCGAGACCCAACGGCCTGCAGTACGGGCTCCGGCGCACGCAGGAAGGGGCGCCTGCGCGGGCCCGTCGCCGAAGTTGCCGCACCACAGCTAGGCCGGACCCGCAGTTACACGCTGACACGAATCACGCAGCCACTGCATCCGATTGCACCCACTGCACCCTCGCTTGGAGGCTCGCACCGAGGCGCTGCGACCAAGTGCAGCCGCGGAATATGGGTCATACGTTCTAGGTCTGTATTACTGAGCTGCCAATCCACGAACCCTCCACGGTCCGTCCACATTGGCTGTGGACTGGCGTCCTGGTGACCCACAAGACTGTGGCCGTGGTTATTGGCCAGTTGGCCTTGCCATGGCGTTCTCAATCTCTATGGCGACGAGAAGGTCGAGGGCCTCGCAATATCAGAGAAAGTCATTGACAGAACACGTACATCCGTGCCAGGCTGGAGAAAATCACGCGCTGAGGCGCAGAAGAGGCGGACTCAGGTGACTGCACTACGGGATCTGGTCGTGGATGAGCGGGAGTTTGATCAGGCGGCGATGGCTGATGGCCTCATCAAGTACGTTCGGTTGGGGAGCAACGCGGAGCTAAGGCCTGGCGACGGATGGGACACCCTATCGGAGCGCGCCAAGGTGGTGGCGGTACTGCTCGCATACAAGGCTGCGGCCACCTTGGAGATGCGCGCGGATGACTCGGGCACGGCTGTAGAGATCTCTCGCGCTTCCGGAGTTGCGCACGGGACTGTCCGTCCAACGCTTCGGGGCCTTCTCGAGGAGCACGTCCTCCAGCAGCCCGCGCGCGGACGGTACGCCGTGCCCTCGATGCGCGTGAATCAGGCGCTACGCCAGCTCGCTGGGAAGTCCAATGGCAGCTGAACAGGAAGACCAAGAATTGCGCGCGATGGTCGCCGTCCGCGACGCCCTGGCCCCACTCGACGATCCGGCTCGCACGCGCGTCATTCGTTGGGCAGCCGACCGCTTCAAGGTGGTGGCGGCTGCAACTTCATCACCAGCTGTGCCATCACGGGCTACACCAGCAGCCCCTGAAGCGTCTAATCGACCGATGGCCGACCTCGCGGCGTTCTACCACGCAGCCTCGCCTAAGACGGACACCGAGAAAGTGTTGACGGTGGCCTACTGGCTCCAGAAGAGCCAAGGCCTGACCGACGTAGAAAGCTTCGGCGTGAACTCCGAGCTGAAGCAACTCGGCTTCGGCGTCGGCAACGTGACTCGCGCGTTCGACAACCTGATGGCCATGCGCCCTCAGCCCGTTATGCAGACGAGGAAGTCCGGCACGTCGAAGCAGGGGCGGAAGAAGTTCCGAGTGACAGACATTGGTATGCGCACTGTCGAGCGCATGTTGCAGGGGCAGCCAAGTGATCTTGGTGAGGACGACGCGGCCGCGGGCGGAGGGCGATGATGGCGCGCGCGGTCGTCTCCGTGGCCTCGGCCGGAACCGACCGTCCGCGCTGGCAGGCGATTCATCGAGGCAGCGAGTAACAGGTGACGGTGAACCGTCGGCAAGGAGAAACGCGTGAACCTCTCCAGGACTGAGCGCTTGATCCTCGCGAACCAGTACCAGATTCTTCAGCAGATCGGCCCCGAGGAAGAGCGCGAAGCGTACGCACGGTTCCGCGAGGCGCTGGAGAACGGCTACGAGATGGAGTACGACACCATCGCCCAGAACGTGTACGAGAAGGGCCTAACCTCCGGCGAATGTAGGGAGGTGATCGACGCTCTGCAGGTGTACGACATGCTCCAGATCTCCCACGAGGCACTGCCAGCCGCCGAGAAGGCCGGGATCAAGGAGTACGACATCCGGTTCCATGGGTTCGACGGGAACAACGAGACCCTGTTCATGGCGTACGCGGAATACTTTTGCGCAAACGACCGCTTCACAAGCGTCGCGGAGACGGGCGAGTTCAACAGCCACTACCCCGCACGCGGTCAATACAAGGCGATGTGGGCGGAGCTCCAGAAGGTTCCGTCCGAGCGATGGGGCAAGATGACCAGGGACGAGATGCTGCGCATCATCGCGGCGCGGTAGGGCTAGACCATGACGAAGCACTTGTCGTTACGCGAGGACCCGCTCTATCTCGCTATCGAAAAGGCGCTGCGTCGCCAAATGACGGCTCGCGACAGAGCGCAAGACGCGTGGATTTACGGCAAGGATCCATGGACGCTGGGCCGCTTACGGGCGTCGGAAAAGAAGTTCCGCGCAGCCGACCGCGCATACGACGCGACCCGGAAGCGCTTGCTCGGGCGACGCGAAGTCCTGATTCGGAAGTGGGGCTTGGGATAACCGAGTTGACTCCACATCGGTCTGGGAGTCACTTCCGGCTCGTGAGCGCGATGACGGCGACATGGGTAGGCCTACGATCGCGAGCGTGAGCCAGCGGGTGTGGATCGCCGTCGGTCCGGGTCTCATCGTGCTCGGCGCTGTTCGGTGGTGAGCGGCGCGACAGCGAGCGCCGTGACGAGAGCGTCGTTGATCAGGCGCCAACTTTCGTAGAAGGGCGCGACGCTGGAGCTGCGCATCAGCGCAAGGCTAGCAACGGTCATCATCCGGGATCATCAGCTACCGCTGGGTCCTCGTCGGCACCCTGGGCTTCACCGAGACGGTCTCGTGGGGCGTCCTCTACTACGCGTTCTCCGTCTTCGTAGAGCCGATGCAGGCCGAGCTCGGCTGGTCGCGCGCGCAGATCACGGGCGCCTTCTCGCTGGCGATCCTCGTCCTCGGCTTCGTCGGTGTCCCGGTCGGCCACTGGCTCGACCAGCGTGGCCCGCGGCTCCTGATGACCGCGGGCTCGATCCTGGGCGTCGCGCTCGCCTTGGTGTGGTCGAGGGTCCAGGACCTCGCGACCTTCTACGCGCTCTGGGTGCTGATGGGCGTGTGCTGGTCGGCCACGCTCTACGGGCCGGCGTTCGCGACCGTCACCGCGCACTTCCGCGAGCGCCGCACCGAGGCCCTGACCGTGGTCACCCTCATGGCCGGTCTCGCGAGCACCATCTTCCTCCCGCTCGCGGCGTGGCTGGTCGGCCCATTCGGATGGCGCGGAGCCCTTGTCGCCCTCGCGGCCATCCTCGCGGTGGCGACGATCCCGGCCCATGCGCTGGTCCTGCGCCGCGCACCGGAGCCGCTCGAGCACGAGAGGGAGCCGAGCGTCTCGCTGGGCGAGGCCCTCCGCCACCGGTCTTTCCGCTGGCTGGCCCTGGGGTTCGCCTGTTACGCGCTGGGCATCGGCCTGAACGTCCACCTGGTCCCGTACCTGGGCGGCCGCGGGTTCGACCTGACAACGGCCGCGACGCTGGCCGGCCTCGTCGGCGCGATGCAGGTCGTGGGCCGCGTGGGTCTGGCGCCGCTCGAGCGTCGGCTCGCGCCGGCGGCGCTCATCACCCTCGTCTACGGGCTACAGCCCCTGGCCATCGTCGTGTTGATCTTGGGCCCGGTCTCCGTCGCGCCGTGGATCTTCGTCGTGCTATTCGGAGCGGCGCGCGGCGCCGACACGCTCATCCGCAACACGGTGGTAGCCCGGCTGTACGGCCCTCGCCGCTTCGCCAGCATCTCCGCGGTGCTCTCGCTCATCATCACGTTCGCCTGGGCCGGGGGCCCGATCGGTCTGGGCGCGATCTACGACGCGTTCGGCGCGTACGAGATCGGGCTGTGGATCGTCGCGGCCGCCTCGGTGGTCGCGGTCGTCGGCGTGAGCCTGGCGGTGCGGCGCCGGCCCGGCGAGGGCGCCACGGCCTGACCGATGCGGCGTGCCGGGCACGTAGGCTCCGGTGAGTGAGAGAGGCGGAGCCGATCGCCGAAGCGGCGCGGATCGCCGACGGTCTGCTCTTCCCGCGAGCCCTCGAGACGGACCGGAGCGACATCGTCCCCAAGGAGAGCCTCGACGCCCTCGCCTCCGCCGGGCTCTACGGGGTCGTGGGTCCCAAAGAGGCGGGTGGGCTCGACGCGGACTTCCACACGTTCCTCCGCGTCGTCGAGACGCTCGCTGGTGGCTGCCTCAGCACGGCGTTCATCTGGATCCAGCACCACGGCGTGCTGCGTGCGGCGGCGACCAGCTCGACGCCGGGCCTGCGTGAGCGCTGGCTGGGTCCGCTGTGCCGGGGCGAGGTCCGCGCCGGTATCGCGCTGGCCGGGCTGCTGGCTGGGCCGGCGCGCGTCGCGGCTCGACGGACGGACCGTGGCTGGACCTTCACCGGGACCGCGCCGTGGGTGACGGGCTGGGGCCGGATCGACGTCATCCAGGTCGCCGGCCGCGACGAGGGCGACAACGTGGTCTTCGGGCTGATCGAGGCGCGGCCCTCGCCGGCCGTCGAGATCGACCACCCGCTCGACCTGGTCGCACTTCGCTCGACGGTGACATCGGCGGTGCATTTCCGCGATCTGCGCCTGCCGGACGACCGCGTGACCGGGATCCAGCCGCTCGCGGAGCGGCAGCAGCAGGATCACGCCACGCTGCGGGTCCACGGCGCGCTCGCGCTGGGTGTTGCCGCGCGCTGCATTCGGATGCTGGGCGAGGTCCGGCTGCGTGACGAGCTGGAGGCGCTCCGGTCCCGGATGGAGACGGCCGCGCCTGATGAGGTCCCGAAGGCGAAGGCCGCGGCGAGCGAGCTCGCGCACCGCGCTGCGGGCGCCCTGGTGGTGGCCACGGGCAGCCGCTCGCTGCTCGCCACCGAGCACGCGCAGCGCCTGGCGCGTGAAGCGCTCTTCCTGCTGGTGTTCGGGTCGCGACCGGCGATCAAGGGCGAGCTCCTCCGGCTCCTGGCCGGTCGCGAAGCGAGCGCGGAGACCCGCTAGAAGGTGAAGCGGGTCGCGCTCTTGTTGAACCGCGCCACCACCCAGGCCAGGACCTTTCGTCGGCGTGACGACCCAGATGCCGCCATCGTCCCAGGATGTGACCGTCGGGGCGTAGTCGTACTTCCGCTTGTACTTCGCGGTGTAGCTCCGGACGATCCGCTCAGCGAGCGTGCGGTCCGGCTTCACGTTGCCGGCGGCGCCGTGGACGATCACCGCCATGTCGCCGTGGTCGCAGGAGACGACGACCCGGCTGTCGCGGAGCAGGTTCTTGGCCCAGCGTGTGTCGCTGCCCCCCTCGAAGTAGAAGCGCTCGCCGACCCAGGCGCCCCACTGCTGGATCAAGTGCGGCCCGCCGTTCGGGTTCGTCGTGGCGATCCAGAACCGGCCGCTCTTCTCGAGTGCTGTGCGGACCTCGTCCCACTCGAGCATCCCCGCACGGACCTTCGGGACGCCGTAGCCCTTCGGCATCACCGGCCGCGAAGCCTTTGGCGCCGCGACGCGTGTCACCTTCCGCGCGGTGGCCATATGCCTTGGAGCGTATGACGTATCGCGGGATACGGTCGGAGATGTGATCCGCCGGGAACCTCGAGCCGGTCCGTACCGTTGAGGGAGGAGATGCTTCCCATCAGGGCGACCCTGGCTCTGTGCCTCGTGCTGGCCTCCTGCGCACAGCCGACCGCGTCGCCCACCCCGACCGTATCGAGCTTTACACCCAGCCCTACCGCGAGTCCCGCCGCATCCCCCGGCGCGACGGCGACCCCGGCACCGGCCGCGCCGACGGCCGCACCCGTTCCGGGTGTGGTCCGGCCGACCGAGGTGCCCATGCCCAGCTATGCGCTGATCAGCGTGCCCTCGAGCACCGTCGTCTGGGTGACGGTCGGTGGGGGGGTCCTGTTCCGTTCGACGGACCGAGGCGAAACCTGGGAGCAGCGCGGAGCTCCGCCCGAGCTCGGCGAGCTTCCCCGGATCTCCTTCATCAGCGACCGTGAGGGCTGGGTCCTGACGGTGGATCCGGCTCAGGCGCAGTGCCCCGAGAACCTCACGATCTGGCGCACGCGTGACGGCGGGAGCACCTACGACCAGGTCCGCCCGTCCGGCCTGCCGGCGGACGCGTGCGGAGCCGCGCTCACGCTTGTGGACGCTCAGCACGCGTTCCTCACCGGTGGCGGAAACGAGAGCGAGCCCTTCGTCTACCGGACCAGCGACGCGGGCGCGACCTGGGTCGCCTCGGCGCCGCCGCGCGCGGCCGGGGCGCCGGCATCCGCGCTCTCACCCGGACCCGTTCGATCGTTCGGCTCGGTCCTGCTCCTCCGCGTGATGGACTGGAGCAAGTCCCCGGTACAGCAGCAGGTCTACCGCTCGACCGACGGGGGCGCCTCGTGGGCGTTCCTCGCCGCCGTCCCGACGGCCTCGACCCACGACCCGCTCGCGCTCGCGACCGCGACGCGCTGGCTGCTGCTGTCCGTCCCGGCCCAGTCCTCCCAGGAGACGACCGACGCCGGTGCGACGTGGCATCCGTATCCATCGGACTACCAGCAGGCCGCGCCCATCGGCCCGGCGCTCTACTTCGCGGACGCGGACGTCGGCTACGCGACCGTGCGCGGCACCATCCAACGGACTATCGACGGCGGCGCCCGCTGGAGCCCGCTCCACACTCCCGCGACCTGCTGCAACTGACGGGCGCCTCGCCGGACCTCAGTCGATGCGAAGCCGGCGATGGCCGCGCAGGCGCCGCTGCTCAGACGACCCGCTCGCCGTCCCGGAACACGGCCTTCACACGATGGGCCGCCGCGATGTCCGAGAGGATGTCGCCCTCCACCAGCACCAGGTCGGCCGCCGTACCCACCCCCAGCGTGCCCACTCCAGGCACGCCGATCACCTCACCGGCGACGTGCGTGGCCGCGCCAAGCGCTTCGAACGGCTCGAGGCCGGCGCGGACCAGCAGCTCCAGCTCGAGCGCGAAGTTGCCGGGCCGCGGCGGCCCGCCGCCGAAGTCCGTGCCGGTGGCGATGCGCACGCCGGCGTCGTGCGCCGTCTTCACCGAGGCCCGCCCGTACGCGAGCTCGGTCCCGTTGTTGAACGCGACGGGGACGCTGAGCGTGGTGACGAGCGCCGTGCGCCCGCGCATCAGCGCGGCGGTGTCGGGCTCGATGGTGTAGCCGTGGTCGATGGTGTCCACACCGGCCTCCGCGGCGACCCGCGAGCCGAACCCCTGCGCGTGCACCGCCACGCGCTTGCCCCGGGCGTGGACCGCCTCGACGGCCGGCCGGAGCTCGTCCGCCGTGAAAGTCGCCGCGCTCCGCGTGGCCCCGTCCACGGCGATCTTCACCAGGTCGGCGCCCAGGTCGAGCTGCGCCATCGCCGCTGCCAGGAGCTCCTCGGCCGATCCCACCTGCACGGCGAAGGACACGTAGCGGCCGCGCCGGCCGATCCAGGTCCCGGCCGCCACGATGATCGGCGCGTCGCGCCGGCCGCGGAAGTCGTCGCGGATGCGGATGTTCAGCGCGTTCACCGCGCCGACGTCCCGCGCCGCCAGCACGCCAGAGCGCACCAGTGTCCGGGCGTTCTCGTCGGCGCGCGCCAGCAGCACGGGCTCGGGGTCCTGCAAGCGCTGGAGGTAGTCGAGCCCGCCGGGCCCGGTGAAGTGCGAGTGGCAGTCGACGAGCCCGGGGATGACGGTCGTGCCGGCGATCTCGACGACCTCGGGGTCGAGGGTCGGGGGCTCGCCGTCGCGCGGGCCCAGGTAGGCCACGCTGCCGTCGCGGACCAGGAGCGAGACGTTCCGCGCCGGCGACGCGGTGCGGCCGTCGGCGAACGCGTCGGCGCGGATCAGCACGCCGCCGCGCGGGGGTGGCGAGGCCGGTGATGCGGTCGGGTCCGGTGCGCTGGTCGCCGTAGGCGTCGGCGTGCCGGCCGTAGGCGTGGGTATCGGGACGGCCGCCTGGCAGGCGAGCGCTGCGGCGCTCGCGGCGCCGAGTCGCAGGAGATCGCGACGCCTGATGTGGTGCGCGGTCATCTACGTCGCAGCGTACGCACCTGTGACGCGAGGATCGCGCGGCCGGCTAGGCGAAGTGCCTTTGCGCGCTCCTAGGGGCAACCGACAGGGAGGGGGTCGATCGTGCAGTCGGTCGGCGTGGGCGTCGTCGTTGGCGCGGGCGTCGGGGTCGGCGACGGCGTGGGTGATGGGCTCGGCGTCGGTGTGGGAGTCGGCGTCAGTTCGACGTTCAATGTCGGGACGGCCAGGATCGGCGTCGGCGTCGGGACGATCGGGGGTGCGACCGTCGGCGTCGCGGTCAGGACGGGCGCGGGCTGGGTCGTCGGAAGGGGGGTCGCGGTCGCCCGCCCGAACGGCAGCGGCGGCAGCGTCAGGGTCGGCGCCGCGAGCGTTGCCCCGGTCGGGCTGGCCGCGGCCGGCGTCCGGGCGACCGGGACGGCGGTCGCGACCTCGAGCTGGACCGGGATCGTGCCGATGAGCGGCAGCGTGACCTCTATCGTCGGTCGCGCCCCCGGCACGGGCGTGCGCGGCGCGGCCGCCGTCGCGGGCAGGTCGAGGGTGCGCACGGTCTCGGCGCCGCCCGCACTGAACGTGCGCTCGACGACGGTCGTGTCCGAGCCGACGTCCTCGGTCACCGCGAGGCGGTAGTCGCCGACGTCCTCCGTGTCCTCGATCTCGACCCTGCCCTCGCGTACGACGCAGCCGGGGATCTCCTGGACGACCTTGCCGTCTTGGAGCCCGCAGCCGCGGCCCACGGCGTCCACGACGAGCACGGCGCGCTCGCCGATCTCGAGGACGCGGCGGGTCGAGGGGGGAGGCGCCGACGGCGGCGCCGGGGCCTCGTCCGGCCGAGCGGTCGTCTCGGCGCCCTCGCCGACGAGCACCTCGCCGGCGGCGTTCGAAACCGCGACCGCTCCGTCGGAGGTGCGCACGCGAGTGGCGCCGTCCGCCGCCACCTCGACCTCGAAGGCGGTGCCGCGTACGCTCGCGGTCGCCGCCGGAGTTCGCACTTCGAAGCGCGACTGCGCTGAGAGCAGGCCGGCGACGCTCGACCACGTTGTCCCGACCGACTGGAAGACCCGCACCGCGATGGACCCCTGCCCCGCGGTGGCTTCCTCGAGCACCAGCGTCGTACCGGGCTCCACGACGATGGTGGAGCCGTCGAAGAAGGTCAGGACGGCGTGGCCGTCCGCGGACGTGCGCACCTCGTCACCCGCGCGCACCAGGTCGCCGCTGGCCGCGGTCGCGGGACCTCCGGCGCCCGTGACGGTCGCGGTCCCCGCCAGCACCGTGATGGTCGTGCTGGACGCGGACGCCGGGGCGGGCACCGTCGAGAGGACGAGCACCAGCGCGCCCGAGGCAGCTAGGAGCAGTGCGGCCACCCGGCCGCGAAGAGGCATTCCGCCCACCGCCAGCAACGTAGCCCGTGGAGCAGGCGGGCAGGGTCAACAGCCGGTAAACGCTCGGTGGCCGTTCGGTTTCGGCTTGTCTGGGTGCTAGGCGCGGCGGGCGACGATCACGAAGCCCTCGTGCTCCAGGACCTCCCCGCGGAAGCCCAGGGCGGCCAGGCCCCCCAGCAGCTCCGCCCGGGAGCGCGGCCAGACCCCCTCGAGCAGCGCCCGCTCGATCCAGAGCCGGATCCTGCCGACCGGGCCGTCGAAGCCCGTCTCCTCGACGAGGATCGAGCCGCCCGGGCGGAGGACGCGGGACGCCTCCTCGAGGACGGTGGCGGCGTCATCGACGTGGTGGAGCACCTCGATCAGCAGCACGTGGTCCACGGACGCGTCCAGCACCGGGAGGCGGCGGCCGTCGCCGACGGCGAATGCGACGCCGCGGTGGCGCCGGCGCCCCCGTTGCGTGAGCGCCTCGCTCGGCTCGATCACGCCGACGCCGCGGACCGACCCGCGCAGGCGCGCGGAGACCCCGCCCGTCCCCCCGCCGACGTCCAGCACCATGTCGGACGGCCCGAGGCGCAGGCTGCGCGCGATGACGCCGCTCGACAGCGCGTAGTGACCCCACACCCGGTCCAGGGCGAGGTCCCACGCGGCCACCACGGCCCCGCGCAGGCGACCGGGTTCGGAGCGGTCAGCCGCGAGCGGTCTCGCGCAGCTCTCCGAAGAGCCGGAGGTGGTCGCCGAGGTCGCGCGTGATGAGGTAGCGCTCGCGGACGTGCTCCCCGCCCGCCGCACCCATCCGCGCGCGCAGCTCGGGGTCACGCAGCAGGATCAGCGAGTGCTCGGCGCACGACTCGATGGTGTCCGCGAGGTAGCCGGTCTTCCCGTGGACCACCTGGAGCGGGATCCCGCCGACCGCGCCTCCCACCACCGGCGTTCCCTTCCAGAGCGCCTCGGCCACGACCAGGCCGAAGCCCTCGCGCAGCGACTTCTGGATGACGACCGTCGCGGTGCGCTGGAAGGCGTTGACCTCCCGGTCGTGGATGCCGTCGAGGTCGGTGAGGCAGCGGATGTCCGGGTCGTCCCCGGCGTGCGCGAGGCTGCGCGCGTAGAACTCCTTCGCCTCCGGGTCGTCGTCGGCGATCGACCCCACCAGCGCGAGCTGCACCTCGGGGATCTCCTCCTTCACGATGTTGTACGCGTCGATCACTCCCAGCGGGTCCTTCCAGGGGTCGAACCGCGAGACCTGTACCAGGAGCGGCCGGTCCACATCGAGGCCGAACGCGCGCAGGATGCGGTGGCAGACGTTCGGAGCGAGCGGCTTGTTCTTCTCGCTGAAGGGATCGATCGAGGGCGAGCTGAACAGGACACGCGGCACACCCAGGTCGCCGCGCGCGAACTGCTCCATCGTGAAGATCGCGGCGTCGTGGAGCCCCAGGTACGGGGTGAGGAACCTCCAGATGTTCTCGTAGGCCGCGGTCGAGTCGAGATGGCACCGCCAGATCCAGTGGGCGCCGCGCGCCCCGGCGAAGTGCCGCATCGCCGCCGTCTGCGGGTCGTGCGCGATGACGATGTCCGCGTCCGGCATGCCCTCGACGTTCTCGCGCTGCGTTTCGAGATAGAGGGCGCGCTGCGCCTCGCTGAGGTCGAGCGGCATGCCCTGGAGCGCGTTGTGGACGCGCTTGGTGATCTCGAAGAACGGATGATCGGCCTCCAGCACGTACCAGCTCGCGTCCAGGCCGGCGTCGCGCATGAGCGGAACGAGGTTGTGGAGGATCTCGGCCACCCCGCCGCCGTGCGAGGTCGCGTTCAGGTGCACGACACGCGCGCCGCGCAGCGGCTCGGCGAGCCGCCGCAGCTCGGCGATCCTCTCGGCGCCGACGAGCGGCTCGTAGTCGGAGAGGGACTTGGCGCGCAGGGGGACGGGACGCACTCGGCCGACTGTATCCCCGGACGCTACGACCGCGCTGGGACCAGCAGCGCGACGGGGAGCTCGCGGAACAGATCGGCGAGGCGCAGCGTCCGCTCCGCTACCGCGTGTCCGCGCGCCGAGAGCGCGTCCTCCCATCGGTCGGGCGCGTCCGCCGGCAGCACGACCACGGTGTCGCCCCATTCCTCGATGCGCGCGGCGAGCCGGGGGACGACGGTGACAGCCCAGTCGCCCTCGTGCGACCGCGCGAAGGCGACGATCCGCTCGGCGTGGTCG
>JBOGTE010000030.1:0-18042 GCA_050692015.1 Candidatus Limnocylindria bacterium
GCGCTGCTGGGGGGCGGCGGGATCGTCGTGTACTCGTCGGGTTCGGCGCTCCTGGCGGACGCTACGGCGAGCGGCGACCGGCCTCGGCGGTTCGGACAGCAGATCGCCCTCGGCACCATCGCAGCCTTCCTCGCCGCGTACGTCGCCGGCCAGCTGGCCGACCCGGTGGCGCGCGCGGTGGGCGCCGGCACGGACTCGCTGCTGACGCTGCGGGTCCTCGTGGGGCTCGGCGGCCTGGTGGCCGCTGCCTCCGCGCTGCCCATCCTGCTGGTGCGCGCCGTCCCGGTGCCCCGCGGGTCCCTGGACGCGCCCCTCCGGCGCGACCTCCTCGTCAAGTTCGGCGGCATCGAGGCCCTGTTCGGCTTCGGTGCCGGCAGCTTCCTGCCGTTCACCAACCTCTTCTTCGCCGACCGCTTCGGGCTCGACTTCGCCACGCTGGGCGTGGCGCTGGGCGCGATCGCGGTCGGCGGCAGCCTCGGCGCGCTCCTGCACGGCATCCATCTGGCCCCGCGTCTGGGACAGCTTCGCTCAGTGGTCCTGGTGCAGGTGCTGTCGGTCCCCTTCGCGCTCCTCGCGGGCTTCGTGCCGTTGGCGCTCGTCGCCGCGGGCGCCCTCACGATCCGGGCCGGCCTCATGTACGGGTCGTCATCGACCTATCGCGCGTTCACGCTCTCGTCGTTCAGCCCCGCGGAGCGCGCGGGCGTCACAGCTGCACTGACCATCGCCTGGAGCGCCACGGCGGCGCTCGGGTCCGTGGTCGCCGGTGCGGCTCGCGCGCAGCTCGGCGACGCGGGCTGGACCGTCAACCTGGCGACGCTCGGGGCCGTCTACGTCGTCGCGGCGCTCCTGACGCTGCGTGTCTTCGGCGGGCACGAGCCGAGCGGCGACGAGGTCGCCCGGCTGCGCGAGCCGACCCGGGGCGCGTTGCCCGACCTCGAGTCGCACTAGCCGCATCCATCGCGGCGGTCGCTCTGGGAGACTTGGTGCCGTGACCCCCACACCTCGTGACGCTGTCGCCGCGGCCCTGCGCGCCGCTCTCCAGCGCGCCTCGGCGGACCTCGGCTGGGGCCCCGAGACCGCCACGGCCACGGTCGGGGTGGAGCGACCTGCCGATCCCGCGCACGGCGACTACGCGACGGGCGTGGCGATGAAGCTGGCCAAGCCGCTGCGACGTCCGCCGCTCGAGCTCGCCGAGGCCATCCGCCAGAGGGTGCAGCCCACCGAGGCCATCGCCTCCGTCGAGGTGGCGAAGCCCGGGTTCGTGAACGTCCGCCTCGCCGACGGCTGGGTCGCCCGGCAGGCCGACGCCATCGCCGCCGCGGGCGCCGACTTCGGACGGTCGCGTGCCCTGGCCGGCCGGCGCATCCAAGTCGAGTTCATCTCGGCGAACCCGACCGGGCCGGTGACCGTGGCGAACGCGCGCGGCGGTCCGATCGGCGACGTCCTGGCCAACGTGCTCACGTTCGCCGGAGCGGACGTGCACCGCGAGTACTACGTCGAGGACGGCGGCACGCAGCTCCGGCGGTTCGGTCTCTCGATCGCCGTGCGGTACCGGCAGCTGCTCGGCGAAGCCGTCGAGCTCTCCGCCGACGGCTACCAGGGCGATTACGTCACGGACATCGCGTCACAGATCAGTGAGCGCGACGGCGACAGGTACCGAGAACTTCCGGCCGAGGAGCAGGCGAAGGTCTTCGCCCCGATGGGGATCGACTGGGTGGTCGCCGATGCGCAGCGGGTGGCCGACAAGTTCGGCATCCGGTTCGACACCTGGTTCAAGCAGTCCTCCTTCATCGAGTCCGGGTACCTCGGCGAAACGATCGAGGAGCTGCGAAAGCGCGGCGTGATCGTGGAGCGGCAGGGTGTCGTCTTCTTCGAGACTCCGGGGGCCGTCGCGCTCCGTCGGGAGGGGGACGAAGGATGGGTCCTGGTCGATGCGCAGGGCGACCCGAAGTACCTCGGCACGGACATCGCCTACCACCGGCTCTGCCTCGATGAACGGGGCTTCGACCTCAAGCTCAACGTCTGGGGCGCCAACACCCAGTACCACCTCGAGCAGATGAAGGTCGCGCTGCCCGCGCTCGGCATCGACCCATCCCGGTTCGAGGTCGTGCTGTACCAGTTCGTTCGCTTCCTCCACGAGGGCGAGATCCTCGGCATGTCCCGCCGCCGGGGCGAGTTCATCAGGCTCGAGGATCTCATCGACCGCGTGGGCGTGGACGTGGCGCGCTGGTTCTTCGTTCAGTCGGGTGCGGACCGCACCCTCGACTTCGACCTCGAGCTCGCGGTCAAGCAGTCGAACGAGAACCCCGTGTACTACGTGCAGTACGCGCACGCCCGCATCGCCAGCGTCTTCCGGACCGCCGCGGAGCGCGGCCTGTCGGCGGAGGGCGCGGACGTCACGCTCCTGACCTCGCCCGCCGAGATCGCCCTGGTCAAGTCGCTGCTGCGCTTCCCGGAGCTCCTCGAGGACGTCCTCGAGCGGCGGGCGGTGCACCTCCTGACCGTGTACGCGCTCGAGCTCGCCGGCGAGTTCCACGCTTACTACCGCGACCATCGCGTCGTGAGCGACGACGAGAGGCTGTCCCGCACGCGGCTGCGTCTGGTGGGTGCGGTGCAGGTCACGCTGCGCCAGGTCCTCGGACTCCTCGGCGTCAGCGCGCCCGAGCGCATGTGACTCGCGCCGCGCTCTCGGTCGCGGTCGTCGCGCCATTCGTGATCCTGATCCTCGTCTGGGCTCTCGGCCTGATACCTACGCTCGCGCTGCTGCCGCTCCTCACGGCTCCTCTGGCCATGCGCCTCGGCGACAACGTCGCGGACCGCGCCGACATCGTGCGCGGGACGCTGGTCTTCGCCGCGCTGTTCATCGTCCTGCTCGCCGCCGGGATCTGGCTCCCGCTCGTCTAGGGCGCCAAGGCGCGCCGCGTCTTTCGCGTATCGTCGCACCCGGATGGATCTCACCTGGCTGGGCCACGCCTGCTTCCGCATGCGAGGCAAGGAGGGGATCGTCCTCACGGATCCGCCGGACCCCAAGTCCGGCCACGCCATCCCCAAGACCGAGGCCCACCTGGTCACCATGTCCCACGACCACCCGGGTCACGGGAGCATGCGGTCCGTGGGCGGCGAGCCGGTCGTGCTCACGGGTCCCGGCGAGTACGAGGTCCAGGAGATCCTGGTCACCGGGATCGCGACCTTCCACGACGAGGAGAGCGGCGCGTCGCGGGGCGCGAACACGGTCTTCGCCATCCGGGTCGATGACCTGATCGTCTGCCACCTCGGCGACCTGGGGCACGTGCTCCCGGCGACGGACCTCGAGCGCATCGGCGAGGTGGACGTGGTGCTGGTGCCGATCAGCGGGCACGAGACGAACCTCTCCGCGGCAATGGCCGCGGAGGTCGTCCACCAGCTCGGCCCCAAGGTCGTGGTGCCGATGTCGTACGACCCCGAGGCGAAGAAGAAGGACGGCCCCTTCGAGCGCCTCCTGCACGAGCTCGGCGTCAAGGAGCTCACGCCGGTCCCCAAGCTGTCCGTGACCCGGAGCTCGCTGCCGAGCGAGCTGCAGGTCGTCGCCCTCGACTCCCGCGCGCGCGCCTAGAACTCGACCGCTCTGGTACCATTTACGTACGTCGCGCCGCGGGCGCGGCGACTTTTCTTGTTCGGAAGGTCTTGATGCAGGTCGTCGTCCGCAGCGGTGGGAAGCAGTACCGGATCGAAGAGGGCGCAGTGGTCACGGTAGACCGGCTCCCGGGCGAGCCGGGCGCCACCGTGACCCTCGAGGACGTCGTCTTCCTGTCCGACGGTGACCGCCTCGAGGCCGCGCCGAAGGCGAAGGTGACGGCGGAGATCGTCTCTCAGACGAAGGGCGACAAGGTCAAGGTCCTGAAGTACAAGAACAAGACGCGCTACCGGAAGCTGAGCGGCCAACGCGCGCTGGGGACGCAGCTCCGCATCACGAAGATCGAGGCATAAGAGATGGCACACAAGAAGGGCGGCGGTTCCACCCGGAACGGCCGCGACTCGGCCGGGCAGCGGCTCGGCGTGAAGCAGTACGCGGGGAACGTCGTGGACGCGGGCGCGGTCCTCGTCCGGCAGCGGGGCACGAGGCTCCTGGCCGGCGAGAACGTGGGCGTCGGCAAGGACCACACGCTGTTCGCGCTCATCGCGGGCACCGTGCAGTACGGGCCGGCGCGGGACGACCGCCGCCGCGTCAGCATCGTGCCGCAGGCACAGGCATAGGGAGCAGGCCGTGAAAGAGAAGATCCACCCGAGCTACGTCGCCGCGAAGGTCGTGTGCGCCTGCGGCAACGCGTTCCAGACGATGTCGATCAAGCCGGAGCTGCACGTCGAGGTCTGCTCGAAGTGCCACCCGTTCTTCACCGGCAAGCAGCACCTCATCGACACCCAGGGCCGCGTAGACCGGTTCCAGAAGCGCTACGCGAAGAGCTCTCAGAAAGCGGAGCAGCCGGCCGCGGCCAAGACGCTCTAGAAGCGCGTCGCCCTGGACAAGGGATCCTCCGAGGCGAGGACCATTACTCCTGTGCGTCCCGTGACCGCTTATGGGGGCCAGGCCGTCATCGAGGGCGTCGTCATACGCGGGAAGCACACCCTGGCCATGGCCTGCCGGCGGCCGAACGGCGAGATCTACCGCTACCGCGAGCCGCTCGACTCGCCGCTGCAGCGCTCGCCCATCGCGCGCTGGCCCTTCGTCCGCGGCGTGATCGTGCTCTGGGAGGCGCTCTCGCACGGCACGCGCATGCTCATGCGCTCGGCCGACATACAGATGGAGGGCACGCCGGAGGCGTCGAAGCCCGGGACGGCCGGCATGGCCGGGGTCGTGGCCGTCTCGGTGGGGTTCGCGCTCCTCATCTTCGTCGGCATCCCCTACGTGACCACGCAGCTGCTGCACGCGGTCGTGCCCTCGGCCACGGTCCTGAACGTCGTCGAGGGCCTGATCCGGGTCGTGCTGCTCCTCGGGTACATCGTCGGGATCTCGTTCATGCCCGACATCCGGCGCGTGTTCGCGTACCACGGCGCCGAGCACATGACCATCCACGCGTACGAGCACCAGGACCCGCTCGACCCCGAGCACATCGAGTCGTACCCGACGGCGCACCCGCGCTGCGGGACCGCGTTCCTGCTGATCGTGGTGCTGGTGGCGGTGGTCGCCTTCACCTTCATGCCGCGCACGAACATCGTCATCGACCTCTTCGCCCGCCTGCTCCTCGTGATCCCGGTGGCGGCGGTCTCCTACGAGCTGCTGAAGCTCGGGGCGGCCCGCGAGCGGAACCCCCTGATGCGGGCGCTGGTGTGGCCGGGGATCGTGATGCAGCGGATCACGACGCGGCGACCGGACCGGCCGATGATCGAGGTCGCCGTCGCCTCGCTCGAGGAGGCCATGGCGGGCGACCGCGAGAAGGAGCAGGCGGCGTGACCGAGCTCTCGCCGGGGCTCCGCAAGCGCCTGGCCCGGACCAGGGAGCGCTACGACGAGATCGGGCGGCTGATGGGCGACCAGGCCGTGGTCAGCGACCGCAACCGGCTCCGCGAGCTGGGGCAGGAGCACGCCGCGCTGGCTCCGGTCATCGCGAACATCGAGGGCCTCGAGCGCGCCGAAAAGGCCCGCGACCAGTCGGCGGAGCTCATCGCGAGCGAGGACGGGGAGATGCGCGACCTGGCCCGCGAGGAGCTCGCGGCCGCGGAGGCCGACGCCGCCCGCATCACCGAGGAGCTCCGGCGCCAGCTCGTGCCGAAGGACCCGCTGGACGAGAAGAGCGTCATCGTCGAGATCCGGGGCGGCGAGGGCGGGGAGGAGGCCGCGCTCTTCGCGCTCGACCTCTACCGCATGTACTCCCGGTACGCCGAGCGCAAGCGCTGGAAGACCGAGATCCTCTCGCAGAGCGAGAGCGAGAAGGGCGGCTTCAAGGAGGTCATCGTCCGGATTGGCGGCAAGGGGGCCTACAGCCGCTTGAAGTTCGAGTCCGGCGTGCACCGGGTACAGCGCGTCCCCTCGACCGAGGCGCAGGGCCGCATCCACACCTCCACCGCCTCGGTCGCGGTCCTACCGGAGGCCGAGGAGGTGGACATCGTCATCGACGAGCAGCGCGACCTGAAGATCGACGTTTACCGCGCCGGCGGTAAGGGCGGCCAGGGCGTGAACACGACGGACTCCGCGGTCCGCATCACCCACCTGCCGACGGGCCTCGTCGTGACCTGCCAGGACGAGCGGTCGCAGATGAAGAACAAGGCCAAGGCGATGGCCGTGCTGCGTGCCCGGCTGCTCGCCCGGGAGACGGAGGAGCGCGAGGCCGCCGAGGGCGCCGCCCGCCGCGCGCAGATCGGCCGCGCCGAGCGCGCCGAGAAGATGCGGACCTACAACTTCCCGCAGGACCGCATCACCGACAAGCGCCTGGGTTTCAACCTGTCGAACATCGAGCGGATCCTCGACGGCGACCTCGACGAGATGGTCGAGGCGCTGCAGGAGAAGTACGAGGCCGAGCGTCTGGCGCAGCTCGAGGACGGCTCGGAGGACGAGGCCGCCGGCTAAGTCGCATCATGCTTGCGTGGTGGAGCTCCTGTCGTACGACGAGGACACCGCGTTCACGCTCATGGACGACGCCGCGACCGTCAGCGCCATCGTCCGCCGCGTCCCCGCAGAGCGGCTGGCAGCGACGAGATTCGGGGACTGGACCGGGATCGACCTGATCGGCCACGTCACCGACGTCGCCGAGGTCTTCGCCGAGCGGGTCCGCCGGGCGCTCGAGGAGGTCGCGCCTCACCTCGAAGCCATCCCTGAGGGGATGACCGGCGATCCCCACCGCGAGCCGATGGATCTGTCCAGGCGCCTGCTCCGAGCGCACCAGCAGATCGTCGCGCTCATGCAGGTGCCGGGAGCGGGGGAGCGGCCCGCGATCCACAGCGACTGGGGCCGGGTGACGGCGGCGCATCTCGCCGGCTACCAGGCGCGCCACTCGCACGAGCACAGCCTCGAGCTGTCGAAGGAGTTCCCTCCGGCGGCCTGAGCGCCGCTATCCTCGGAGACCATGTACGGGCCCGTACTAAAGGGCGAGAAGGTGACGCTGCGCCCCCCGGACGAGACGGACGCCGCGCGGTTCGTCGAGTGGTTCGCGGACCAGGAGGTCACGCGCTACCTCGCGGTGACGTTCCCTCTGTCGCTCGAGCAGGAGAAGGAATTCCTGAAGAAGATCGGCGAGGCGAAGGACGTCGTCTGGTGGGTCATCGAGGCCGAAGGAAAGACGATCGGGGGCGTTGGCATCCACCAGATCGACTGGATCGACTCGCGCGCGATCACCGGGATCGTCATCGGTGACAAGACCTGCTGGCGTAGGGGTTACGCGAGCGAGGCCATGGCGCTGAGGACGGCGTACGCCTTTCGCCAGCTCAACCTCCATAAGCTCAGTTCCGGCGCATTCATGGAGAACGAGGCGAGCAAACGCGCCCTGATGAAGGCCGGCTACCGCGAGATCGGCGTCGAGCGGGAGCACCTCTGGCGTGAAGGCCGCTGGCACGACCACTGGCGCTGCGAGGTCCTCCGCGCTGACTGGGAGAAGCATCAGGCAGGCTGACTTCGCGTCCCCGCTGATGCCGATCCACGCGACCTCATCTGCTAGCCTGCCCGCCGTCCGATGAAGAAGGCACTCGTCGTCCTACTCGTGCTGGTCGTGGCGGTCGCCGCGTTCCTCTACTTCCCGCGGACCTCCATCGCGCAGGCCGCGGACAACGCGGTGCTGGCGGTGCTGAACGCGGGCGTCTTCGCGCAGCGCACCGGCGACCCCGAGTTCGTCTCGGCGCTGGACGGGGAGGTGTTCGCCTCCGGAGACCTCGTGCGTGCCGACGCGGAGGGCCGGGCGGTCCTCACGTTCTTCGACGGATCCACCCTCTCCGTCGAGCCGAGCAGCGACGTGCGCGTCGTGTCGCTGGTGAAGACGTCGAGCGGCGGCATCCAGCTCACGATCGAGCAGACCATCGGGCGCACTTGGGCGTCCGTATCGGACCTTGCGACCCCCGACTCCAGATTCGAGATCAAGACGCCTTCGATGACGGCGATCGTGCGGGGGACGGCCTTCGAGACGATCGTCGAGAAGCAGCCGGACGGCACCACGAAGACGACGGTCAAGACCGGCGAGGGCGAGGTGCTGGTCCAGGCCGAGGCCGGGGGCGAGGTCAGCGTCGGCGCCGGCCAGCAGGTGGAGGTCAAGCAGAACGAGCCCGCGCCGGCGCAGCCGGAGCCGCAGCCGCCGACGCCGAAGCTGCGCTTCGCCGCTCCCGCAGGAGTCGGCTTCGTTGTCATCGACCCGCGCGGGCTCCGCTGCGGAGCGACCGGCACGGCCACCGAGCGGCAGATCCCGAGGTGCGACGTCGCCGGGGACGGCGGTCAGAGGGTAGTGATCGGGGACGTGGTCGGCGGCGGATACACCGTGCTGATCAGCGCCGCGCAGGAGACGTCGGGCGCGTTCACGGTCGAGGGGGTCGGAGTCTCCGGCACGGACTTCACGCACCCGCTCGCGCTGTCACTTTCGACCGGCGACCTGCTGCGGACCGAGCTGGACCTGACCGTGGAGGGCGGCAAGCTGGCTTCGGCCGGGCTGACCGCGGTCGAGCGGCTCACCAGCGTGTGCGGCGCGGAGACCCAGGGTCGCGTGTTCTCGGGCGGCGACGTCGAGGAGCGCTTCGATCTGCTGGTCCAGTTCTCGGCCGCCTCGAAGGACCAGCCCGCCGCATTCGTGGTGACGGGAGCGGAGATGACCGACGCGGTCACCGAAGCGCTCGAGACCGACTCGGCCAACATCCCGGTGACCGTTTCGAGCGTCGCTGTGGCATTCGATCCGGCCGGCCTTCACCTGTCGGCGGTCGTAACCGCCGGCCCGCTCACCGTCCCCGCTCGCGCCGACCTCATCGGTGGCTCGGTCGATGGCCGCCTGGTGCTCAAGCTGAGGCACCTCGACGTGGGCATCGTGCCCGATGCCGCGAAGGAGCAGATCGCGACCGCGCTGCAGCAGGTCTTCGCGGACCTCACGGAGGACTTCCCGCTGGTGGTCCAGCGCGTGTCCTTCCGCAGCGGCTGCATGGCCGTGATCGGACGCACGCCCTAGCGCGAGGCCCGCTCCTGGCGGATCCGGTCCAGCGTGAGGAAGCGGTACGGGTGCGCGTGTTTCTCATCCGGTCCGAACTCGGTGCGCTCGACCTCGCGCCACTCGCGCTCGTCGATCTCGGGGAAGGTGCGGTCGCCCGGGATGTCGGCGTCGATCTCCGTGAGATAGAGGCGGTCCGCGCGTGGCAGGAACTGGCGGAACACCTCGGTCCCGCCGAAGATGACGACCTCCTCGGCGTTGCCGGCGAGCGCGAGCGCCTCTTCCGCGGTGCGCGCCACGAGCACGCCCTCGGGCCGGAAGGCCTCGTCGCGAGTCAGCACGATGCTGGTGCGCCCGGGTAGCGGCCGCCCGATCGACTCGTAGGTCCGCCGGCCCATGATCAGCGGCTTGCCCATGGTCAACTCGCGCATGCGGCGCGTGTCCGCCGGCATCCTCCAGGGCAGCGCGTTGTCCTTCCCGATCACCCGGCCCCTCGCGTAAGCGACGACGAAGGAGATCCTCACACCGCCATCTCCGCCTTGATCGCGGGGTGATGCTGGTAGTCCACCAGGCGCGCGACGCCGTCCAGCAGCGGGCCCGGCTTCTCGCCCGCATCCACGCTCGCCAGGATCCCGCGGTAGCGCGCTTCCACGTCCTCGAGGCTGCGGAGCGAGGGGTCGAGCCACAGCCTCGGGGCTGGGAACGGTTCGCGCGACAGCTGCTCGCGCACGGCATTCGAGTGAGTGCTGTAGACGTGCGCGTCCGCGAGCACGTGGATCAACTCATCGGGCTCGAGATCGGTCAGCTGGGCGATCAGGTGCAGCAGGAGCGCGTACTGAGCCGAGTTGAACGGCACGCCCAGGAACATGTCCGCCGAACGCTGGTACATCATCAGCGAGAGGCGTCCGTCGGC
This sequence comes from Candidatus Limnocylindria bacterium, assembly GCA_050692015.1. GTDB lineage: Bacteria > Chloroflexota > Limnocylindria > P2-11E > P2-11E > GWC2-70-10. The sequence goes on from JBOGTE010000030.1 coordinate 9,999, forward strand.
CACGAAGAGCTGGAAGAAGGCGTGGCAGGCGGGAAGCGAGGTGTCCTCGATCTCCGCGGGGTCCCAGGCGGTGACGACGTGCCTGCGGCTCGCGGGATCCGAGCGGATACGGGCTACGAGGTCCGCGAGCTGATCCACGCGCCGGTCGCCCGGTGCGTCCCAGTCCCGCCACTGCTGGCCGTAATTGCGTCCGGCGTCGCCCTCGAAGCGCGCCTTCGGGCGCCAGTAGTCGGCGAACACGTTGCCATCCCATATGTGCACGCCCAGCTTGTGCAGCTCCTTCACGTCGGAGCTCGCGCAGATGAACCACAGAAGCTCCGCGATCACCGCGCGGAAAGCGAGCCGTTTGGTCGTGACCGCGGGGAAGCCCTCACTCATGCGGAAGCGCATGACCTCGCCGAATACCGCGCGCGTGCCGGTGCCGGTGCGGTCGGGGCGATCGACGCCCTCGTCCACGATCTTGCGCAGGATCGCGAGGTACTGCTTCATGTGCGCCAACTCTACGCAGCGGTGGCGGCGCACCGCGGTACCCGACGCGGCTCGGGGCGCGCGGACGCTCCTATGAGGTACCTCCGCCAGGCACGCGCTGGCGCGCGTGCCATATGGCGGCCCACCCCTCACCGCGTCGCGTCCGCGCATCCCCTCCGCCGCGTCATCCGCGGTGCGCCTCCTTCGGCGCATGTAGCGTCACGGCTATGCGGAGTATTCGCGCCGGTTTCGTCTACGACGTGCGGCTGACAGAGCACGTCTACCGGGCCGACCACCCGCTCCGGCCGGAGCGGCTTCGCGGCGTATACGAGACGCTCACGCGACTTGGTGCGTTCGAGCGGGACAACGCGGCGCTGCTCGCGCCGCGCGAGGCGACACGCGAGGAGATCGAGCGCATCCACGCTCCGGACTACGTCGAGGCCGTGACTACGGCCTCCGCCGAGCCCGACCTCGACTACGGCCGCTGGGGCCTCGATCAATGGGGCGACACGCCGCCCTTCCGGGGCATGCACGAGGCCTCTCTGCTCACGACCGGGGCGTCGCTGGTGGCGATGGAGGAGGTCGTCGCCGGCAGGGCGCGCGTGGCGTTCAACGGCGCGGGCGGGCTCCATCACGCGATGCGCGCCCGCGCCTCGGGGTTCTGCATCTACAACGACCCGGCGGTCGTCTGCGGCCTCCTGGCCGACCGCGGGATGAAGGTGGCGTACGTGGACATCGATGCGCACCACGGCGACGGGGTGCAGGCGGCCTTCTACGACACCGACCGCGTCCTCACCATCTCGCTGCACGAGTCCGGCCGCTCGCTCTTCCCCGGTACGGGGTTCGCGGAGGAGCGCGGTACTGGGAAGGGAACGGGCTACAGCGTGAACGTGGCGCTCCCGGCTTACACGGACGACGCGGCGTACGTGCGCGCGTTCGACGCCGTGGTGCCGACGCTGCTCGAGCGCTACCGGCCCGACGTCCTGGTGACGCAGCAGGGGATCGACCCGCACTTCACCGACCCGCTCACGAATCTCCTCGTCTCGACGCGCGCCCGCGAGCACTGCGTCAGCTGGTTCGCCCGGACGCCGTACCCGTGGGTCGCGATGGGCGGAGGGGGCTACGACCTGGACGCCGTACGCCGCACCTGGTCGATGGAGTACCTGATCATGCTCGGCGCAGACGTCCCCCGCGAGCTCCACGACGCGGACCCGCCGCAGGCGCCGGTCCACGCGCGGAGCGCGGTCGCGGACGGGACGGACGCGGCCATCCGCGAAGCGCTCGCCGCGGCGTTCGCGTGAGCATCGTTCTCGCACTGCTGCGCTCGCCGCGTAGCGGCGCCGCGCGCGTGCTGCGCGAGGGGCGCCTCGGGGTCGCGCTGCTCCTGGTCGCGGCGGCGACGACGCTTTCGGTCCTCAACACGCTCCGCTTCGCGAGCGAGGTGGCGGTGGAAGAGGTCATGTTCGGTCCGGGCCGCAGCCCCGCCGTCGATGCGCTCCTCGCCTCTCTCGGCCGCGACATGACGGCGGTGGTGCTGCACCTCTTCCAGAGCTCCTGGACCGCGCTGCTGGCGGTCGGCGCTGTCTCGCCCGTGCTGGTCTGGCTCCTCGGCGCGACGGCCGTCCACGCCGCTGCGCGGCTGAACGGCCTAAGGCAGCCCTTTCGCCCGATGCTCGTCCTGTTCGGGTACGCGGTGGGCCTGACGAGCCCGATCGCCCTCCTGGCGGCGCTGGTGGCGGGGCCGCACGCCGCCGGGACGGCGCTGCCGCAGCTCGCCGGCCTGCTGTACCTCGGATGGCTCGGGCTGCTGGCCTGGTGGGGGACCCGCACCCACTACGGCCTCTCCGGCGGGCGCGCGCTCACACTGCTGGCCGTCGCGCTCGCATTCTTCTACCTCGCGCCGCTCACGCTGATCCTGCTCGCCCTCGCCGCGATCCTTATCGCGGCGGTGGTCCTGGAGTACGTACCTGCGCCCTGACCCCGCGGTGCCGCCGGCGTGGCGGGTCTGGTTGGCCCTCGGGACGGTGTACGTCATCTGGGGCTCGACGTACCTCGCCATCCGCGTGGTCGTGGATACGCTGCCGCCCTTCCTCAGCGCGGGCGTGCGCTTCATCGTCGCGGGTGCGGTGCTGGCCGTGTGGCTCCTCGCCCGCGACGGGCCGGCGCGGCTGCGCGTCAGCGGCGCCGAGCTGCGGAGCGCGGGCATCGTGGGCGTCGCCCTGCTCTTGTTCGGCAACGGCTTCGTCCAGATGGGCGAGCGCGACGTACCGAGCGGCCTGACGGCGCTCCTCATCGGGTCCGTACCGCTCTGGGTGGTCGTGTACCGCCGACTCGCGGGCGAGCGGATCGGCGGCATGACCCTGGGCGGCGTGCTCCTGGGTTTCGCGGGCGTCGGCTTCCTCGCGCTGCCGCGGGGCATCAGCGGCGAGGTCGCGCCGGTGGGCCTGGTGTTCATCCTGGTGGCGGCGGCGTGCTGGGCCTGGGGGACGTTCATCTCGAAGCGAGTTGTGCTGCCGCGCGACCCGCTCGTGTCCACGACGCTCCAGCAGCTCCTGGGCGGCCTCGGGCTCGTGGCCGCGGCCGTGCTCACGGGCGAGGTCTTCCGCTTGGACCCGGCGGCCTGGTCGGTCGGTTCTCTGGTGGCCCTCGGGTACCTGGTCGTGTTCGGGTCGCTGGTGGCCTTCAGCGCCTACACCTGGCTGCTGGTGCACGTGCCCGTCTCGACGGTAGCCACGTACGCGTACGTGAACCCCGTGGTCGCCGTCCTGCTCGGCGCCGCGGTACTGGCCGAGCCCGTTACCGCCACGATCGTCGCGGGCGCGGCCATGGTCATCACCGCCGTGGCCTTCATCGTCCGCAAGCAAGCACCCACGCCAGCCGAGCAGGTCATCGAGCCCGCCGCCGCGGCCCCGCGTTAGCGGTCTCGGAAAGGCGTCCGCGCCGTCGCGATCGGCGCCGGTATCGACCTATTGACCCACGGGGCCCTCGCGGCGGGGCACTGTGGCGTCGTGGCATCGGTGGCGGGGCTCCTCCGGCAGGAGGTCGCGCTCCTGCGCGGCGTGATCGAGCGCCGGTGCCCCGAGCTGATCCCGCTCGTGGACCGGATCGGCGTAGCGCCGCTCAACGAGTTCGAGCGGGCCTCGCTGCGGCGCGCCGTCGTGGACGAGCTTTGCGAGCAGCCCCCGCCCCCGCTGCGCAGCCCCCGGCGCGACGTCGAGCTCGCGGACCTGCTGCTGCACCTCGGCCAGGCGTAGCCCGCTCTAGGCGAAGCCCCATCGCTCGCTAAGATCCTTCCGTGCCGCCCCGGTACGCGTGGGAGCCCACGGAGCGATACCTCGAGCGGAGCCGCTTGCGCGCCTTCGCCCTGGCCAACGGCCACCACGATCCCGACTCGCTCCACCGCTGGTCGGTGACCGATACCGAGGGCTTCTGGCGCGCCGTGGACCGGGACCTCGGCCTCGCGTGGTCCCGCCCCTACTCGGCCGTGCTCGACACCGGCCGGGGCATCCCCTGGACGACCTGGTGGACCGGCGGGCGCCTCAACTACGTGACCAGCGCCCTGCGGGGGGCCGAGGGCACCAGCGTCGCGATCGTGGCGGAAGGCGAGGAGGGCACCGTACGCAACGTCACCTACGCGGACCTCACCCGCCAGGTCACGCGCTTCGCCGCGGGGCTGCGCGCCCTCGGCGTGAAGGAGGGCGACCGTGTGGGGGTATTCATGCCCCTGACGGTCGAATGCGTCGTCGCGGTGCTCGCCGTCGGCGCGGTCGGCGCGGTCTACACGCCGATCTTCTCGGGCTACGGCCCCGACGCCATCGCCGGCCGGCTGCGCGACTGTGAGGCCCGCGTGCTGATCTGCGCGGACGGCTTCTACCGCCGGGGCCAGATCGTACCGATGAAGGAGACCGCCGACGCGGCGGTCGCGGCCGCGCCGTCGGTCGAGCGCGTGATCGTCGCGCGCCGCGTGGGCCGCGCGTTCGATCGCACGGAGCGCGACGTCCTATGGGACGAGGTCATGGAGGGCGAGTCCGAGCCGGGCGCGATCGCCGACACCGGGGCCGAGGACCCCTACATGCTCATCTACACCTCGGGCACGACCGGCCGGCCCAAGGGCGCGGTCCACGTGCACGGCGGGTTCCCCGTCAAGGCGGCTCAGGACCTGGCCCACTGCTTCGACCTCCAGCGCGGCGACGTCATCTTCTGGCTCACCGACCTCGGCTGGATGATGGGTCCCTGGCTGATCGCCGGCGGGCTCATGCTCGGCGCGACGATCGTCCTGTACGACGGGACGCCCGACTTCCCCGACGCGTCGCGGATCTGGTCGATGGTCGAGCGGCACCGCGTCACGCACCTCGGAGTCTCGCCTACCGCCATCCGCGGGCTCATGCGGGCGGGCGAGGACCCGGTGCGGAAGCACGACCTCTCGTCGCTCTTCGTGCTCGGCTCCACGGGCGAGCCGTGGAACCCGGACCCGTGGTGGTGGTACTTCCGCGAGGTCGGCGGGTCGCGCTGCCCGATCGTCAACTACTCGGGCGGCACCGAGGTCTCGGGCGGGATCGTGGGCTGCACCACCTGGACGCCCATCCAGCCGGCCTCGTTCAGCGGCCCCGTGCCGGGGATCGACGCCGACGTGGTGGACGAGCAGGGCCGCTCGGTCCGCGGCGCGGTGGGCGAGCTCGTGATCCGCAAGCCCTGGCCGGGAATGACCCGCGGGTTCTGGAAGGACCGCGAGCGCTACGAGGAGACCTACTGGGAGCGGTTCGAGGGGATCTGGGTCCACGGTGACTGGGCGCGCATCGACGACGAGGGCTTCTGGTACATCGAGGGCCGCAGCGACGACACGCTCAAGATCGCCGGCAAGCGGGTGGGTCCGGCCGAGGTCGAGTCGGCGGCGGTGGCGCACCCCGCGGTGATCGAGGCCGCCGCGATCGGCGTGCCGCACGAGCTCAAGGGGGAGGGCATCGTGGTCTTCGCGGTGCTGCGACCCGGGAACGACCCGGGCGAGGCGCTCGCGCGAGCGGTCCAGGACACCGTCGCCGAGCGCCTCGGGAAGCCGCTGCGCCCGGAGGCGGTGCGCTTCGTCTCCCAGCTGCCCAAGACGCGCAACGCCAAGATCCTCCGCCGGGTCATCCGCGGCGCCTACCTGGGCAAGGCCGAACTCGGCGACCTGTCGTCGCTCGAAGATGCGGCCGCGGTGGACGAGATCCGGGCTCTGGGCGCCGCCTAGTACACGGGCCGGCCGGCGATGGCCCGCACCAGCGCCACGATCAGCGCCGCGACCAGGAACAGGAACAGCACGGCGATCAGCGCGGCGATGTCGATCACGACGCCGACCTGCGGCTCCGGGAAGATCCCCTGGAAGGGCCGCACGAGCGGCTCCGTGATGCCATAGAGGCCGGCCACGAGCGGCTGGCCGATGTTCGCTCCCAGCAGCTTCAGCGTGAAGCGCAGGAACAGCAGCACCTCGAGCACCGTGAAGACCAGCGTGATGACGCGCGTGACCGCGACGACGGGGTCGTTCGCGGCCACGGCGGGGCCGACGCTGACGTTGGTGACAGGCACCGCGCCGGGGGCCGTGCGGTCCACGTGCTCGACGTGCTCGATGCGCTCGGTAGGCGCGTGGTCGTGGTGGTCGTCCCTTCCAACTGCCATGCGTTAACGAGGAGCAGGGGCCATGCCAAGCGGTATACGCTCGCGCCGCATGGCGGAAGGCGCGTTCCCGTTCGCGATACGCCAGCGCGTGCGCTTCGCCGAGACGGACCTCCAGGGGGTCGTGTACTACGCGAATTACCTCGTGTACGCCGAGGTCGGCCGGATCGCGTACCTCCGGCATCTGGGCATCGACTACCAGGAGCTGGTGCGGCGGGAGTTCGACTTCACCATCGGCGAGGCCACGGTGAGGTACCACGCGCCCCTGCGGTTCGACGACGAGTTCGACATCCGGGTGCGTGTGGGGCAGATCCGCCGTGTGTCCTGGACGTTCGAGTACGCGGTCGAGCGATCCGACGGGCAGCGCTGCGCCGATGCGACGACGGTGCAGGTCATCCTGGCGCGCCCGGCGTTCAAGGCGGCGCGGATCCCGGAGGACCTCCTCGCGAAGCTGAAGGCGGCGGGCTGATGGACACGACCCTGCCCGAGGAGCTCGTCCTGCTCCAGAAGAGCGTCCGCGCCTTCGTGGAGCAGCGGCTCCTTCCCCACGAGCGCGAGATCGAGGAGCGCGACGAGATCCCGCGCGCGCTGATCGACGAGATGGCCTCGGCCGGCCTGTTCGGGGTCGGCTTCGCCGAGGACGTGGGCGGCCAGGGCGCGGGGAAGCTCGGCTACTGCGTGATGGTCGAGCAGCTGGCCCGGGCGAACGCCTCCCTCTGGAACGTCGTCGGCGCGTCGGTCGGCCTGGCCGGCACGGCCATCGACCTCGGCGGCAGCGACGAGCAGCGCCGCCGCTACCTCCCGGACCTTCTCTCCGCGAAGCGCATCGGCGCCTACGCCCTGTCGGAGCCGGGCGCCGGCAGCGACGCCGGCGCCCTGCGGACGACGGCGAAGCGTGACGGCGACGCCTACGTCCTCTCCGGCGCCAAGACCTTCATAACCAACGCGCCCATCGCCGACCTGTTCGTCGTCTTCGCGAACGCGGACCCGGCCGCCGGTTCGAAGGGGATCACCGCCTTCGTCGTGGACCGGGACGCTCCGGGGCTGGAGGTGGGCCCGCGCGACGCCAAGATGGGACTGCGCGGCTCGACCATCGCCCAGCTCTTCTTCAGCGACGTGCGTGTCGGGCTGGACCGGCGCCTCGGAGAAGAGGGCCGCGGCTTCGCCCTGGCCCTGGCGACGCTGGACCGCGGCCGGCTCGGCTTGGCGGCGCACGCCGTGGGCGCGGCGCAGCGCCTGCTCGAGGCCTCCGTCGCGCAGGCCAAGGCGCGGTCGCAGTTCGGCCGGCCCATCGCGGCGAACCAGGCGATCCAGTGGATGATCGCCGACGCCGCCACCGAGATCCACGCGGCGCGGCTCATGGTGTACGACGCGGCCTCGCGGCTCGACCGCGGAGAGCGCGTCACGGAGCGCGCCGCCATGACCAAGCTGTTCGCCACCGAGATGCTCGGCCGCGTCGCCGACGCGGCGGTGCAGGTCCACGGCGGTATGGGCTACATGAAGGAGCTCTGGATCGAGCGGGCCTACCGCGACGCGCGCATCTACCGCATCTACGAGGGCACCAGCGAGATCCAGCGCGTGGTCATCGCCGCCTCCCTGCTGGACGACCGCTAGGCGGTGCGATCGACCATCACGCCCGGGGGGCATCCGCTCATCCGCAGAGCGTGGCTGGCCGCGGTCGGGCTGATCGGCATCGGCATCTTCCTCGCGGTCGTGGCGCGCGCCGGCCGGCCCGGGATCCTCGTGATCGCTTTGGGGCTGGTGCTCCTCCTCGCCGGCTACGTCGCGTACCTGGTGCGCCATTGGATGTTCCTGCTGACGATCGAGCGCGCCGAGAGGGCGCTGGACGGCGGGGACCTCGAGCGCGCCCGGGTCGCGCTGGCGCCGCTGCTCGAGCGCTTCAGCGCGGTCGCGGCGGTGCAGCGCG